>JAZJZQ010000201.1:0-7325 GCA_040389625.1 Pseudomonadota bacterium | reverse complement strand
ACCTGGCCCTTGAGGGCGCGGATCAGCGAAGCCTCGTCCGGCGGCACCCCTTCCGGCGCGGGCTGGACCCGGTCCGCGTAGAACAGGCCCAGCGGCGTGCCCTGCACCACCAGCGGCAGCACGATGAAGCTGCGGGCATCCGGCAACAGGGCGCGGTGCCAGCCCGGCAACAGGTCGCGGATCTTCGGCGTGCTGGCGTCGGCGATCATCAGGTCGGCGTCGTTCTCCATGGCCAGGTGGAACAGGCCGCCGTCCTGCAGCAGGGGGAACACAAAGCCGGCCTGGCGCGCCGCGTGCTGCTCGCCCAGCGCGATGCGGGCCCGGTACTGGCCGCTGCGCACGTCCTTCAGCACCACGGTGGCGAAGCGGAAGCCCATGCTGCGGTACAGCGTCTCGAGCACGGCCTGGATCACCTCGTTGGCCTTGCTGTGCGGGGTGGCGCGGATCTGCGTCACTTCCTGCACCCCGGCCAGCAGCAGCTCGCGCGCGTTGAACGGTTTGCCGCTGGGGTGGGCGCCGTCGCGCTCGCGCCCGTCCGCGTTCATGGTGGCCAGCAGCAGCACGTTGGGCAAGCCTTCCGCGCTGGGCTCCTCCACTTCCGTCTGCGGCCCCAGCTGCATGCTGTCGAGCAGGGCGGCCATGTCGCGCCGCACGGTGGCAAACAGCTGTTGCAGCTTGTCCTGGTCCAGGTTCAAGGCGGTGCCGTAACGCTGCTCCAGGGCCAGCCCGTCGGGGTCGGACGGGGCCACCTTGCGCGCCAGCAGGCGCGCCGCGTCGATGCTGAACGACACCACCTGGCGCACCCATTCGTTGCGGTTCAGGGCCGGCTTCTGCTTGCCCGGCGGCAGTGCGCTAAGGGCGCGCACGATCACGTCCGGGATCTTCCATTCATGCAGGATGGCGGCCGACAGGGTGTCGTAGCTGCTGCCCAGTATCATTTGCGAGGCCTGGGCCTGGCTGTGCTTGCCGCCGGCCATCAGGGCGCCGATTTCGCGGAACCGTTCGTGCTCCTGGGACGCGATCACGAGCGGGCCGATGTTCTTGAACAGGGCCCCGATGGACGCTTCCTCGGCCCCCTGGTAAGCCGACTGGCGGGCCATTTCCCGTCCCACCAGGCTGGCGCACAGGGCCGCCTCCAGTTCCACCCGCACGGCCTGGGCGTGCTTGCTGTTGGCCAGCGTGTCGACCAGCAGCATGGCCAGAGCCGTGGTCTTGACGTTGTCGAAACCGAGCAGGGAAATGGCGCGCGAAATGGTGGTGACGGCCGTGCCGCCGGCCGTGCGGTAGGCCGGGGTGTTGGCCAGGCGCAGGATCTTCTGGGTCAGCGCCACGTCCGACAGCACGTAGTAGGCCAGGCTGTGGGTGCCCTGGTCGTCCGAGTCGACCAGCTGCACCACCCGCGCCACCGAGGCGCCGAGCGCGAACATGCCTTCGTCGCCGCATAGCTTTTTCAGCAACAGGCCGCGCACGGGACGGGTTTCGCCGGACGCGTTGCGCAAGGGTGCCTGTTCCATAGGGGTTCCATCTGTGTCTGTACGATAACAGCCATTGTAGCGCTGCCTGCGGCTAGATCAGCGCCACTTTCAGCGCGTCGTTCCAGCGGGCGGCCCGGATGTTGTATTTCTTCAAAATTTGCTGGTGCAGGCCGGACAGCGCGTTGAGCTTGGGATTGAGGGGGTCGAGCCGGCGCACGGCCGCGATCAGGTTCAGCCCGTGCTGGCCCAGGCGGTCGTCCCAGCCCGTGTGCTCCAGGCACTTGAGCACGGCCACGGCCGCGTTGAACACGACGTGCGGATTGTCGGGCAGCTTGGCCACCGCCTCCAGCATCAGTTCCACCGCGCCCCGGTAGTCGCCGTGCTTGGCCAGGGCCGCGCCGTGGGCCACCATGTCGCCCACCTCCTGCCGGCTCTCCTGGGCCAGCCGTTCGGCCAGGGCGCCATGGCCGGCCTGGGCCAGCATGGCCGTCGCCTTGTCCACCCCGGCCGGGCCGGCCGCGTTGCGCATCACTTCGCGCACCAGCTCGGCCCCCTGGCGTTCCCGGCCGTGGGCCAGGCAGGTGCGGGCCAGTTCCAGCTTGAGGTCGGCCGCCAGGCCGTGGGCGATGCGGCAGCCGGCCAGGGCCTGGTCGAGCGACTGCTGCAGCCGCATGTCGTTGCCCGTGTAGTCGTGCAGCAGGGCGGCCGCGATGGCGCCGCAGGCCACGCCGTTGCGCTGGCCGGCCATGGCCTTGTCAAGGTCGCGGATCACGGCGGCCGCCTGCACCGGGTCGCCCTGGCGCAGCAGGGCCTGCACCAGGCGCGCATGGTCTTGCGCGTCGCGAAATTCCGAATAGCGCGACTTGCTGACCACTTGCCGGAAGGCCCGCTCGGCCGTGTCCACGTCGCCCGCCTCCAGCGCCACCTCGCCCAGCCGGCGCAACCGGCGCAGCGCATGCGGCGACAGGTCCACCGCCTCCATCAGCACGGCCTGCGAGCGCGGCAGGCCGCCTTGCGCCTCGTGGGTCCTGGCCAGCCAGTCGTAGGCGTCGAGAAAGCGCGGATACTGGGCCAGCAGCTGCTCGAGCATGGTCTGGGCCTCGCCGTAGCGGCCGCGCAGGAACAGGGTCTTGGCCTGGCCCAGCCGGGCCCAGCCCACGCCGCGGCTCTCGTACAGGGCACGGTAGATGCCCTCGGCCACGGCCGCCTCGCCCAGCACCAGGTGCAGCTCGGCGCGCAGGCGATCGAAATCGACGCCATAGCGCGGATGGCGCTCGGCCCCGGCCACGCAGGCGGCGATGGCGTCGGGCTGGTTGCCCAGGTCGATCAGCTCGTGGATGGGCAGGAACACGGCCCGCTTGGCCAGCGCGCGCGTGATGCGCTCGACGATGGCATCGGCCGCGAACGGCTTGAGGATGTAGTCGGCCGGCGCCAGCTCGGCCGCGCTGACCACCTTGCCGAAGCTGCCCTCGCCCGTCACCATGAAGAACAGGGTGGCCGCGTGCATCAGCCGGTGGTGGCGCAAGTCTTCCAGCATCTGCTGGCCATCCTGGCCGCTCTCGAGGTCGTATTCGCACAGGATCAGGTCGTAGGCCTTGAGCGCCATCTGCCGGATGGCCTGGCTGGAATTGGCCGCGTCGTCGATGCGCGCCAGGCCGCACTGGCCCAGCATGCCATGCAGGCTGGCGCGCATGCCCTGGTGCGGCTCGATGATGAGCGCACTGAGGCCTTGTAAATCTTTCATGGTTCGAACTTTCCCCGGTGGGACGGCGCGGCGCGCGCCGGCACAGGCGCCATGGACGGGCCCGCCCTTTGCCCCAGTATATACGGGGCCGCCGGCGGCGCCGGCATTTCCGTGGTTATCTGTGAGTATTGAGCCACAGGGCGCCGGCAAGCCGGCGGCCCGGCTCAGTCCGGCGTGTGGCCGATGGTGGGGTCGCGCTCGATCAGCTCGACGAGGGCCGTCACCACTTCCGGGTCGAACTGCTTGCCGGCCCGTTCCGTGATGTAGTTCATCACTTCCGTGTGGGGCCACGGTTCCTTGTAGGGCCGTTCATGCAGCAGCGAGTCGAACACGTCGACCACGGCCACGATGCGGGCCGAGATCGGGATGGCCTTGCCGGCCAGGCCGTTGGGGTAGCCTTGGCCGTCGTAATGCTCGTGGTGGGCGCCGGCGATCTCGGCGCCGTAGGTCAGGTAGCTGACGCCGTCGACCATGTTGGCGGCCCGCTCCAGGATGGAACGGCCCACTTCGGCGTGGTTTTGCATCTGCACCCGCTCCTCGGGCGTGTGCAGGCCCGGCTTGAGCAGGATATGGTCGGGCGTGGCCACCTTGCCCACGTCGTGCAGGATGCTGGCCAGGCCTATCATGTCGATCAGCTGCGGGGTCAGCTCGTCGAGGCAGGCGCCCCGTTCCTTGAGCCGCAGGGCCAGCGCGCTCGACAGCTGCTGCACGCGCCGCACATGGCCGCCCGTTCCGCTGTCGCGGAACTCGGCCAGGTCGGCCAGCGCCACCACGGTCGCTTCCTGGGCCTTGCGCAGCTGGCCGAACATGTACAGGTTGTCGAAGGCGGCCGCGATGCGCTGGCAAAACACTTCCAGCAAGTCGCGCTGGATCTGGGCCAGCGGCCACGGCGGCGTGACGGAGATGGCCACTTCCCGGTTCTCCTGGGTGTGGATGAACAGCACGTTGGCCGGATGCTCGAACTGGCTCTTCTTCTCCGCGAACGCCTTGGCGATGGTGGGCCACAGCGGATGGTCGAGCGGCATCAGCTCCGTGTCGTTCAAGGCCGCGTAGCCGCCCGTGGCGGCCACCACGGTGGTGACGCCGGTATCGCCCTGCATCAGGCACAGCACGCCGTCCGAGCCCACGTCGAGGATAGCCGAGACTTGGTTCAGCACGCCGGAGGCGAATTCGCGCAGCGAATGGATCTGGTACAGATTGGTGGCGCCGGCCAGGATCTTGCCCAGCCCGATGCGGCTGCGCTCGAGCATGTTCAAGCTCTCGTAGGCGCGCAGGGCCGAGATCACGGTGGTAAACAGCTTCTGCGTGGTGAGCTCGGTCTTGGCCTTGTAGTCGTTGATGTCGTATTCGATGATGACGCGCTGCTCGGGCGCCTGGCCCGGCTGGCCCGTGCGCAGCACCACCCGCACGATGCTGTTGTGCAGTTCCTCGCGGATGCGGCGCGCCAGGATCAGGCCGGCGTCGTCCGTCTCCATCACCACGTCCAGCAGCACCAGGGCGATGTCGGGCGTGGTGCGCAGGATCTCGTACGCTTCGCGGCCGCTGTAGGCCGAATACAGTTCCAGTTCCCGCCCCTTGAAGCTGACGTTGCGCAGCGCCAGCCGCGTGACGGCATGCACGTCGACGTCGTCGTCGACGATCAGCACACGCCACAGCCGCTGGTCAGGCGCGCCCGGGCCGGGCGGCGGGGACTCCTCTTCGTCCTCGTCGAGCAGCCAGTTCTCGTCTGCAGCGTTGGAATCGGTCATACGGTCTCCTCATGGGGCGCAGTGGCTGCGCTGGCTGGCGACTCTGCGCGGCCGCCTTGGACCTAGCATAATCAGATTCGTACAGCGTGACAACCCCCTATGGAATTGATAGCTTCCATAGAGGAACAAAGTGCGAAAAGAACCACTGCCACGCTCGTATTCCGGCGGCGACTCTGCTACTCTTGGACGGCGGCGTGTCAGCTTGGACGGGCCGCGGCGACCAAGCAATACGAGCCCGGCGGCGCTGCCCGGCCGGCATCCGGTCCGCCCCGCGCGGACCGCCCCACCACGCAAAGGACCCTAGCATGCAAGAACCTGCATCGGCCACCCTGTCCGGCAACGACATCGCCGGGCGCGAATTTCTCGCCTTCACCCTCGGCTCCGAGGAATACGGCATCGACATCCTCAAGGTGCAGGAGATCCGCGGCTACGAAACGGTGACCCGCATCGCCAACGCGCCCGAATTCATCAAGGGCGTGATCAACCTGCGCGGCATCATCATCCCCGTGGTCGACATGCGCATCAAGTTCCGGCTGGGCGAACCGGTGTACGACCAGTTCACCGTCGTCATCATCCTCAACATCGGCGGGCGCGTGGTGGGCATGGTGGTCGATTCCGTGTCGGACGTGACCACCCTCACGCCCGACCAGGTCAAGCCGGCGCCGGAAATGGGCACCGCCTTCAGCAACGACTACCTGATCGGCCTGGGCACGCTCGACGAGCGCATGCTGATCCTGGTCGACATCGACAAGCTCATGTCCAGCGCCGAGATGGGCCTGAGCGACGCCCCCGCGGCCTGACGGGAGGCGCCATGGACCTCGCCCGACTGAGCATCCGCACCCGGCTGCGGGCCGGCTTCGGCCTGCTGGTATTGATGATGCTGGCCATGATAGGCACCAGCATCGGCCGCTTCGGCTCCATCAGCGCCAGCGCGCACGACATCGTCGAGCGCGACTGGCCCAGCGCCTCGGCCGCC
Source organism: Pseudomonadota bacterium (assembly GCA_040389625.1). Lineage (GTDB taxonomy): Bacteria > Pseudomonadota > Gammaproteobacteria > Burkholderiales > Burkholderiaceae_D > Rugamonas. The sequence continues at coordinate 1,382 of JAZJZQ010000201.1, read as the reverse complement.
GCCACCATCGACGCCGACGCGCGCGAGGACGCGCGCCGCACGCTGGCCCTGTTCATCATCGACGACAAGGCCCAGCGCGCCGGCAGCTATGCCCGCATCGACCAGGACAAGCGGGAAATCGACGCCGCCCTGGCCACCCTGGGCCAGCTGGCCGACACCGGACCCGAGCAAGCCCTGCTGGCCAAGCTGCAGGCCGCCCGCGCCAGCTACGCCGCCTCCTTCCTCAAGGTGGCCGACCTGGTGGAGGCCGGCGACAAGGCGCAGGCGGCGGCCCTGATGAACCGCGAAACCTTCCCCGCCCTGGACGCCCTGCTCGCGCATACGCGCGCCATGGTGGCCCGGCAGAAGAGCGACATCGAGGCCGGCGGCCGGCGCGCCACCGGCGACATCGACTTCTCGCGCCGCATGATGACGGTGATGGGGCTGGCCGCGCTGGCCGTGTCGGCCCTGCTGGCGTGGCGCATCACGGCCTCCATCACGGTGCCCCTGAACGCGGCCGTGGGCATCGCCCGCGCCGTGGCCGACGGCGACCTCAGCACGCGGAGCGCGCCGGCCGGACGCGACGAGACGGCCCAGCTGCTGCGGGCCTTGCAGGACATGAACCAGAGCCTGGCGCGCACGGTGGGCACGGTGCGCGCCGGCACCGCCAACATCGCCGGCGAGGCGGGCCAGATCGCGGCCGGCAACCAGGACCTGTCGGGGCGCACCGAGTCGCAAGCCAGCTCGCTCGAGCAGACGGCCAGCTCGATGGAAGAGCTGACCTCCACCGTCAAGCAGAACGCCGACAACGCGCGCCAGGCCAACCAGCTGGTCATCTCCGCCTCGTCGGTGGCCCAGCGCGGCGGCGCCGTGGTGGCCCAGGTGGTCGACACCATGGGCTCGATCAAGGCCTCGTCGCGCCGCATCGTCGACATCATCGGCGTGATCGACGGCATCGCCTTCCAGACCAACATCCTGGCCCTGAACGCGGCCGTCGAGGCGGCCCGGGCCGGCGAACAGGGCCGCGGCTTCGCCGTGGTGGCATCGGAAGTGCGCAGCCTGGCCCAGCGCTCGGCCACGGCGGCCAAGGAAATCAAGGGCTTGATCGACGATTCCGTGCACCAGGTGGACGGCGGCAGCGCGCTGGTGGACGAGGCCGGCCAGACCATGGGCCTGATCGTCACCTCGGTGCAGCAGGTGGCCGACATCATGGCCGAGATCACGTCGGCCAGCGCGGAACAGAGCCTGGGCATCGAACAGGTGAACGAGGCCATCGCCCAGATGGACCAGATGACGCAGCAGAACGCGACGCTGGTGCAGCAGGCGGCCGCGGCGGCCCAGAGCATGCAGGACGAGGCCCAGGCGCTGGCGCAGTCGGTCAGCGCCTTCAAGCTGCCGGCCGG
>JAZJZQ010000200.1:4890-9125 GCA_040389625.1 Pseudomonadota bacterium | reverse complement strand
GGCTACGCGCTGGCGGCCGGCGTGGCCACGGTCCGTGCCAGCGAGGTCAGCCTGGCCGACGCCCAGGTGACGGTGGCGGCCGAAGTGGCCCGCAACTACATCGAACTGCGTGGCGCCCAGGCCAGGCTGGCGATCGCCCGCGACAACGTGGCCAGCCAGGAATCGACCATGCAGATCACGGACTGGCGCGTGCAGGCCGGCCTGCTCACGTCGCTGGAACAGCAGCAGGCGCTGTCGGCCACGGAATTGGCCAAGGCGCAGCTGCCCGTGCTCGAAACCAGCGTGGCCCAGCTGACGCATAGCCTGGCCGTGCTGTGCGGCGAGGCGCCCGCCACGCTCGACACCTTGCTGGCGGCGTTCGCGCCCATTCCGGACGGCGGCGCCGACCTGGCCCTGAGCCTGCCGGCCGACACCTTGCGCCAGCGGCCCGACGTGCGGGCCGCCGAATTCCAGGTGCAGGCCGCCGTGGCGCGGGTGGGGCAGGCCGACGCGGCCCGCTATCCATCGTTCCGGCTGGAAGGCTCGATCGGACTGCACGGCCTGGGCGTGGGCGGCACCGGCTCGACCATCTTGCGCGCCTTGCTGGGCACTGTGTCGGGCAATGCCTTCGACGGCGGCGCCAGCGTGGCGCAGCTCAAGTTGCAGCAAGGCGCGCAGGCCCAGGCCCACGCCGCCTACCGGGCAACCGTGCTGGCGGCGCTGCAGGACGTGGAGGACGTACTGAGCGCGCTGGCCGGCGACCGCCGCCGGCTCGAGCATTTGCACCGGGCCGCCGGCGCGGCCAACAATGCGGCGCTGCTGGCGCGCCAGCGCTATTCCAGCGGCCTGGTCGATTTCCAGACGGTGCTGGAGACCCAGCGCACCCTGTACGCGGCGCAGGACAGCGTGGCCGCCACCAGTGTCAGCCTGAGCGACGATCTGGTGCGCCTCTACAAGGCGCTGGGCGGGGGCTGGCAGCCGGATGGCGGCGCCGTACCGGCCGTCGCTCCTGCGCGCGCAGCCGCTGCCGGTGCGCCAGCGGCTGCCGTACCTGCATCCGTGCCCGCATCCGTATCCACATCCGGGCCCGCTGCCGCACCCGCATCCGGCGCCGCCTCCCGGCCACAACCTCCAAATGGACCCAATGCATCATGAACCTGGCCGAACCTGACATGCGACCGGCAGCCGGTACGCCCCCGATTGAAACGGCCGTCTCCGGTCAAACTACCGCGACTGCCACCGCCACTGCCGCTACCGCAGCCGTTGCCGCTACTGCTGCCGCCCAGGCTGTCGGCGCGGCAGCCGCCTCTGCCGGCGCGGCTGCCCACCCGGCCAACCCGGGCAAGGGCAGCGCGGCGCCGGCGCTGGATGCCACCGATCCGTTCGGGGCACCGGAGGCCCGGCAGCGCTGGCGCCAGGCGCTGGTGTGGACCCTGCTTGGCCTGCTGCTGGTGGCGGCCGGCGCCCTGTATGCCTGGCAGCGCCACCGCGCCGCGGCGCAAACCAGCGCCTTCGTGACCACGCCCGTCAAGCGCGGCAGCCTGGTACTGAGCGTGACAGCCAACGGCACCTTGCAGCCCACCCGCGCCGTCAACATCGGCAGCGAGCTGTCGGGCACCGTGTCGCGCGTGCTGGTCGACATCAACGACCAGGTGCACAAGGGCCAGGTGCTGGTGGAACTCGATACGGCCAAGCTGAACGACCAGATCGTGCGTTCGCGGGCCGCGCTGGCTTCCGCCCGGGCTGCCGTGGCCGTGGCCGCCGCCACCCAGTCGGAGGCCAGGACGGCGCTGGCGCGCCTGGAGGAAGTGGCACGCCTGTCGGACGGCAAGGTGCCATCGCGGGCGGAAATGGACACGGGGCGGGCCACCTTGGCGCGGGCCGAGGCGGGCGTGCTGAACGCCAGGGCGGCCGTCGACAGCGCCCAGGCCGCGCTGTCGACCGACATGACCAACCTGTCCCGCGCCTCGATCCGGGCGCCCATCGATGGCGTGGTGCTGAGCCGCAGCGTCGATCCCGGCAACGCCGTGGCCGCTTCGCTGCAAGCCGTCACGCTGTTCCAGCTGGCCGAGGACTTGCATCACCTGCGGCTCCTGGTCAACGTGGACGAGGCCGATGTGGGCGCCGTGCGCGTGGGGCAGACCGCCATGTTCACGGTGAGTGCCTATGCCAACCGGCCCTATCCGGCCACCATCACGCGGGTGGCCTACGGTTCCACCATTACCGACAACGTGGTGACCTACGTGGCCTACCTGGACGTCGACAATGCGGACCTGACCCTGCGCCCCGGCATGACGGCCACCGCCACCGTGCGCGCCGCCCAGCGCGACAACGTGCTGCTGATCCCCAACAGCGCGCTGCGCTTTTCGCCTCACGGCGCCGGCAAGGGCGCATCGGGCGGCATCGTGTCGTCGCTGATGCCGCGCCTGCCCGCGCGGGCGCCGCGCCAGGCCGGCGTGGTCGGCGGCGGGCAGAGCCAGCGCCAGATCTGGGTGCTGCGCGGCGACACGCCCCAGGCCCTGACGGTGCAACTGGGCATCAGCGACGGGCGCAACACCGAGGTCAGCGGCGACGCCATCCAGGAAGGCATGCAGGTCATCACGGACCAGCGGGCCGCCGTGCAATGAACGGGCCGGGCCAATTGGCGGCAGAGATCACGGGCGCCACAGCGTGCGGACAGCCCGCGCCGCCCCTGATCCGGCTGCGCGCCGTGTCCAAGCGCTACGGCAGCGGCGCCACGGCGCTGATGGCGCTGGACCATGTGAGCCTCGACATCGCGCAGGGCGAATTCGTCGCCATCATGGGCCCTAGCGGCTCGGGCAAATCCACGGCCATGAACATCCTCGGCGCGCTCGATACGCCCACGGGCGGCCACTATCTGTTCCGCGACGTGGACGTGGGCGCTACCACGCGCGACCAGCGGGCCCGCCTGCGGCGCAGTTCCATCGGCTTTGTGTTCCAGGGTTTTAACCTGCTGGCCCGCACGTCGGCCCAGGAGAATGTCGAACTGCCCTTGCTGTACCGGGGCGAGAGCGCCAGTGTGCGGCACGCGCTGGCGGCGGGCGCGCTGCAATCGGTCGGACTGGCCGGATGGGAAGGTCACACCCCGGCCGAACTGTCGGGTGGCCAGCAGCAGCGGGTGGCCATCGCCCGCGCCATCGTCACCCAGCCGGCCCTGCTGCTGGCCGACGAGCCGACGGGCAACCTCGATAGCCAGCGCAGCCGCGAAATCATGGAACTGCTGGCGGCGCTGAACCGCGAGCAGGGCATCACCGTCGTCATGGTCACGCACGAGCCGGACATGGCGCTGTATGCGCACCGCATCGTGCGCTTCCTGGACGGGAAGATCGACAGCGACAGCGTCAATCCCCAGCCGGTGGGCTTGGCGGCGGAGGTGGCCTGATGCTGCTCAATACATTGTTGCTGGCCTTGCGTTCGATCCGGCGCAATTTGCTGCGTTCCTTCCTCACCATGCTGGGCATCGTGATCGGGGTGGGCGCCGTGATCACCATGGTCACGCTGGGCAACGGCGCGACCCAGGCCGTGCACGACCAGATCGCCAGCCTGGGCAGCAATCTGCTGATGGTGCGGCCCGGCCAGCGCCAGGGGCCGGGCGGCGGCGGGGGCGGTGCGCCCGCCTTCAAGGAAGCCGATGCGGAAGCCATCGCGGCCCAGATCGGCGGCATCCGCGCCGTGGCGGCCGAGTCGCGCAGCGGGCAGACGGTGGTCGCCAACGGCCGTAACTGGTCGAGCAGCGTGATCGGCGGCAGCGCCGACTGGCTGACGGCGGCCAACTGGACGCTGGCGGCGGGCCGGCCGTTCGATGACGGTGAACAGCGCGCCGGCGCCGCCGTGTGCGCCGTCGGCGCCACCGTGGCCCGCGAGCTGCTGGGACAGCGCGATCCGCTGGGCGAACGGCTGCGCATCAAGCAGTTCTCGTGCGTGATCGTGGCGCTGCTGGCCTCCAAGGGCCAGGGCGCGATGGGCAACGACCAGGACGACCTGGTACTGCTGCCGCTGCACACCTTGCAGCGGCGCGTGACGGGCAACCAGCGCGTAGGCACCTTGCTGATTTCGATGGAGGAGGGCAGCGACAGCATGGCCCTGCAGGCCCGTTTGAGCCAGCTGCTGCGCGAGCGGCGCAAGCTGAGCGTGACGGAGGAAGACAATTTCAATGTGCTCGATACGCGTCAGCTGGCCGACACCATGTCCGGCGCCACCCGCGTGATGACGACGCTGCTGGGCGCCGTGGCGGC
>JAZJZQ010000200.1:0-4790 GCA_040389625.1 Pseudomonadota bacterium | reverse complement strand
GCATGGACATCGGCCAGCGCGGCCAGCATGGCGCCGGCCTTGGCCGCCGTCGGTCCCAGGTAGGCATTGGCGTAGGAGACGATGCCGGTCGCTGCGCTCAGCAGGGCGGCAAAGATTACGGCCTGGCGGATGCTGAAGGCGCGGCCGATGCGCTGGCCGCGCTTGGCCGTCCCGTCCGAGGCCCGGTGCAGGCGCCACGCGCTCAGCAGCAGCGTCGCCAGTAGGGCGCTGCCCAGGCTGGGCGCCAGGTGGCGTATGTGGCCCGGTGCGATGGTCAGCGTCACCACCAGCAGCAGCACATAGGTGGCGATGTTGGACAAGGTGGCGGCCGTGGCCGTCACACCGAGCAAGGCCGGTTCGTTGCGGTAGCGCTGGCCCATGGTGGCGATGGTGGCCGTGCTCGACACAAAGCCCGAGGCCAGCCCCGTCAACGCCAGGCCCATGCCGGGGCCGGCCATGCGCAGCGCGATATGGGCCGCCCCCTGCATCGCCATGATGACCAGCACCAGCCCCCACATGCGGCGCGGATTGGCGCCCAGCAGCCAGGCGTTGGCGCTGTCGGGCAGCAGCGGCCACACGATGAGGGCGGCGCCGGCCAGGATCAGGGCGTCGCGCAGTTCGCCACTCTTGAGCGTGACGCGCACGAAATGGTGCAGGGGACCGCGCAGGTTGAGCAACGAGGCGACGACGACGGCCGCGCCGGCCGAAATGGCGGGATTGTCGATTGCGTTCACGCCCAGCAGGAAGGCCAGGAACAGGGCCAGTTCCGTCGTCACGCCGGGGTCTTCGGAACGGTCGCGCCAGTGCGAGATCAGGCTCAGGGCCAGCACCAGCGCCGCCGCCGCCAGCACCAGGCTGGCCGACAGGGTCTGCGCCAGCCCGCCCGTAAACGACACGAGGGCGAAGCTGCGCACGCCCACGAAGGCCCGGGTCGGGCCGCTGCCCTTGCTGCGTTCGCGCTCGACCCCGATCAGCAGGCCGCAGCCGAGCGCGACACCGAGTCCGGTCAGGGTAGAGGTTGAAAAAGTCATGCCCTGATTCTGCCAGCCATTGGCGGTAGCCGCAATGCAACGTCCATCAAAGCCCTGTTGCGTTGAAATATTTTGCAGTTTTTTGTAGCTTGATTGAGAATTATCAACAACTTGATCCAGCGCAAGGTTTTGACGTGTAAATCCGCTCATATTGCTCTGCATGGCCGGGTACGCCGGCCATGCATAGGACTAAGAAAGAAGGCGAATATGAAACTGACATTCCTCGGCGCAACCGGCACCGTGACCGGCTCCAAATATCTGCTGCAATCGGGCGCCCGGCGCATCCTGGTCGACTGCGGCCTGTTCCAGGGCTACAAGCAGCTGCGGCTGCGCAACTGGGAAGACTTCCCCGTCCCGCCGGACGAGATCGAAGCCGTGGTGCTGACCCACGCCCACCTGGACCACAGCGGCTACCTGCCGCTGCTGGTCAAGAACGGCTTTCGCGGCAAGATCTACTGCAGCGAGGCCACCTACGACCTGTGCAAGATCCTGCTGCCTGACAGCGGCCACCTGCTGGAAGAGGAAGCCATGCACGCCAACCGCCACGGCTATTCGGGCCACGCGCCGGCGCTGCCCCTGTATTCGGAAGCGGACGCGCTGCGCGCGCTCGACTACTTCCAGCCCATGCCGTTCGACGTGGCGTTCGATGTGGTGCCAGGGCTGACGGCGCAACTGGCGCTGGCCGGCCACATCCTGGGCGCGGCCATCGTCACGATACGGTCGGCCACGACCCGCCTCACTTTTTCCGGCGACTTGGGGCGGCTGCACGACGCCATCATGGTCGCGCCCAGCATCATCGAGGAGACCGATTACCTGGTGCTGGAATCGACCTACGGCGACCGCACGCACGATCCAGCCGATCCCGCCATCCTGCTGGGCCAGACCATACGCGAGACGTCGAGCCGCGGTGGCGTCACCATCATCCCCTCGTTCGCCGTGGGGCGCGCCCAGTCGCTGCTGTACGAGATCTACAAACTCAAGCAAAAAGGCGAGATCCCGGACCTGCTGCCCGTCTACCTGAACAGCCCCATGGCCACCGACGCCACGGCGCTGTACATGCGCTACCGCCACCAGCACCGCCTGAACCGGCATGACACGGAGGCCATGTGCCACGCGGCCAAGATCGTCAACAGCGTGGAGGAATCGATCGCCCTCAACCAGCGCCAGGTGCCGATGGTGATCATCGCCGCCAGCGGCATGGCCACCGGCGGGCGCGTGCTGCACCATCTGAAAGCGTTCGCCTCCGATTCCCGCAACACCATCCTGTTCGCCGGTTTCCAGGCCGGCGGAACACGCGGCGCGGCCATGCTCGATGGTGTCCCGGCCATCAAGATCCATGGTGAATACGTGCCCCTCAATGCCCAGGTACGCCAGATCGACAACCTGTCGGCCCACGCCGACGGCAACGAAATCATGACGTGGCTGCGCCACTTCCGCAAGGCGCCCAAGCGCACCTTCATCACGCATGGCGAGCCGCCGGCGGCCGACGCGCTGCGCCGCCGCATCAAGGAAGAGCTGCACTGGGATTGCCGCGTGCCCGAGTACCGCGACCAGGTGGACCTGCCATGAGCCGCGCCCATGAAGCATTGCAGCTGCACCGGCTGGGCATCGACACCTACCAGGAGCCGGTGGTGTTCCTGCGCAGCGACTGCCCGATCTGCCGTTCGGAAGGCTTCGAAGCCCAGTCGCGGCTGGAGGTATGGCGCGGCGAGCGCCACATCGTCGCCACCCTCAACGTGGTGCACGGCAACCTGATCGAGCGCTGCCAGCTGGGTTTGTCGGAGGCGGCCTGGCGCGCGCTGGGCGGCGCCAACGGCGATGCGGTGCGGGTACGGCACGCGCCGCCGCTGCAGTCGTTTTCCGCCGTGCGGGGCAAGATCTACGGGCGTCCGCTGAGCGCCGACGCGGCCAACAGCATCGTGCAGGACATCGTCGAGGGCAAGTATTCCGACATCGAGATGGCGGCCCTGATCACGGCCTGCTCCGGCAACCGCATGGACGTGGCCGAAACCATCGCGCTGACCCGTTCCATGATCGCCGTTGGTCAGCGCCTGCATTGGGACAGCGAGATCGTGGTCGACAAGCACTGCGTCGGCGGCCTGCCGGGCAACCGCACCACGCTGATCGTGGTGCCCATCGTGGCCGCCTGCGGCCTGACCATACCCAAGACCTCGTCGCGCGCCATCACCTCGCCGGCCGGCACGGCTGACACCATGGAGAGGCTGGCGCCGGTGGGCCTGGACCTGGCGAAAATCCGCCAGGTGGTGCAGCAGGAAGGCGGCTGCATCGCCTGGGGCGGCGCCGTCTCGCTCAGTCCGGCCGACGACTTGCTGATCCGGGTCGAGCGTCCGCTGGGACTGGACAGTGACGGCCTGCTGGTGGCTTCCGTGCTGTCGAAAAAGATCGCCGCCGGTTCCACCCACGTGGTGATCGACATCCCTGTCGGCCGCACGGCCAAGGTGCGGTCGGCGGCGGCGGCCGAGTCGCTGGCCAAGCGGCTGGTGGACGTGGGCCAGGCGCTGGGCATCGCCGTCAGCACCGTGCTGACCGACGGTTCGCAGCCGGTCGGACGCGGCATTGGTCCGGCGCTGGAAGCGTGGGATGTGCTGGCCGTGTTGCGCAACGAGCCGGGCGCACCGGACGATTTGCGCCAGCGCGCCTTGCTGCTCGCGTCGCGCCTGCTGGAGCTGGGCGGCAAGGCGGCGCCGGGGCAGGGCATGGCGCTGGCCGAATCGGTGCTGGCCAGCGGCGCGGCCTGGGCCAAGCTGCAGGCCATCTGCGCGGCCCAGGGCGGCATGCGCGAGCCGCCCCGCGCGGCCTACACGCACGAGCTGGCGGCCCTGCACCAGGGCCAGGTGGTCGCCATCGACAACCGCAGCCTGGCACGCCTGGCGAAGCTGGCCGGGGCGCCGCTGGCGCCTGCCGCCGGACTGGTGATGCATGCGTCGCTGGGTAGCCGGGTCGCCGTCGGCCAGCCGTTGCTGACATTGCACGCTGAATCGCCCGGCGAACTGGCGTACGCGCTGGCCTACGCCGAATCGCAGGAAAACCTGTTCACCATCGAGGAGCCGCAATGAGTCCCATGTTGTTGGCGCTGCCGGGCGCGCAGGCGTTCGCGGCGCGGCTGGCGGCCTGCCTGCCATACGAGACGGGCGAGCTGGAAATCCACCGCTTTCCCGACGGCGAATCGTGTCCGCGCCTGCCGCCTGGCGTGGCCGGGCGCGACGTGCTGCTGGTGGCCGCGCTGGACCGGCCGGACGAGAAGTTCATGGCGCTCTACCTGGCGGCCGGCGTGGCGCGCGAACTGGGCGCTCGCAGCGTGGGCCTGGTCGCGCCGTATCTGCCCTACATGCGGCAGGACGCCATCTTCGCGCCGGGCCAGGGCGTGACGGCGCGCCATTTCGCGCGGCTGGTGTCGGGCTGCTGCGATTACATGGTGACGGTCGATCCGCACCTGCATCGTTTCCACAGCCTGGACCAGATCTACACCATCGCGACGGAAGTGGTGCCGGCCGCACCGGCCATCGCGGCCTGGATCGCGGCCAACGTGGCGCAACCGGTGGTGGTGGGGCCGGACGAGGAAAGCGGGCAGTGGGTGGCGCAGGTGGCCGCGCTGGCCGGCTGTCCGTCCACGGTGCTGAGCAAGGTGCGCAGCGGCGACCGGGCGGTGGCGGTGTCGGCGCCGGCGGCGCAGCTGCTGGCCGGCCGCACGCCGGTGCTGGTGGACGATATCGTGTCGACGGCCCGCACCATGATCGC
>JAZJZQ010000199.1:0-3774 GCA_040389625.1 Pseudomonadota bacterium | reverse complement strand
CGCCTGGCGCGCTCGATGGCGCCGATCGCCATCACGGGCGAATCGGGCAGCGGCAAGGAACTGGCGGCGCGTGAAATCCACGCCCAGAGTTCGCGCGCCGCCAAGCCCTTCGTGGCCGTCAACTGCGGCGCCATTCCCGAGGCGCTGATGGAGGCCGAGTTCTTCGGCTACCGCAAGGGCGCCTTCACGGGCGCGGCCGACGAGCGCGACGGCTTCTTCCAGGCCGCCAACGGCGGCACCCTGATGCTCGACGAGGTGGCCGACCTGCCGCTGGCCATGCAGGTCAAGCTGCTGCGCGCCATCCAGGAGCGGCGCGTGCGCAAGATCGGCGCCACCAGCGAGGAGCCGGTGGACGTGCGCATCATCAGCGCCACCCACAAGAACCTGGCCCAGTGCGTGGAGCAGGGCAGCTTCCGGCAAGACTTGTTCTACCGCCTGAACGTGATCGAGCTGTGTTTGCCGCCGCTGCGCGAGCGGCTCGACGACCTGGAGTCGCTGACGGATGCCATCCTGGAACGGCTGGGCACCTTCGAGCACAGGGTGGTGTTGGGGCCGGGCGTGCTGGAGGCGCTGTGCGGCTATTCCTTCCCCGGCAATGTGCGGGAGCTGGAAAATATCCTGGAGCGGGCCTTGGCCTTCGCCGACGACGGCGTGATCGAGGTGGGCGACCTGGCCCTGAAGGGGGCCAAGATGGTGGAAGCCGTGGTGCCGCTGCCGTCGCCCGCGCCCGGCTTTGCCTGGCAGCTGGCGCCCACCGAGGCGGCCGCCTTTGGCCTCGATGGAGTAGGCGCCGGACCCGGTGCGCACGGCTACGCGCTGCCCACGCCCGTGCCGGGCGCCCCGGCCGGCGTGCCCGGCGCCGCGGCCACCGCGCCATCCGCTGCCGCCGTGCCATCCGCTGCCGCTGCTGCTTTGTCCGCCACAGCCTACGCGGCCGCTGCCGGCGCCGCCCCATCCGTTGCGGCCGGTTCCGGGGGCGCGCCCGCATCCGGTGCCGCCGGCCCCATCGCGCTGCCGCACCTGGACGCGCTGCCGTCCAACCTGCCCGACTACCTGAACCAGATCGAGCGCGACATCATCCTGCGGGCCCTGGCCCAGACCCAGTTCAACCGCACCCAGGCGGCCCAGCTGCTGGGCATCAGTTTCCGCCAGCTGCGCTACCAGATGCAAAAGCTCAACATCCAGGAGCCGGAGGGCTGATGGCGACCCGTTACGCTGTGGGCGCGGACGGCTGGTGCCGCGACGTGCTGCGCTACGACTCGCCCCATGCGGACGCCCGTCCGGACGGCACCGCCGTCAGCCTGCTGGTGATCCACAACATCAGCCTGCCGCAGGGACAATTTGGCACGCCCCACGTGTCCGACTTGTTTACCGGCCGGGTAGACTATAATGCCGATCCCGCGTTCGCCGACCTGCGCGGCTTGCGGGTGTCGAGCCACTTCCTGGTGCGGCGCGACGGTCGCGTGGTCCAGTATGTTTCTGGTAACGCGCGGGCCTGGCACGCGGGCGTATCGGCGTTCCGGGGACGGGCCGCCTGCAACGATTTTTCCATCGGCATCGAGCTGGAGGGGACGGACACGGTGCCGTTCGAGCCGGCCCAGTATGACGCCCTGGCGGCGCTGACGCTGGCCCTGCAGCAGCGCTATCCCTTGTCGGATGTGCAAGGCCACGAACACATCGCGCCGGGCCGCAAGACGGACCCGGGACCGTTGTTTAGTTGGCAGGAATATATCGAAAAATGGGCCGGCCTGCTGAAGGAAAAGGCAGTGGCGGACGTGGCGTTAGTAGCCGCTCACCGGCAACTGCGCTTCCCTGTAGGCATCCCGAAAAGTCAACCGAAAAATTGATCTGAATGAAAAAATTTCCGCTTGTCTTGCCCCGGGCTGACCACTACAATCAGTGTATCGATTAACCTGATTCACTAAATGTAGTGGTATCTCATGTCCCTGGTTCCAAGCTGTTTCAGCCTCGGCCTACGAGCATAAGGAACCCATATTTACCCTTTTTGTCGCTGTCACACCAGCCGTAACACCAGGCTGGCCGCTTCATTTTGGCCTTTTTTATACAACATACGCCGCGCAGCTACGACTGCACGCTGTTATCGGGGAGCTTAAATGCAATCTACTCAAGACACTTCCATCCAACCGGCGCTGGTACCAGCAGCGACTGCAGGTACCGCTAGCGGCCAGGCCACGGCAGCGGCAGCGTTGGGCGACTACCGCATCATCCGCCGCAACGGCGCCGTCGTCGCCTTCGAGCCGTCCAAGATCGCCATCGCCATGACCAAGGCCTTCCTGGCCGTCAATGGCGGCCAGGGCGCCGCCTCGGCCCGCATCCGCGACCTGGTCGAGCAGCTGACGGCCGCCGTGGTGTCGGCGCTGGTGCGCCGCCAGCCGTCCGGCGGCACCTTCCACATCGAAGATGTGCAAGACCAGGTGGAACTGTCGCTGATGCGTTCGGGCGAGCACGACGTGGCCCGCGCCTACGTGCTGTACCGCGCCAAGCACATGGAAGAGCGCCGCCTGCAGAAAGAGGCGGCCGGCGCCACCTCCAAGGTGGCCGCGCCCCAGATCCACGTGACGGAAAACGGCGAGCGCCGCCTGCTCGACATGGACCAGGTCAGCGGCCTGATCAACGCGGCCTGCATCGGCCTGGAAAAGCATGTGGACGCGGACGCCATCCTGGCCGAAACCGTCAAGAACCTGTACGACGGCGTGCCCGTCGAAGAGCTGCACAAGTCCGCCATCCTGGCTGCCCGCGCGCTGATGGAAAAGGACCCGGCCTACTCGCAGGTGACGGCCCGCATCCTGCTGCACACCATCCGCAAGGAAGTGTTCGGCCAGGAAGTGCCGCAGGCCGGCGCCGCCGCCGCCTACGTCAGCTACTTCCCGCAATACGTGGCCAAGGGCATCGCCGCCGAGCTGCTCGACCCCAAGCTGGCCGAGTTCGACCTGGCCCGCCTGGCCAAGGCCCTGGTGGCCGACCGCGACCTGCAGTTCGGCTACATCGGCCTGCAGACCCTGTATGACCGCTACTTCCTGCACGTGCGCGACGTGCGCATCGAAATGCCGCAGGCGTTCTACATGCGCGTGGCCATGGGCCTGGCCCTGAACGAGGCGGACCGCGAAGCGCGCGCCATCGAGTTCTACCACCTGCTGTCGTCGTTCGACTTCATGAGCTCGACCCCGACCCTGTTCAACTCGGGCACGCTGCGCTCGCAGCTGTCGTCGTGCTACCTGACCACCGTGTCGGACGACCTGGAAGGCATCTACGACGCCATCAAGGAAAACGCCCTGCTGTCCAAATTTGCCGGCGGCCTGGGCAACGACTGGACGCCAGTGCGCGCCCTGGGCGCCCACATCAAGGGCACCAATGGCGAATCACAAGGCGTCGTGCCCTTCCTGAAAGTCGTCAATGACACCGCCGTCGCCGTCAACCAGGGTGGCAAGCGCAAGGGCGCAGTCTGCGCCTACCTTGAGACGTGGCATCTGGACATCGAGGAATTCCTGGAACTGCGCAAGAACACCGGTGATGACCGCCGCCGCACCCACGACATGAACACCGCCAACTGGATACCGGACATGTTCATGAAGCGCGTGATGGAAAAAGGTGACTGGACCCTGTTCTCGCCATCCGACACCCCTGACCTGCACGACCTGGTCGGCAAGGCCTTCGAAAAAGCCTATGTGGGCTACGAAGCCAAGGCCGCCGCCGGTGAAATCCGCGTGTTCAAGAAGATCGCCGCGCTGGACCTGTGGCGCAAGATGCTGTCGA
>JAZJZQ010000198.1:17193-19982 GCA_040389625.1 Pseudomonadota bacterium | reverse complement strand
AGGACGTCAAGGCCAACCGCAGCGGCTTCCCCGACCTGATCCAGTTCTGGCCGGCCGAGCGGCGTTACGCCATGATCGAGGTCAAGGGCCCCGGCGACCGCCTGCAGGATAGCCAGCAGCGCTGGATAGACTACTGCGCCGCGCACGACATGCCCGTGGCCGTGTGCTACCTGCAGTGGGCACCATGAGCGCACGGGACACGATGAGCGCACCCAACGCAACCGCCGCGCCGGCGACCGGCAGCGCGACGCAGCCGGGCGGCGAGCGCCGCTACACCGTCGCCGTGCGCGCGCTGTGCGAATTCACGGCCAAGGCGGGCGACCTCGACCTGCGCTTCACGCCCGCCCCCACGGCACTGGAAGGCATCGCCGGCCACGCCGTGGTGGCCGCCCGCCGCGACGACGATTACGAGCGCGAGCTGCCGCTGTCGGGCGACTACGGCCCGCTGCACGTGCGCGGCCGCGCCGACGGCTACGACCCGCGCCGCAACCAGCTGGAGGAGGTGAAGACTTACCGCGGCGACCTGTCGCGCATGCCGGACAACCACCGCCAGCTGCACTGGGCCCAGCTGAAAATCTACGGCCACCTGCTGTGCCGCGAACGGCAGCTGGAGCGGGTGCGCCTGGCGCTGGTCTATTTCGACATCGCCAGCCAGAAGGAAACCGTGCTGCACGAAGAGCACACGGCACCGGCGCTGCAAGCCTGGTTCGAGCAGCAGTGCGGCCTGTTCCTGCAATGGGCGCAACAGGAGCTTGCGCACCGCGCCGAGCGCGACGTCCAGCTCAAGGCCATGCCCTTTCCCCATGCCGCGTTCCGCCCCGGCCAGCGCCAGCTGGCCGAAGCCATGTACAAGGCCAGCAACCGCGCCTGCTGCCTGCTGGCGCAGGCGCCCACCGGCATCGGCAAGACGGTGGGCAGCCTGTTCCCCATGCTCAAGGCCAGCGCCGAACATGGGCTGGACAAGGTATTCTTCCTGGCCGCGAAAACGCCGGGCCGCCAGATGGCGCTCGATGCGGCGGCCGTGCTGCGCCGCGCGGCGCCGCTGCTGCCGCTGCGCACGCTGGAACTGGCGGCCCGCAGCACGGCCTGCGAACATCCGGCGCTGGCCTGCCACGGCGAGTCCTGCCCGCTGGCGCGCGGCTTCTACGACCGCCTGCCCGCCGCCCGCGCCGCCGCGCTGCAAGTGGCCACGCTGGACCGGGCCGCCCTGCGCGAAGTGGGCCTGGCGCATCAGGTATGTCCCTATTACCTGGGCACCGAGATGGCGCGCTGGGCCGATCTCATCGTGGGCGACTACAACTACTATTTCGACACCGGCGCCATGCTGCACGGCCTGACGCAGATGCATGACTGGAAGGTCAACGTGCTGGTGGACGAAGCGCACAACATGGTGTCGCGCGCCCGCGCCATGTACTCGGCCGAACTGGAACACGCGGCCCTGCGGATCTTGCGCAAGGTCGCGCCGGAGGAGCTGAAAAAGCCGCTGGACCGCGTCCACCGCCAGTGGAACGCACTCGAGAAGGAACAGGAACCCGAGTACCAGGCCTACCCCGCCCTGCCCGACAAGTTCATGGCGGCGCTGCAGGGCGTGGCCGGCGCCATCGCGGACTACATGGCCGACCATCCCGGCCATGTGGATCCGGAGCTGCAGGCGTTCTACTTCGACGTGCTGCAATTCACGCGCCTGGCCGACACCTTCGGCGGCCACTCCCTGTTCGACATCGACCGCAGCGGCCCGGCCGGACGCAGCGCAAGCCACAGCAATTCCCTGCTCTGCATCCGCAACATCGTGCCCGCGCCCTTCCTCAAGCCGCGCTTCGAGGCGGCCCACACCGTCGCCCTGTTCTCGGCCACGCTCAGTCCCTGGAACTATTTCAGCGATACGCTGGGCATGCCAGGCAACACGGCCTGGATCGACGTGGAGTCGCCGTTCGCGGCCGAGCAGCTGTCGGTGCAGGTGGCCGGCCACATCTCCACCCGCTACCAGCACCGGCGCCAGTCGCTCTCGCCCATCGCGGCGCTGATGGAGGCCCAATACCGGCGCCAGCCCGGCAATTACCTGGCCTTCTTCAGCAGCTTCGACTACATGGAGCAGGCTGCCGCGCTGTTCGCCGAACGCTGCCCGGACGTGCCGCAGTGGCGCCAGGCGCGCCGGATGGACGAGGCGTCGCGGGCCCAGTTCCTGGACCGGTTCACCAACGACAGCATGGGCATAGGCTTCGCCGTGCTGGGCGGGGCCTTCGGCGAAGGGGTGGATTTGCCGGGCGCGCGCCTGATCGGGGCCTTCATCGCCACGCTGGGCCTGCCGCAGATCAATCCCGTCAACGAGCAGATACGCGAGCGCATGCAGGCCACCTTCGGCGCCGGCTATGATTACACCTACCTGTATCCCGGCATCCAGAAGGTGGTGCAGGCGGCCGGCCGCGTGATCCGTACCCAGACCGACCGCGGCACCGTGTACCTGATCGACGACCGCTTCGGCCGGCCCGAAATCCAGGCCCTGCTGCCGGCCTGGTGGCATGTCGAACGGGCCGCACCGCCCGCTGCTACTGCATGACAGCCCGCAGCTTCTGGTAGCCGTTGCGGCTGACGGGAATGCGGCTGCCGTCGTGCAGGATGGCCACGTGGCTGCCGCGGGTGGCCTGCTCGATGCGGCTGACGCGCTCGATGTTGACGATGTACGAACGGTGGATGCGCACGAAACGCTGCGCCGGCAGTTGCTGTTCCAGCTCCGACAGGCTCTGGTTCTTCAGGTAGTTCCTGCCGTCGGAACGGATCTGCGCATAGTC
>JAZJZQ010000198.1:11606-17093 GCA_040389625.1 Pseudomonadota bacterium | reverse complement strand
CCCTCGCCCACGCTGGCGCGCGCGTGCGCCAGCGCCTGGTCGAAGCGCTGCTGGCTGAAAGGCTTGAGCAGGTAATCGAGCGCATGGAATTCGAAGGCGCGGATCGCGTACTGGTCGTAGGCGGTGGCGAATACGAAGCGCGTCCTGCCCGCCGTCAGCTCGGCCACTTCGAAGCCGTCCAGCCTGGGCATCTGGATGTCGAGGAACACCAGGTCCGGCTCCAGCTCCATGATGGCCTTGACGGCCTCGAAGCCGTTGGCGCATTCGGCCACGATCTCGGCATCTGCGTGGACGGCCAGGTATTCGCGCACCATGCCGCGCGCCAGTGCTTCGTCGTCCACGATGATGATGCGCATGCGTTCAGTCTCCGTTCGTTTCGGCCGGCATGGACAACTCCACGCCGAAGGTGTCGTGCTGGCGCGCGCAATGGATGCTGGCCTCGTGTCCGTAAAGGCAGGCCAACCGCTGGCGCACGTTGGCCAGGCCGATGCCGCTGTCGTTGCCGCGCGCGCCCGGCAGCGCGGCGTCAACGCCGTTCTCGATCAGTATCCGCAGCTGCGAGCCGGCGCGGCGGGCCGTCAGCAGTATCGTGCCGCCTTCGGGCAGCTGGCCGATGCCGTGCTTGACGGCGTTCTCCACCAGCGGCTGGATGATCATGGGCGGCACCAGGCAGCTGGCCGCGTCCGGCGCGATGTCCTCGCGCACGGCCAGGCGCGGGCCGAAGCGCTGCCGTTCAACGGCCAGGAAATGCCGGACCAGCACCAGCTCCTGTTCCAGCGCCACCTTGCGCCGCGCGTCCATGCCCAGGCTGTGGCGGAAGAAGCTGGCCAGTTCCAGCGTCATGCCGCGCGCCGCCTTCGGGTCTTGCGTGCAGAGGGCGCTGATGGAATTGAGGCTGTTGAACAGGAAGTGCGGATCGATCTGGGTGCGCAGCATGCGCAGCTCCGCCTCCTGCGCCGCCAGGCGCGAAGCGAGCGCGCCCTGCTCGGCCGTCTGTGCCCGCACGAACTCGGTCACCAGGTAATGGATGGCGGCGGCCAGGCCGTACAGCAGCATGCCCAGCGCCACGATCAGGGCCGCCAGCTGCGGCCCGATCACAATGCCGGCCCAGCGTGCGCGGGGCAGCAGGCACAGGGCGTTCCATAACTGGGCCATGCCCAGCCACAGCAAGCCGGCCGCCAGCGCCGCCACCGCCAGGATGAGGGGGATGGACAGCGGCCGGCCGCTGCCCAGCGGATAGGCGCGGCACAGGTAATAGGTCGAATAGCCGGCGGCGAACGCATACATCAGGTTCACGGGCAGTGCGAACAGCAGCGCGTTGGGCAGCGGCGCGGCACCGGCCAGCGCGATCACGCCGCCCAGGGTCAGGCCCAGGAACAGCCACAGTGTCAGGTAGACGGCTGCGCCGCGCCGGTTCAACAGCAGACCATGCATCGGTGGCGCGCCGTCAGTTGCGAACTTCCACGCCGCCCATCATGGCGCAGCCCCGGATCAGCAGGCGCTTGCTGCCGTCCTTGGGCACGATGGTGCGCTCGTCGAAGGCGCCCAGGATAGGGGTACCGTGCAACAGTACCGTCCAGTCGGGCGGCACCTGGATCTCGACGCCGCCGAACAGCACGAACACGTCCAGTTCGGCGTCGCCGGCCATGTCGCACTGGCGCAGGTCGAGCTGGCAACCGCTCATGATGACCGTCAGATCGCCGCCCCGGAACGCGTCGCTGGCAATGCGGCGCTTGTAACCGCCAAGGAAGGCCGTCACGTTGATGAAGGCATCGTCGCCCGTTTGGGCGGCGCGGCCGGCGCCTTCCAGCAGCTCGGGATGGCGGTGGCCGTGCAGTGAGCGCAGCACCACGCGCAGGCCGGCGCCGATGATCAGCACAGGCCACAGCATCTGCCAGCTCAACTCGACGTAGCCCATGGTGTGCAGCGCCAGCAGCGCGCCGGCCGCCACCAGGATGGCGCCGACCACCTTCGCCTGTGTGGAGCGCCCCTGCACCATCTTCATGACGCCGAACAGCGCCACCAGCGTGGGCACCATGTATTCGGAAAAGCGGAAGTTGAGCAGGTCCAGGTTATCGAGCAAAAACAACAGGCCCAGGCCGATCACGAACAGGCCAAGCACGACCTGCGTGCCGGCGTGGTGTTGACGATATGCGCGCATGGCCTCACTCTCCCCTGACGAAGTAGTTGCGTACGGCCGGCTGCAACACCATGCCCACGCCCCATGCGACCAGCAAGGCCGGCCAGGTCTGCCTGAAATCGAGACCCCACACATGTTCGAACGAGACATACCACCAGGCGGCGAAGAACAGCTTCCACAGGCCGTTCAGGAACAGGCGCGGCGTGGTCGGCGGCAGCATGTTGTGAATGCCGAGCACCACCATCAGCCACGGCCAGTAATGCCAGAGGCTGACCAGGTCCAGGTCGAGGTCCAACCAGTTCATGCGGTCCAGCAGCACCAGCGTGCCGGCCACGATCAGCAGCACGCCCACCAGCAACTGCTTGCGCAGGCGGCGGGCACCGTTCGGTTGCAGCTCGTGTTTCATATGCTCTCCTTGGATATCGATGAGCGTAACGATACCCACGATCGCGCCGCCGCGTAAGCGCTATTCGGCCAACGGCCGATCACGGCCGGTGAACGGTGCATACGGCCCGATGATGCTGCGGCAGGAGAGTGTGAATGGCGCCGCGGGATGGCCCGGCGCCATGGCCATGGTGCGTGGGAGTCAGGACCGGCCGATGCCGCAATAAGGCCAGGCCCACAGGCGCAGGCCCCACCCCAGCTGGCGCCGGATTTCGTCCGGCGCCGGCGGCGGTTTGACGTCATGGGATCGGCGCTCCAGGTATGCACGCACGAGGTATTTGGATGGGTGGTTTGATTGTGCCATGATGCCCTCGCATGGTCAGCACTATTGTTGGTGCCGGGGACTCGGGGCGCCCGGCCAACCCGTCGATGGCGGTCCATGGCGGACGCCTCATCAGACAACCCATCATAGGCCCGCACAGGGCACCGGTACTGTACGCTCCCGCACATACGGATCGGCGCGCGCCGGCGTCACAGTTTCTGCTGCAGGAACTCGAGGAAGCAGCGGATGCGCTGCGACAGCTGCGTGTTGCGGTAGTAGACGGCATGGATCTGCTGGCGGTATCCCGTGTAGCTGCCCACCAGCACCTTGACCAGGCGCCCGGCCTCGAGATCGGAACTGGTCATGAAGTCGGCCAGGCAGGCGATGCCCTGGCCGGCCAGCGCCAGCTGGCGCAGCGTCTCGCCGCTGGTGGCCGTCATGGTGGGGGTGATGGCCAGGCTGTTGCCGCCCGGGTGGCGCAGCGGCCACTGGTTGCCCGCCTCGTTGTGGGCAAAACCCAGCAGCGCATGGCCGGCCAGCTCTTCCGGCGTGGCCGGAATGCCGTGGGCGTTCAGGTAGGCGGGGCTGGCCAGCAGGTACAGCGGGCTGGAGCCGAGCGGCTGGGCATGCAGCGTGGTGTCGGTCACGGCGCCGACCCGGATCGCGATGTCGGTGCGCTGCTCGATCAGGTCGGCGATCTGGTCGTTGCTGCTCAACTGCAGGCGGATCTCCGGATACAGGGCGCGGAACTCGGCCACGTGCGGCACCACACAATGGAGCATGAAGGGCGAGGCGGCATCGACGCACAGGCGGCCGGCCGGCTTTTGCTGGCGGATGCGGATCGCCTCCTCCGCTTCTTCCATGGCGGCCAGGATGTTGCGTGCCCGGTCCAGGAACAGGTGGCCCTCCTCCGTCAGCTCCATGCGGCGCGTGGTGCGCGTGAGCAGCGAGGTGGACAGCTTGTCTTCGAGGCGCGACAGCGCGCGGCTGACGCCGGAGGTGGTTTGCCCCAGGTGGATCGAGGCGGCGCTCAGGGTGCCGCTGTCGATCACGGCGACGAAGGTTTTCAAATCGTCGGAATGGATATCCAAAATAGTCCCGCGTGGTGAGTACATTGAAACGAACCACCGTCACGCCACATACAGCAGCACGGCACCGTAGTGGCACATGCTGCCGCCGAGGACGAACAGATGCCAGACGCCGTGCCCGTGGCGCAGTTTATGATCGGTGGCATAAAAACCAATGCCGCCCGTGTACAGCAGGCCGCCGGCGGCCAGCCACAGGAAGCCGTTCCAGCCCAGCGCCGCGATCAGCGGACGGGCGCCGATCACGCCCAGCCAGCCCATCAGCACATAGATCAGCAGCGACAGCACGCGCGCCCCGCGCGCATACCACAGCTCCTGCACGATGCCGACCACGGCCAGCGCCCATACGGCACCGAACAGCCACCAGCCCCACGGTCCGCGCAAGCTCACCAGCGTAAAGGGCGTGTAGCTGCCCGCGATCAGCAGGTAGATGGCGCAGTAGTCGAGCTGCCGCAGCCACTGCTTGGCCGGGCCGCGCACACTGTGATACAGCGTCGAGGCCAGGTACAGCGTCAGCAGCGACGCGGCATACACGCTGAAGCTGACCACCTTCCAGGGATCGCCGCTGCGCGCCGCCAGCACGATCAGCAGCGTGCCGCCGATGGCCGCCAGCGCGGCGCCGACGGTGTGGGTAATGCTGTTGAAGCGCTCTCCGTAGTACATGAACTGGTTCCGATGCGGACATGGCGCCGCAAGGCTTGCGGCGGCCTGCTGCATTGTATAGCGCAGCAGCCGGTGCCGCCTTGACCTGGCGTAGCTTTAAGCCAGCATTCATTCATGCTGGCCGGCGGCCGCGTTACCAGAGTTGCATTGGTAAAAACGCAATCCTAACACAGCATTTTGTTGGCGAGAAGAAATGTTACAACTTTATCGATAATATTAAAAGATTATTGCCAGGTTCGGCCTGGCCAGAGTGTGCGACAACTGTCACAAACCGCTTGACAGGCATGCGACATCTGTCGCAAACTTATCTTATCGATCACAACATCCGGATTCCGCCATGCCGCCCGACACCACCATCCCGTCCGCCAGCGAACTGTGCCTGCTCAAAGCCTTGTGGAAACAGCTCCCGCTGAGCGCACGGGAACTGCACCAGCAGGTCGCCGACGAGCTGCATTGGTCCTTCTCCTCCACCCGCAAGACGCTGGAACGCATGCTCGACAAGGGCCTGGTGGGCCAGCAAGACCTGCGTGGCGTCCATGTGTACCACGCCAGCGTGGACAAGGTCGCCACGCTGGCCGCCTTTGCGCACGACTTCGGCTGCCGCGTGATGGAGCTCGACAGCCCCATGCCGGTCGCCATGTTCACCGGCAGCAAACTGGTCGACCGGCAGGAACTGGCGGAACTGGAGCAACTGCTGCAGGACTGGCCGGCCGACGAACAGGAGTAAGCCATGGCCATCGAACTGTGGACCTGCCGGCTGCTGCTGGCCAGCGCCGCCTGCGTGCTGGCCGGCGCACTGCTGCGGGCGGCGCTGGCCGGCTTGACGCGGCACCTGCCCGCCATGGCGCAGCGGCGCGCCGTGTGGCTGGCGGCGCAGTGCACCGTGGCCGCCA
>JAZJZQ010000198.1:4210-11506 GCA_040389625.1 Pseudomonadota bacterium | reverse complement strand
GCCATGGCGCAGCGGCGCGCCGTGTGGCTGGCGGCGCAGTGCACCGTGGCCGCCATCTTCGTGCTCACACTGGTGCCGCAGACGGCGCAACTGAGCCTGCTGCCCGCGCTGGCGGCGCCGGGCCTGCCGCCCGCACCGGCGCCCTTGCCAGCCGCCGCGCCGCGCCCTGCGCTGAGCGCCGGCGCCGACCTGCAAGGCCACGCGGCAAGGCTGGCAGCCCTGCCCGGCGCCGCCGACATCATCCCGGCGACGGCCGCGCCCGCGGTGCCACCGTCAGCCTGGCCGCCCGCCAAGGACCAGCCGCCGGCCCGATCGCTGGCCTGGGGCCGGCATTGGGCCTGGCAAGCGCTATGCGCACTGGCCTGGCTGTGGGCCGCCGTCTACCTCGCCGGACTGGCGCGCGCCCTGTGGCGCCTGTGGCGCGGCCATTACCTGTGGCGCGCCCTGTTGGCCAGCGCCGCCCGCCTCGATGATGTCGCCTTGCAGGCCCACGGCGGGTTCGGCCCGGCGCAGCTGGCCGCCATACGGCGCGGCGCGCTGGCCGTGGTTGAAACGGCGGCCCCCGTCTCGCCCGTGCTGCTGGGCGTACTGCGGCCGACCTTGCTGCTGCCGCGCCACCTGCGCCATTTCGATCCGGTCCAGCAGCAGATGATCGTCGAGCATGAACTGACCCACTGGCGCCGCCATGATCCCGCCTGGCTGGCCGCCAGCGCCGTGCTGCGCACGCTGTGCTGGTTCGATCCGGCGCTGCGCTGGCTGGCGGCCCGGCTGGCGATGGCACAGGAGCTGGGCTGCGACCGGCGCGTGCTGGCCGGCCGGCCGCAGCAGCAGCGCCAGCAATATGCCGCAGCCCTGGTGCGGCAACTGCGGGCGCAGGCGCTGCCGGCGGCGGCCATGGCCTTCGGCGGCGAGGATGGCCACAGCATCGCCGCCCGGGTCAGGCTGATGCGCCAGCCTGTGCCCACCGCGCTGGGGCGGCGCGCCGGCTGCGCGCTGGCAGGCCTGTTCGGTGCCGTACTGGCGGCGGGCGCCCTGCTGCAGCCGGTGCTGGCGACGCCGCAAACAGCGGTCACGCCAGCGATGCCGGCCGCCGCCGCGGTGCAACCGGCCTGGCGCTACCCGCTGGAACGGATGCGCGTCACCGCCTTCTTCGGCGTGCTGCGCGGCCCACTGCAGGCGCACCACGGCATCGACCTGACGGCCGCCCGCGGCACGCCGGTGCACGCGGTGGCCGCCGGCACCGTGGTCGCGGCCGGCCCGCTGGCCGAGCGCGACGGCCAGTACGGCACGGCCGTCATCGTCGACCATGGCGGCCTGCGCACCTTGTACGCCCACCTGCAGCAGGTCGCCGTACAGCCCGGCCAGCAGGTGACGGCAGGCCAGACGATAGGCGCATCGGGCGCCAGCGGCAAAGCCACGGGCCCCCATCTGCATCTGGAAGTACTGCGGGGCGAACAGCGCATCGACCCGCAGACCATGCTGGCCGGACTGGACCAGCTGGCCACGCCGCGCGCACTGCGCATACGGCAGCAACAGCTGGGCCACTAGCGCCCCGCATGGCCGGCGGCGCCCCGAGCGGGCGCCACCCACCCCAAGTTTTCATCGCCCGCTTGCCGCCCTCGGGGCCGGCAGGCAGGCGGCTGTCCGCCGTTCGGACGCCGCCGTGTACTTACCATGAGGACCACCAATGGCGCACCATCGTCACCTGCTCTACCCCTTGGCCGCACTCGCCCTGTTTTCCCCTTGCGCCGGCGCCGCCGACGACAACGCCATCGCGCAAGTGCAGATCCACGCCACCCAGGCCGAACAGCGCCAGCGCGACACCATCGCCACCACCACGGTCAGCCACGAACAGCTGCTGCGCCATGGGGACCAGTCGCTGACGGATGCCCTCAAACGCCTGCCCGGCCTCAGCGTGGAAAGCGTCACCGGCCAGGGCAGCGCCATCCGCATGCGGGGCCTGGGCCAGGGCTATACCCAGATCCTGCTCAACGGCGCGCCGCTGCCGGCCGGCTTCTCGCTCGACACACTGGACCCGGAACTGGTCGAGCGGGTCGAGATTTTGCGCGGCGCCACGGCGGAACTGAGCAACCAGGCCATCGCCGGCACCATCAACATCGTGCTGAAGAAGGCGATCACGCGCGAGCGGCGCGACGCCGGCATCAGCGCCGCGCAGCAGCACGGACGCAGCACACCGGGCGCCACCTTGCAGCTGGCCGGGCGCGACGGCGCGCTGGCCTACACGGTGGCCGCCACCGCCAGCCGCAAGCGCAGCAGCGCCCCCGGCACCCTAGCCGAAGCGTGGACGGACGCGGTGCAACGGCCGGTACTGTTGCGCCGCACGGCGCAAACGGAGGAGCAACAGGACGACATGCTGGCCATCACGCCGCGCGTAAGCTGGCGCTTCGATGGCGGCGACACGCTGGCCTGGCAAAGTTACCTGGGCTGGCGCCGCATAGCCCATCGCCACGGCACGGCCGAACAAGCCCTGCTCGGCCCGCACAGCGCCTTCCCCGCCAGCGCGGCACGTTACGACGGCCACGAACGCCTGTTGCGCAGCGACCTGGAATGGCGCCACCGGCTGGCCGGCGGCGCCACGGTGGAACTGAAACTGGGCGCCAGTGCCAGCCGCCGCAACGCCCTGTTCCGCTACGACGGCTACGCGCGCGCGGACGACGCCGGCCCGGGCGCGGCGCCGGCCGGCAGCCACCTGGTGGCCTCCGGCCCGGCCGAGACCAGCTACACCAGCGCCGGCGCCTGGCGCTCCCCCGTCGGCGAGTACCACGCGCTGGCCCTGGGCTGGGACGGCAGCGCCGGCACGCGCACCGAGTACCGCGGCGAAACGCTGTACGACGCTGCCGGCCAGTCCCAGCCCGGCAGCGAGCTGAGCTACCGGGCCACCGTACGCCGCCTGGCCGTGTACCTGCAGGATGAATGGGCTGTCACGCCGCGCTGGTCGCTGTACCTGGGGTTGCGCCGCGAGCAGCTGGCCAGCGCCAGCGGCGCCGGCCAGCAGGCGCCGTTCTCCAGCCGGACCGCCATGTGGAGTCCATCGCTGCAGTCGCACTACCGGCTCGACGAGCACGACGTGCTGCGCGCGGCCCTGAGCCGCAGCTACAAGGCTCCCACCCTGGCCCAGCTGGTGCCGCGCCGCTACACGACGGACAACAACAACCAGCCCACCAATCCCGACACCGAGGGCAATCCGGCGCTGCGTCCGGAACTGGCCTGGGGCCTCGATGCGGCCTATGAGCATGCGCTGGCCGGCGATGGTTTGCTCAGCGCCGGCGCCTATCTGCGCCGCATCCGCGATGTGACGGCCGAGCGCCTGTTCCAGAGCGGCGCCGCGTGGATCGAGCATCCCGTCAACCTGGGCGACGCCAGCGCCCATGGCGTGGAGCTGGAAGCGAGCCTGCCGCTGACGGCGCTGTGGAACGGCGCGGCAGGGGCCACGCTGCGCGCCAATGTTGCGCGCAACTGGTCGGCCGTGCACCAGGTGCCCGGCCCGGACAACCGCCTGGCCGCGCAAGCGCCCTACAGCGCCGGTGTTGGCCTGGACTACCGCTTGCCGGGCGGCGCCTGGGAAGCGGGCGCCGACCTACACTGGCAGGGCGGCGGCCCGGTACAGCTGGCGGACGGTCGCGCCGCCGCCAGCGGCGCCACGCGCCAGCTCGACCTGTACGCGCGCTGGCAGGCGAACCGCCACACCAGTCTGCGGCTGGCGGCCGGCGGACTGCTGCAGCCGGCCGGCCGGGAATCGGTCAGTTACACGGACGCCGCCGGCAGCCAGCGCAGCACCACGCTGACGCCGGCCGCCGCCACGCTGCGGTTCACGCTGGAGCGGGCGTTCTGAACCGGGCAGGTCCCGTGCCGCGGGCCCGATGTGGTATGGTGCGCCACATGACGCACGCTATTCCCTATCAACGCTGCCTGGTGATGGCCGGCGGCGGTTTCCGTTTCGGTATCTACCTCGGCATGTACGCGGCCGCGCGCCAGGCCGGCTGCCCGCCCGACCTGCTGCTGGCCAGCTGCGGCGGCTCGATCGCCGCCACCATCATCCACCAGCTGCCCGACGACGCGACCCGGCGCGCCTGGCTTACTTCGCGCGACATGTACCGTTTCTGGTGCGAGCTCAGGTCGGCCCAGCATACGGGCATGGCGGGCACGCTGCTGCGCGCGGCCAGGCGCAAGCTGTCGCCGGCCAGGGCGCCCGTCGTCCCCGACCTGTTTGGCGACTACCTGTTCGAAATTCCGCCTGCCCTGCCCTTCCCGCCCCAGACCGGCACGCCCGAAGTGGACGTGGCCATCATCGGCGGCCGGCTGCTGTTCGGCCCCGACGACGTGGGCCAGCCGCGCGGCGCCCGCAAGCTGTTCGCCGAGACCGTGTTCTGCGGCCCGCGCGCAGCGGCCCTGCTCGAGGGCATGCGCTCGCCGCTCTGCGACCCGCGCTGGGGCGAACATGCCGTGGCCGACACGCTGCAGACCGACAGCGCCGTGCCGCTGGCCGTGGCGGCCCGGCTGTCGATCGCCGACATGGTGTATTTCCGCTGCCAGCACCACGACGGCCACGACTACATCGGCGGCGTGCTCGACCTGTTCCCGGTCGAGATCGCGCGCCGCCTGGCCGGCCATGTGACGATGGAATACAAGGAAGCGTTCGATCAGGCCTTCGCCATTCCCGCCTGGCGCGCCGTGCTGGGCCTGGACGGCAACGAGCGCCTGCGCTACGCCAACAGCCACCCGGCCGACGTGCGCATCGACGCCTCGGACGTGTCGCGGGTGCTGGCGCGCCAGCAGATGCAGAAGAAACTGGACTGGCGCCGCAACCGCATCCGGCTCGTCATGCCGCGCGACTATGCCACCTTCGTCCAGCATATGAACGACCAGTGGCAATACGGTTATGAACGGGGCATGGAAGCGTACACCCGGCCGCCCGGCCCGCTGCCAGCGTTCCGCGCCAGCAACCGCCACACCGAAGCCCGGCGCGACGGCTGACCGTCTGGTGGCGTCCAAGATGCTAGTATCGATATCAAAAAAGCATGACAAAATTTCCATTAAATGAAATAATGCGCTGTCTTTTTGACATTGTTATACTTATTTCCAGGGATACCAGACATGAAAAAAACCAACTTCCTGCTGGGCGCGCTGTTGGCCGCCGCAGCGGCCGCCCCCGCCTATGCCGCCGACTTCAGCTTCAGCGGTACCATCCAGACTCACAAGGATGTGATCGAAATTCCCTTCACGCTGGCCCACGATGCCACCGACGTCAAGGTCTGGACCGATTCGTTCAAGGACGGCTTCAATTTCGATCCGATCACGGCCGTCTGGAAAGATGGCGTCAAGGTGGGTGAGAACGATGACAATGCCGGCATTGGCCCCAACCAGACTTACTTTGATTCCGGTCTGACGTTCAATGCTCTGAGCGCAGGCAACTACCTGTTCACCATCGCGACCTACAACAACTTTGCTATCGGTAATCTGCTGAGCCAGGGCTTCACCTACGACCACGACACCGCCATTCCGTTGGCCAGCTGGTGCGAACCGGCCAACCACTGCGGCATGCATCCGAACTGGAGCGTTCACCTGAGCGGCGTCGACGGCGCCACCCCGCCGCCGGTGCCGGAACCGGAAAGCTACGCCATGCTGGCCGCCGGCCTGGGCCTGCTGGCCGCCGTTGCACGCCGCAAGAACAAAGCGTAATTTTCCGCCCGCGGCGCCAGGCGCCCCACCCATTTATCGCTGTTGCCGATAAATCGGGTGTGGCGCCGTTTTAATTCGATCAATTGATCGTGCATGGCCTCAACGGCACAGTTGCGCCCACGATGCCTCGAACTCGGCCGGCGCCACGTCCTGTGCCAGCAGGGTCAGGTCGCGGGCGACGGAAATGTAGCGCTGAAAGCCGATGTAGGCGCCGAACGCATCCTTGGCATTCACTTCGCCGCACGGCGCACCCTTCTTGCCGATGAACTGGTTGCGGAACTGGGCTGACGACGGTTCGAGGATCTTTTCCTTGACATATTTTTCGCCGAGACTGGTCAGGGTCGCAGCCGACTCCCGCTGGCGTTGTGCCTCCGACTTGCCACAGGCGGCCAGACACGCGCACACGAGGCCGGCCACCAGTAAGGCCGTCTGCTTCTTCATCATTTTCTATCCTGATAGCTATTGCACAACATGATCGCCTGCCTCATTTTCCCGGCAATTATCGGGCAAAACGGGATTCTTTGCTTGCAAGATTGACATTTTGATATTTTATAAAAATGGAACGCAGGCAGCGCTCCTCCCTTAACGCCTATGTGGGGGGCGATGTTGACACAGGAGATCGCCGGCCGGCGCCCCGCCTTGCTGGCCGATCCGGCCCGCGTCAAGGCCAGGCCGGACGCGCCATGCGAAACAGCGCGTCGCCCCCGATCTCAAAATAATCGGCCGGACCGCCGCCACGCAGGATGGGCCGCGCCGCGGCCGTGTCGTACACCCCGCCGGGCAGCAACTGGCGCGCAATATGCACGCCCACCACCTCGCCCAGCACCAGCCAGGTCGGCACGGTGCCGCCATCGGCCCCCTGCAGCTGGATGATCTGGGTCTTGCGACATTCGAAGGCCACCGGGCTTTCCGCCACGCGCGGCACGCTCAGCAGGCGCGACGGGGCCGGCGTGAGGCCCGCCAGCACAAATTCATCGACCTCGGCCGGGGCCGGCGCGCAGCTCGCGTTCATGGCTTCGGCCAGGGGCCGGGTGGCCAGGTTCCACACGAATTCGCCCGTTTCCTCGATATTGCGCAGCGTATCCTTGCGGCCGATGCTGGCAAAACCGATGATGGGCGGGGTGTAGTTGAAGGCGTTGAAAAAACTGTAGGGCGCCAGGTTCAGCCCGCCCGCTGCGCCGCGGCTGGCGATCCAGCCGATGGGACGGGGGCCGACGATGGCGTTGAACGGGTCGTGCGCCAGGCCATGGCCTTGCGACGGCTGGTAGAAATGGATGGGATCGGCGTGCGTCATTGCGGGTGGCATCAGGTGGGAGCGTGTGGTCGACTCGTCGCATTTTCGCACAGGAGCGCGCCGCCCGACGGCGGGCAAACGGCGCGTTTGCCCAATACAAACCCATCTGGAAACAATTTATACAAATATGTGATTGCCAGGCAACGGTGCGTGCCTTATCCTAGGGGGACATATGGCCTTGCGCGCCCGGCGCGCGCTAGCCAGCTCACCTCGTCCTCACCGGCCAGCCATGTCCCCTGCTCTCACATTCCGACCGCTCGCCAAACCGCCCACCAAACTGTTGCGCACGCTGCGCCGCGATG
>JAZJZQ010000198.1:0-4110 GCA_040389625.1 Pseudomonadota bacterium | reverse complement strand
TTCCGACCGCTCGCCAAACCGCCCACCAAACTGTTGCGCACGCTGCGCCGCGATGCCGGCTGGCCCGCCGCCGGTCCCGGCGACCATGCCCAGCCCAACCCGCTGGGACGGGTGCAATGGGTCAGCGTGGAGGCGGCCAGGGACACGATAGGCATCGCCAGGCTGGAACTGGCCCCGCCCGAATTCTGCTATGTGGCCGACCTGATCGTCGCCAGCCAGCACCGGGGCCAAGGGGTGGGCCGCTGGTTTCTGCAACATATCGAGCAATATTGCGCGGGCGCGGGCATACGGCGTCTGTTGCTGCAGGCGGCGGCCGACACCGATACCTTTTATGCGGCGCTGCAGTTCGCGCCCGATCCGCGCGCGCCCGGGTTCCTGAAGAAGGAACTCAATCCGTTCCAGCGCAGGATGTTCCTGCCCTGATCGCTGCGCTGACAGCGCGGCACCGTCAGTCCCCCAGGCAGATGCCCAGGTCACGCGCCGTCTGCACCGTGTCGCCGTCCAGCGGTACGCCCTTCATGCGCCCGGCCACCAGCGACAAGGCCACGTATTGCATGTTGGGATAGGCCAGCGACACCATGATGCCGGACTGCCCGGCGGCCAGTGCCCGCACGGCCGCGGCGCCGAAGCGCAGCGCCGCCAGCCGGTCGAAGGCACTGGGACTGCCGCCGCGCAGCAAATGGCCCAGCACCACGGCCCGCGCGTCCTTGCCGGTGCGCGCCTGCAGCTCGCGCGCGACATGCTCGCCGGCCCCGCCCAGGCGTTCCACGTGGCCGCCCGCTGCCGGCGCCAGCACGTCGCGCCCGCCGCCGGCCGCTTGCGCCCCTTCCGCCACCACGACGATCGAATAAGTGTGCCCAGCCCGTTCGCGGCAGGCGATGGCCGCCGCCACCCGCTCCAGGTCGTACGGAATTTCCGGCAACAAGATGGCGTGGGCACCGCCGGCGATCCCCGTGTGCAGCGCGATCCAGCCCGCGTAACGCCCCATCACCTCCACCACCATCACGCGCTGGTGGCTCTCGGCCGTGCTGTGCAGGCGGTCCACGCATTCGGTGGCGAAGGCGACGGCCGTGTCGAAACCGAAGGTGGTGGTGGTCTGGTCCAGATCGTTGTCTATGGTCTTGGGCACACCCACCACGCGCAAGCCCTTGCGCGCCAGCGCGTCGGCGATGGTGAGCGAACCGTCGCCGCCCACGGCCACCAGCGCATCGATGCCTTCGCGCGCGAACCAGGCCAGCAGCTCGTCGCTGCGGTCCACCTCGCGCACGGAACCGTCGGCCAGCGTGGTGGGAAAACTGAGCGGATTACCGCGGTTGGTGGTGCCCAGCATGGTACCGCCCAGGTGGGCGATGCCGCGCACGCGTTCGGCCGTCAGGCGCAGCACGCCGCCGTCGGGATAGCGCTCCGGGCACAGGATGCCGTTGTAGCCGTCGCGGATCCCGTAGCATTCCCAGCCCCGCTCGAGCGCCGCCAGCACCGTGGCGCGGATCACGGCGTTGAGGCCGGGCGCGTCGCCGCCGCCCGTGTTGATGGCGATACGGCGTATCGGTGCTGACATGGCATTCTCCTGCTGACGAAAAGTGTGCGTTGGCGCGCCCGGCCGGGCGCCGATGCCACGCAGTATCCGCGCCCGCCGGCACGGCGTCAACCGGGCGGCCGGCGCGGCGCCGGCAGCGGCGGCAGCGGCGCCGGTCCCGCCTTTGGGCCGGCCCTGGCCGCGGCTCAGAACAGGGTTTGCTGGCGGCTGGTCAGGGCCGTGTAGTCGTCGTCGAGAAAAGGCAGGATGGCGTCGGCCACGGGCTGCAGCTGGCGCGTCAGGTAGTGTTCGTAGTCGATGGCCGCGCGCCGCGCCTCCAGCGGCTCCGGTCCGGCCACCGTCATCACGTAGCGGATCCAGCCGCCGCGCTGGTATTGCAGCGGGCGCCCGTGCTGGCGGTTGTAGTCGTCGGCGCTGCGGGCGGCCCGCACGTGGGGCGGCACGTTGCGCTGGTACTCTTCCAGCGGGCGGCGCAGGCGCTTGCGGTACACCAGCAGATGGTCGTACTCGCCGCTGGCGGTGCGGCGCGCGTAGTCGCGCACATAGTCGCGGTAGGGCTGGCCCTTGAAGATGCGCTCGTACAGGCCCTGCTGGAATTGCTGCGCCAGCGGCGTCCAGTCCGTGCGCACCGTCTCCAGGCCCTTGTAGACCATTTGGTCGCCGCCATCGGCGCCCGTCACCAGGCCGGCGTAGCGCTTCTTGCTGCCCAACTCGGAACCGCGGATGGTGGGCATCAGGAAGCGCCGGTAATGCGTTTCGAATTCCAGCTCCAGCGCGTTGTCGAGGCCGAACTCCTGCCGCAGGTGCTCGTCCCACCACTGGTTGACGTGACTGACCAGGGCGCGCCCGATCCGGCCCGCCTGGGCGTCGTCGTGCGCGTGTCCCAGCCAGACGAAAGTGGAATCGGTGTCGCCGTAGATGACCTGGTAGCCCTGCGCCTCGATCAGCTGGCGCGTGCGGTGCATGATCTCGTGGCCGCGCAGCGTGATCGACGAGGCCAGGCGCGGATCGAAGAAACGGCAGCCGCTGGACCCGAGCACGCCGTAGAAGGCGTTCATGATGATCTTCAAGGCCTGCGACAGCGGCTTGTTGTGCTCGCGCTTGGCCGCCTCCCTGCCCTGCCAGATCTGGCGCACGATGGCCGGCAGGCAGTGGCGCTCGCGCGCAAAGCGGGCGCCGCGAAAGCCCGGTACCGTGTCCGCGCCTGGCTGGGCGGACATGCCCTCCACCAGTCCCACCGGATCGATCAGGAAGGTGCGGATGATGGACGGGTACAGGCTTTTGTAATCGAGCACCAGCACGGAATCGTACAGCCCGGAGCGGGAATCCATGACGAAGCCGCCGGGGCTGTTCTCACCCACCACGTCGCCCAGGTTGGGCGCCACATAGCCCTGGCGGTGCATCATGGGCAGGTACAGGTGTTCGAACGCGGCCACCGAGCCGCCGCTGCGGTCGGCCGCCAGGCCCGTCACGCTGGCCCGCTCCAGCAGGAAGGTGAGCAGCTCGGTGTGGGCGAAGATGCGGGTGACCAGTTCGCAGTCGTGCAGGTTGTAGCGGGCCAGGGCCGGCTTGTCCTCGGCGAAGCGGCGCTCGATTTCGGCCATGCGCTGGTAGGGATTGTCGATATCCTTGCCTTCGCCCAGCAGGGTCTGCGCCACGTACTCCAGGCTGAACGAGGGGAAGCTCCAGGTGGCCGACTTGAGGGCCTCGATGCCGTCGATGATGAGACGCCCGGCCGCCGCCGCGAAATAATGCTGCTGGCCGCCACCATGCTCGCGCCACTCCATGGCGCTGCCGTCGCGCCCGAACAGCAGCGGCACCTGGTAGCGTTCGCCGTGCTCGCGCAGTACGCGCAGGTCGAATTGCACCAGGTTCCAGCCGATGATGGCGTCCGGGTCGTGGGCGGCCAGCCAGGCATTGAGCCGTTCGAGCAGCTGGGCCCGGGTGTCGCAATAGTCGAGCGCGAAGTCGAGCGGGGATTCGGGCAACAGCGCATCGCCGTTCGGTGGCCCCAGCATGTAGACCTGGCGCTGACCGCAGCCCTCGAGCGCGATGGAATACAGGTCGCCGCGGGCCGTCGTCTCGATATCGAGCGACACCAGGCGCAGCGTGGGACGGTAGCCGGGGGCCGGCTTCAACCCGCAGTCCAGCAGCAGTCCGGCGCCGCCGGCGCCATCGGGGCCGGGCTGGCCGCCGAAGGCCACGGGCGCCGTGATGAAGCGCTCCATCAGGTAGCGTTCCGGCGGCCGGATGTCCGCCTCGTACACGTCCACGCCGTGCGCGCGCAAGCGCTTTTCCACCTTCAGCAACTGGCGGTACTGGCGGCAGTACAGGCCCAGCACGGGCCGGCCGTGGAAGTCGTTCAGGGCCAGCGGACGCAGCTCGCAGCCGCGTTCGGCCTGCAGCAACTGTTCGGCCTGCGCCCGCTGCGCGGCCGGCACGAACGCCACCGCCCGCTGAACGGGCAGGCGCAGCTGACGCGGGCCATGGTCGGTGGCCAGCCAAAACTCGACTTCGGTACCGGCTGCCGTATCGCGCCAGTGCCGGGTCAACAGAAACCCCTGCTCTTCTTG
>JAZJZQ010000197.1:0-9285 GCA_040389625.1 Pseudomonadota bacterium | reverse complement strand
CCAGCGCGGTGGCGTTGATGGCGCCGGCCGAGGTGCCGCAGATGATGTCGAAGGGATTGCGCGCCGGCGGCCAGCCCGCTTCCCACAGTATCTCCGAGATGGCCTGCAGCACGCCCACCTGGTAGGCGGCGCGGGCGCCGCCTCCGGTCAGGATCAAGCCTGTTTTCTTTTGTATGCCCATGCGCCCAAGATTAGCAGGGTATGGCGCCGTTAGGGAAGCCATGGGGACGCTTTCGCGTCACGATCGCCTCCGTAAGCCACATTCAGTCGCCCAGCGCCACACCCTCGCGGCGCGGGTCGGCGCCGCCGAACCACACCGGCTGGCCGTCCACCGTGCGCCGCTCGATACCCTGCAGGCCGGAGTTCTGCTCGAACTCGCGCACCTCATGGCCACGCGCCTTGAGCCGGGCCACCACCTCCGGCGCCACCCGCCCCGCCTCCAGCTCCGTGGGCCCGTTGCGGCTGCCGAAGTTGGGCAGGTTGATGGCCTGCTGCACGTCCAGGCCCCAGTCCAGCGTCCCCACCAGCACCTTGGCCACGTAGTTGATGATGGCCGAGCCGCCCGGCGAGCCGGTGGCCAGCACCAGCCGGTGGCTGGCGCGCTCGAACACCAGCGTGGGCGACATGGCGCTGCGCGGGCGCTTGCCGCCTTGCACCCGGTTGGCCACGGGGCCGTCGGCGTCGACGGCATCGAACGAAAAATCGGTCAACTGGTTGTTGAGCAGGAAGCCATCCACCATCTGGCGCGAGCCGAACGCGTCTTCCACCGAAGTGGTCATGGACAGGCCGTTGCCGGCGCCGTCCACCGCCACCAGGTGCGAGGTCGATGGCCGGTCGAGCGCCGTGTCGCTGCCCCACGCCACCTGCATGCCGTCCGGCGTGCCGAACGGCGCGCTGCCCATGGAGTCGGGGCCGATCAGGGCGGCGCGCCGGGCCAGGTAAGCCTTGTCGAGCATGGCCGCCACGCCCCGCCCCGGCAGCGGCACGAAGTCGGTGTCGGCCACGTAGTGGTTACGATCGGCGTAGGCCAGCCGGCCCGCCTCGCTGAACAGGTGGATGGCGTCCGCGTTCAGCATGCCGCCCACCGGCTTGTAGGAACTGATGTCGCGGTTTTCCAGGATGCCCAGCATCTGGGCGATGGCGATGCCGCCCGACGACGGCGGCGGCGCGCCGCACACGGTCCAGGCCTTGTAGTCGCTGCACACGGGCGAGCGCTCCTTGGCGCGGTAGGCGGCGATGTCGGCCACCGTCAGCTTGCCCGGGTTGACGGGATGGGCCGCCACCTTGGCCGCGATGTCGCGCGCGATGCGGCCGTTGTAGAAGGCGTCGGCGCCGCCGGCGGCGATCTCGCGCAGGCTGCGCGCCAGTGCCGGATTTTTCAGCACGTGGCCGACCGGCCAGGGCTGGCCCTTGGCGTCGTAGAAGTAGGCGGCCGCCACCGGATCCTGCGCCAGGTAGCGGTCCCAGGCCAGCAGCGCGTGCAGGCGGGGGCTGACGGCAAAGCCGTTCTCCGCCAGCGCGATGGCCGGCGCGAACAGGCTGGCCCACGCCAGCTTGCCGTGTTCCTTGTGCGCCAGCTCGAGCATGCGCAGCACGCCGGGCGCGCCCACGGAACGGCCGCCGATGATGGCCGCCGCGCGCGACAGCGGCTTGCCCTGCGCATCCTGGAATAGGTGCTCGTCGGCCGCCGCCGGCGCCGTCTCGCGGCCGTCGTACGATTGCACGCGCTTGCCGTCGTAGTACATGAGGAAGGCGCCGCCGCCTATGCCCGACGATTGCGGCTCGACCAGGTTGAGCACCATCTGGCTGGCGATGGCCGCGTCGATCGCGCTGCCGCCCTGGCGCAGCATGCGGTAGCCGGCCTCGGTGGCCAGCGGATTGGCCGCCGCCATCATGTACTTGCGGGCGACGACGCCCTGCTTGGCCGTGTAGCCGGTGGCGATTTCGGGCGCGGCGCGGGTGGCGTCCTGCGCCAGGGCCGGCAAGAGTGGAATGGACAGCAGGCCGCACAGCGCCAGCGCCGGCGTCACGGATTTCAGACGTATCATGCAGGCTCCAATGAAAAAGGCGCGCGACCAGGGCCGCGCGCCCGATGACACAGGCATCCTACACGAAATCGTTTTGCCGCGTTCTTACTTGGGCTGCATGCGGATCGCGCCGTCCAGGCGGATGGTTTCGCCGTTCAGCATGACGTTCTCGATGATGGCCTTGGCCAGCTGGGCATACTCGTCCGGCTTGCCCAGGCGCGGCGGGAACGGCACCATGGCGCCCAGCGCCTGCTGCA
Source organism: Pseudomonadota bacterium (assembly GCA_040389625.1). Lineage (GTDB taxonomy): Bacteria > Pseudomonadota > Gammaproteobacteria > Burkholderiales > Burkholderiaceae_D > Rugamonas. The sequence goes on along the minus strand of JAZJZQ010000197.1, from coordinate 7,001 downwards.
CTTCGGCCGGCATGCCCAGCAACATCGGCGTTTCGAAGATGCCGGGGGCGATGGTCATCACGCGGATGCCGCTGCGCGACAGGTCGCGCGCCATCGGCAGTGTCATGCCGGCCACGGCCGCCTTGGACGAAGCGTAGGCCGCCTGGCCGATCTGGCCGTCGAAGGCCGCCACCGACGCCGTGTTGATGATGATGCCGCGCTCGCCCTGTTCGGTGGCTGCCGTCTTGCCCATGGCGTCGGCCGCCAGGCGGGCCATGTTGAAGGTGCCTACCAGGTTGATGTTGATGGTGCGCTGGAACACGTCCAGCGGATGTGGGCCATCCTTGCCCACGGTCTTGACGGCCGGCGCCACGCCGGCGCAGTTGACCAGGCCGCGCAGCGTGCCCATGGCCACGGCGGCGGCGACGACGGCCTGGCCGTCCGCTTCCGACGTCACGTCGCACTTGACGAAGCTGCCCTTCAGTTCGGCGGCCAGCGCCTGGCCCGCTTCCACCTGCACGTCGGCCAGCACCACCTTGCCGCCCGCCGCCACGATCATGCGGGCCGTGGCCGCGCCCAGGCCCGATGCGCCGCCCGTGATGATGAATACATTGTCTTGAATTTGCATGTCCGTCCTCTGTCAGTTGGGAAAATAGTCCGTGCGGCCTCTGGCGGGCCATTAACGTTTACGTAAACGTCAAATCGCGTCAAATTGTAGCGAATTTTTCGGGCCGCGCGCGAAAAACCGTGCGATTTTGTTGCAGCGCCACAAAAACCATTACTGGCATTGCAGCCATACGCCGTTGTGCAGGCACAGCTGGCCGGACGGGGAAATGGTGGTGTTGCCGCCGGCGCCGGTATGGCGCACGCCGGCCGCGTCGTAACAGCCGCCCGCGTCGCAGGCCGTCACGGGCACGGGCCGCGGGGCCTGTCGCAAGGGCGGCGACGGCGGCAGCGGCGGCGCCGTGGCCGCGCGGGGCACGGGCCGGGCCGGCATGGTGGGGATGATGGCCGTGACGGCGCGGCGCGCCTTGGGTTGACGCGTGGGCGCCGTGCGGCATGGTTCGACGGCAAGGTGGCGGCCGTCCGCGCTCAGGCTGCAGACGGGCAGGCGCGCGTATTGCTCCAGCGGCAGCGTGTCGGCCGCCGGCGCGCGGACGCCCTGGCGCGCCGTGCCATCCGTCTGGCCGGCGTTGGCGCCAGTCGCCGGGACGCCCGCGACCAGGCCTGCCGGTGCGTTGATCGGCGCGTTTGCCGAGACGTCCACCCACATGCCCGCCCCCAGCAGCAAAGCGCAGCGGACGACACAGCGCAGGGCGGGACGGACAGGCATGGCAGACCTCAACGCGGCGGCGGCGTATTGGGCGGCGGATAACTGCCGGCCGGCTGGGACTCAGTCATCATGCGGCCGGCCACAGGCACCCGGTGGCCCTGGGCATACATGCACTGCTGGTAGGCATAGTCGTAGCGCCGCTGCAGATTGTTGCCCGCATAGTTGCCCGCCTCGGCGCCGGACATGGTGCCCATGGCCAGGCCCACGCCGGCCCCGGTGCCGGCACCGCGCCCGCCATCGACGGCCGCCCCCAGCGCCGCCCCCACCACCGTGCCCAGCGCCGCGCTGCGCATGGTGCTGTCGGCGGCGGCCTGCTCGGCCGTGCCGCCCACCTGGGACTGGGCATAGCCGCGGCAGGAAAAGTCATCGGCGCGGAACTGGTCAAAGCTCTTGCCCGTGCCCGGCAGCACCAATGCGCTGGGGCCGGTGGGCATGGACACGCAGCCGGCCAGCAGCGCGGGCAGCAACATGGCGGGCAGGATGAGGTGACGTTTCATTGGGCAACCTCCGGTTTCGGTTTGACTTCTTCCGGCGACACCGCGCGCCAGGGGCTGCGGCATTCCTTGACGTAGGGGTAATAGCCGGGCGGATTATTGCAGTAGTACCAGAACTGGGCCGGCGGTCCGGGCGGCGCGCCCTGCTCGATGTAGATCGGTGGCGGCGCCGGCAACGGCAGCACGGGTTCGTAATAGTAACGGCGGTAATAGAAGGGATCGTAGAACGGGTCGCCGTACCAGGGGCCGGGCCAGAACAGGGGCGCGCCGATCACCACGCCCACGTGGGTCCGGCTATGGGGATGGCCGCCGCCGCCGCGGGGCGGCCGGGCCTGGGCTGTGGCGCACACCAGTGCTGCCGTCAGGAGCGCCAGCGTCAGCGCCGGTTTCAGTGCTTTCATGGCATCACCTCGCAAAGTGTTACGCCGTGCAGCCATTATCGGCTGATCAACGCGGCCTTGCCAGCGGTAGAAACAAATCGTCACACCTGAAAACCAACAGAAATTGATGGCAACGGGGTTGGCGCACCATCCGGCGCGACAACCCCGTTGCAAGCGACTGCGCAGCCCTCGCGCGGTGCCGGAAACTTACTGCGAAAACTTACTGCGCCTTGCCGCCCTCCTGCTTGGGCATCGCTTCCACCGGCGCCGACTGGATCACCGGCATGGCCGGCGCCGTGGCGGCCGGCATGGCCACATGGGCCGCCACCGGCACGCTGACAGCCAGCCAACCCGTGGCCGGCAGCAGCGGCACCAGCAGCAGGGCCACGATGTTGATGATCTTGATCAAAGGATTGACGGCGGGGCCGGCCGTGTCCTTGTACGGGTCGCCCACGGTGTCGCCGGTCACGGCCGCCTTGTGGGCCTCCGAGCCCTTGCCGCCGAAATTGCCGTCCTCGATGTATTTCTTGGCGTTGTCCCAGGCGCCGCCGCCCGTCGTCATGGAAATGGCCACGAACAGGCCCGTGATGATGGTCCCCATCAGCATGCCGCCCAGCGCGGCCGGCCCCAGCAGCATGCCCACCACGATGGGCACCACCACCGGCAGCAGCGAGGGCAACACCATTTCCTTGATGGCCGAGGCGGTCAGCATGTCGACCGCCTTGTCGTATTCCGGCTTGCCGCTGCCGTCCATGATGCCCTTGATGTCGCGGAACTGGCGCCGCACTTCCACCACCACGGCGCCGGCCGCGCGGCCCACCGCTTCCATCGCCATGGCGCCGAACAGGTAGGGCACCAGGCCGCCGATGAACAGGCCCACGATCACCATCGGGTTGGACAGGTCGAAGCTGATCGACTTGCCCGACGATTCGAGCGCGTGGGTGTAGTCGGCAAACAGCACCAGCGCCGCCAGGCCGGCCGAACCGATGGCGTAACCCTTGGTGACGGCCTTGGTGGTGTTACCCACCGCGTCCAGCGGGTCGGTGATGGCGCGCACCGATTCGGGCATGCCCGACATTTCCGCGATGCCGCCCGCGTTATCGGTGATGGGGCCATAGGCGTCGAGCGCGACGACGATGCCGGCCATCGACAGCATGGAGGTGGCGGCGATGGCAATGCCGTACAGCTGCCCCAGCTGGTAGGACACGAGGATGGCGGCGCACACGGCCAGCACGGGGAAGGCGGTGGACTTCATCGACACGCCCAGGCCGGCGATGATGTTGGTGCCGTGGCCGGTGGTCGATGCTTCGGCGATGTGGCGCACGGGATGGAAGTCGGTGCCCGTGTAGTATTCGGTGATGTAGACCATCAGCCCGGTGAGCACGATGCCCACCAGCGCGCAGCCCATCATCTTCATGCGCATGGCGTCGTCGCCCCACAGCTGCCAGGTGACGACGGCAAAGCCGATCAGCGACAGGCCGGCGGCCCACCACAGGCCCGTGTACAGGGCCGACATGATCTTCTTGCCCGGCTTGGCCTTGACCATGCTGCAGCCGATGATGGAGGCGATGATGGACACGGCGCCCAGCAGCAGCGGGTAGACGATGGCCGTGGTGGGGGCGGCCGTGATGGCCAGCGCACCGAGCAGCATGGTCGCGATCAGCGTCACCACATAGGTTTCGAACAGGTCGGCGGCCATGCCGGCGCAGTCGCCCACGTTGTCGCCCACGTTGTCGGCGATCACGGCCGGGTTGCGCGGGTCGTCCTCGGGGATGCCCGCCTCGACCTTGCCCACCAGGTCGGCGCCCACGTCCGCGCCCTTGGTGAAGATGCCGCCGCCCAGACGGGCGAAGATGGAGATCAGCGAAGCGCCGAATGCCAGGCCGATCAGCGGCTGGATCACGTCATGCTCGCTGACGGCCGTGCCGCGCGCGCCCGACACCAGCATCATGTAGAACAGGGTCACGCCCAGCAGGCCCAGGCCCACCACCAGCATGCCGGTGATGGCGCCGCCCTTGAAGGCGACGTCGAGCGCTTCGTTCATGCCCTTGGTGGCCGCCTGCGCCGTGCGCACGTTGGCGCGCACCGAGACGTTCATGCCGATGAAGCCGCAGGCGCCCGACAGCACGGCGCCGAGCAGGAAGCCGAGCGCGGTGTGGGTGCCCAGCAGGGCGAAGATGAGCACCAACAGCACCGCGCCGACGATGGCGATGGTGCGGTACTGGCGCGCCAGGTAGGCGGCGGCGCCTTGCTGGATGGCCAGCGCGATTTCCTGCATCCGGGCGTTGCCGGCATCCTGGCTTAAAATCCAGCTTCGGGACCACAAACCGTAAATCACGGCGATTACGCCGCACGCAACTGCAAACCAAAGACTAGCTGCCATAGTGTCCCCTTGTTCTTGTTAATCAAGCGTACATGTCACACTCAGATAACTGCCGGCCGCATCGGGTAGACGCGCGCAATCAACTAACCTGCGTACTGCAACTTCAAAAACGGGATGGCATCCATCGCTGGACGCGGAACGCGCGGGCGCGCCTGCGGGCGCGACGCCCGCAAAAAAGCGGACCGTAGTCCGCTCCGTTACTGCTTATTCCGACAGGGCCGCAAATGCCGCGTCGCGGATCTGCTCCACCGGTCCGACGCCGCTGATGCGGCGGTATTTCGGCGCACCTGGCTGGCCGGTCTGGGCCCAGTTGTTGTAGTAGCCCAGCAGGACTTCGGTCTGGTTGTGGTACACATCCAGGCGCTTCTTGACGGTCTCTTCCTTGTCGTCGTCGCGCTGCACCAGGTCTTCACCGGTGACGTCGTCCTTGCCTTCCACCTTGGGCGGATTGAATTTGACGTGGTACACGCGGCCCGAGGCCGGGTGGCTGCGGCGGCCGGACATGCGCTCGACGATCATGTCGTCAGGCACATCGATTTCCAGCACGTAGTCCACGCCCACGCCCGCTTCCTTCATGGCGTCGGCCTGCGCGATGGTGCGCGGGAAGCCGTCGAACAGGTAGCCGTTCTCGCAGTCGCAGTCCTTCAGGCGGTCCTTGACGAGCCCGATGATCAGGTCGTCCGACACCAGGCCACCGGCGTCCATCACCTTCTTGGCGGCCATGCCCAGTTCCGTGCCGGCCTTGATGGCGGCACGCAGCATGTCGCCGGTGGAAATTTGCGGGATGTTGTACTTCTCTTTGATGAAATTGGCCTGGGTGCCTTTGCCGGCACCGGGTGCTCCTAACAGAATGAGACGCATGAAAAGTTCCTAAGACAGATTTTTGGAGATGTGAAGTGTTATTTTGTAAACGGCTGGGATGCTGCAAGTCCGACCAACTTTGTACGAAACTTACCACAAAACTCCGCCGCTACGCCACTTTGCCCGTGTTTTGATCGCGTTAATTGATGTCTCCCCGGCCGAAACGCGATATTCCGTATGAATATCGCACTATTGGTTTCGTTTATAACAGGGATTGATTACGGCCACCTTACGCAAGGTGCCCGTTTTCACAGCAACGGAAGGGGCGACGCCGCTAACGGTAATGCTGCCGCACCCGTTCCAGGTCCTCGGGCGTGTCCACCCCGGCCGCCGGCGCCGCGTCCGTCACGTGCACGGCGATCGGATAGCCGTGCCACAACACGCGCAACTGTTCCAGCGCCTCGATATGCTCGAGCGGCGACTGTTCCAGCGCGGGATAGGCTTGCAGGAAGTCGTTGCGGTAGGCGTACAGGCCTATATGGCGCAGTGGCACGTAACCGGCCGGCAGCGCCGTGCGGTCCTGTGCGAAGCCGTCGCGGTGCCACGGGATGGTGGCGCGCGAAAAATAGAGCGCGCGGCCGGCCTTGTCCAGCACCACCTTGACCACGTTGGGGTTGAAGGCGTCGGCCGCGTCGTGCAGCGGATGGGCGCAGGTGGACATGGGTACATCGGCCGAGATGCGGGCCGCGGCCGCCTGCAGCAGCGCCGGGTCGATCAGCGGTTCGTCGCCCTGCAGGTTGACCACCACGGCCTGCGGCGGCAGCTGCATCAGGCGCGCCACTTCGGCGATGCGGTCGGTGCCGGACGGATGGTCGGCGCGCGTCATGCACGCTTCCACGCCGTGCGCGGCGCAGGCGGCGCGGATGTCTTCATGGTCGGTGGCGACGATGATGCGGTCCGCCCCCGCGTCGCGCGCGCGCTCGGCCACGCGCACCACCATGGGCTTGCCGCCCAGGTCGGCCAGCGGCTTGTTGGGCAGCCTGGTCGACGCCAGCCGCGCGGGAATGATGACGGTGAACGCCACTTATTCCGCCGTATCCTGCAGCGTGCGGGCCTGGTCGGCCCACATGATGGGGATGCCGTCGCGGATAGGGAATGCCAGGCGGTCGCCCTTGCATATCATTTCCTGGGCCTTCTTATCGTACACCAGCGGCCCTTTGCATACAGGGCAAACCAGGATATCAAGCAGTCTTGCGTCCACGGCATTTCTCCACAATGAGTCCGGCCAGCGCGGCATCGATGCGCGCCGTGACCGGGACCACCCACAGGCGCGGGTCGTCTTTGAGTTCGTCAATTTGCGCACATTTTACTGCATCCTTCTCCGTCATCAAGATCATGTCCGCCGCCAGGCCCTCGAAGGGGCGGTCGCGGAAATCGTGATGGTCGGGCAAAGGCAGCTCGGTGCACTCCAGGCCGGCAGCGCGCAGCATGCCGAAAAAACGGGACGGGTTGCCGATGCCGGCCGCCGCCGCCAGCCGCACGCCGGACTGGCGCAGCGCCGCCAGCGGCAGCTTGCGGCTGCGGTTGCACAGCTGTTCGGCCACGTCGCCGGCCAGCCGCATCTGGATCGG
>JAZJZQ010000196.1:15267-25435 GCA_040389625.1 Pseudomonadota bacterium | reverse complement strand
GCGGCTTACCAGATGGCCTTGGCGGCGCTGTCCTTGATCTGCATCTTCCATGCGCCTTCGATCAGGGTCACGACCGGGGCTGGCATTGGGATGTAATCGAGTTCGGTGGCCATGCCGGCGCCGTTCTTGTAGGCCCAGTCGATGAACTTCAGCACTTCCTTGCCCTTGGCGGCGTCGGCCTGGGTCTTGTGCATCAGCACGAAGGTGGCGCCCGTGATCGGCCAGGCGGCCTTGCCCGGCTGGTCGGTCACAACCACGGCGAAGCCTGGGGTCTTGGCCCAGTCGGCGCCCGAGGCGGCGGCCTTGAAGCTGTCGTCGGTCGGCTGCACGAACTGGCCATCCTTGTTCTTGAGCTGGGTGTAGCCCATCTTGTTCTTCTTGGCGTAGGCGAATTCCACGTAGCCGATCGAACCCTTGATGCGCTGCACGTTGGCGGCCACGCCTTCGTTGCCCTTGCCGCCCACGCCCACCGGCCACTTGACGGCCGTGCCGGCGCCCACGGTGGACTTGAATTCAGCGTCGACCTTGGACAGGTAGTCGGTGAACAGGAAGGAGGTGCCCGAACCGTCGGCGCGGTGCACCACGGTGATGTCTTCGGCCGGCAGCTTGACGCCCGCGTTCAGGGCCGCGATCTGGCTGTCGTTCCACTTGGTGATCTTGCCCAGGTAGATATTGGCCAGCACCTGGCCGTTCAGTTTCAGCTGGCCCGGGGCCACGCCTTCCAGGTTGACCACGGCCACCACGCCGCCCATGATGACGGGGAACTGGATCAGGCCTTCCTTGTCCAGTTCTTCCGCCGACAGCGGCATGTCGGAGGCGCCGAAGTCCACGGTCTTGGCCTTGATCTGCTTGATGCCGGCGCCCGAACCGATGGACTGGTAGTTCAAGCCATTGCCGCTCATCTTTTTGTAGGCTTCGGCCCATTTGGCGGCGATCGGGTAGACGAAGGTGGAACCGGCGCCGGTCATGTCGGCGGCCGAGGCGGAGGACAGGGCAACGGTCGCGCCGATGATGGCGGTCATGGTCTTCAGTACGGTGTTGATGTGCATTTTAAGTCCTCTACGGAACGGGGTGGAAAGCGCCGAATTCTAGGCATTGATTGTGACAATGGCATGACATTGCGCCCGCCGTTGCTGGGCGCAGCGAAAAAAAATGCTGATTGCGGGCCGGCCGCAGCCTTGCCCGGAAAATTAAGTGGGAGTTAAGCTGGGCTGGGCATAATGACGCCGCCGTGGTATGGCTGCAGTTTGCCGGCGGCACAAGAAGCTCACAAGGCCAAACGCGCTCTGGTGCGTATCGGACGTAATCCAAAACTAAGCAAAACGAAGATGACCACCCCCATGAAAAATATCCTGATGTGCGCCGCTGCCGCCGCGCTGCTCGGCGCCTGCGCCACCACCCCGCCACCGGCCGCGCCGGCAGCTCCCGTCGCCGCGCCACAGCCGGCAGCGGCCAAGCCGGTCGCCGCCGTCGTCGCCCCGGCGCCCGTGCTGCCACCGTACAAGGACCCGAGCAACATCCTGTACAAGGAACGCAGCGTGTTCTTCGACTTCGACAACTACACCGTCAAGCCGGTATATGACACGGCCCTGACGGCGCACGGCAAGTTCCTGTCCACCGCCGCCGGCATCAAGGTGCGCGTGGAAGGCAATTCCGACGAGCGCGGCAGCAGCGAATACAACCTGGCCCTGGGCCAGAAGCGCGCCGAAGCCGTCAAGAAGGTCCTGATCGTGCAGGGCGCCAAGGAAGCCCAGGTCGAGGCGGTCAGCTTCGGCAAGGAAAAGCCCAAGGCCGACGGCCACAACGAAGCGGCCTGGTCGCAGAACCGCCGCGCCGACATCGTGTATCCTTGATGTCGCTGCCGCGCGCAGGCCGCCAGGCGGCGCGCGCGGTGTGCGGGGCCGTGCCGGCAACTGCCTGACACGGCCCCCTCACAGACCGCCGGGTTCCCGCCCCCAGCCGCGTCAGCGCGCCGGGAACGGCGCAGGACCCGGCCTTTTTTTTTTGAAGGAGCCCGGCCGGCCATGCAAGTGCTGTTGATAGAGGACGACGCCCTGATCGGCGAGAGCGTGCGCCAGGCGCTGGCCAGCGAAGACATCCTGGTCGAGTGGCGGCGCGACGGCGCCGGCGCCGAGGCGCTGCTCGACGGCGGCGGCTACGACGCCGTCCTGCTCGACCTGTCGCTGCCCAGCCGCGACGGCCTGGACGTGCTCAAGGCCCTGCGCGCGGCCCGGCACGACGTGCCGGTGCTGATCCTGACGGCGCGCGACACCATCGCCGACCGGGTGCAAGGCCTGAATGCGGGCGCCGACGACTACCTGGTCAAACCGTTCGATTGCGACGAATTGCTGGCGCGCGTGCGCGCCCTGGTGCGGCGCGCGCGCGGGCGCCAGCAGCTGGCCTACCAGCACAACAGCCTGGCGCTGGATACGGACGCGCGCCAGGCCACGGTGGACGGCCAGCCGGTGGCGCTGTCGGCCAAGGAATGGGCCATCGTCGACCTCCTGGTGTCGCGCCCCGGCATGATCTACTCGCGCGCCAAGATCGAGCTGGCGCTGTACGGCAGCGTGGCCGACGTCGACAGCAACGTGGTCGAAGTGCACATCCACAGCCTGCGCCGCAAGCTGGGGCCGGACGCCATCATCAACGTGCGCGGCCTGGGCTACATGGTGCCCAAAAGCTCATGAACGGCATCCGCAGCCGCCTGCTGCTGTTGCTGGGCGTGCTGATCGTGGCCGCCAGCGGCATCCAGTTCGCCGCCACCTTCAGCGCCTCGCTGGCCCAGACCAACCGCCTGTTCGACGCCCAGCTGCAGCGCATCGCCAGCACCCTGGGCCAGATGCAGGGCCAGGTGCCGGAAGCGTACCGCGAATATCCGCTCGAATACGACCTCGTGATCCAGCGCTGGCGCCACGATGAAATGACGGTCTACCAGCAGCGCGAACACCGCGAGCTGCCGCGCCGCGGCGCGCTTGGCTATTCCACCGTCACCATGGCCAACGGCGAGTGGCGGATCTACGCGGCCGCCTTCGACGGCGGCCTGGTGCAGGTGGCGCAGAAGATGTCGGCCCGCCGCCAGGAGGCCATCGCGCTGGCGCTCAACACGCTGTGGCCCATCCTGCTGATGGCGGTGGTGCTGCTGGGCGCCATGTGGTGGATCGTGTCGGTGGCGCTGCGCCCGCTGGCGGCCGTGCAGCGCCAGATCGCCCAGCGCGACGCCCAGGCGCTGGAGCAGGTGGACTGCTCGCAGGCGCCGCGCGAAATCATGCCCCTGATCGACGCCATCAACGAATTGCTGCGCAAGGTGCGCGACGCCATCGCCTCGCAGCGCCAGTTCGTGGCCGACGCGGCCCACGAGCTGCGCTCGCCGCTGACGGTGCTGCAGGTGCAGATCCAGATGCTGGGCCGCAGCCAGCCGGAGGCGGCCCGCAAGGCGTCGCTGGCGGCGCTGGCCGGCGCCATCGCCCGCAGCAGCCGCATGGTCGAGCAGCTGCTGGGACTGGCCCGCCAGGACGCGCTGAGCCAGGCCAGTGCCGGCGACGCCAGCGTCGACCTGGTGCAGTACGCCAGCGCCGCCATCGCCGAGGTGGCGCCGTTCGCCAGCGGCAAGGGGGTCGAGCTGAGCTTCCTGGACGCCTCGCCCGTGGCCGTGCAGGCCGACGCCGACAGCTTGATGATCTTGCTGCGCAACCTGCTCGACAACGCGGTGCGCTACACGCCGCCGCACGGCGCCGTCACCATCGGCGTCGAGCGGCGCGGCACGCAGGGCGTGCTGACCATCGCCGATTCCGGCCCCGGCATCCCCGAGGCGGACCTGGCGCGCGTGACGGACCGCTTCTACCGGGTGCCCGGCAGCAGCGAAAATGGCAGCGGCCTGGGCCTGGCCATCGTGCAGGCCGTGGTGCTTCACCTGGGCGCCGAGCTGCAATTGCGCAATTCCGCGCACGGCGGGCTGGTGGTCAAAGTGCTGTTTCGTCCCGCCCCGCCATGAACGGCCCGCCGCGCTGGCGCGATGGCTTGCTGGCGCGCCTGCGGCCGCTGGCCGCGCAGCGCACCCTGGCCGTGGCCGGCGCCATCGGCGTGCTGGGCGCGCTGGCCACCATCGGTTTCCGCACCATGATCCTGCTGGTTGAACGGCTGGCCTACGGCGACCGCAGCGGCAGCCTGGTGCACATCGCGGCCGGCCTGCCGGGCTGGCAACGGTTGCTGGCGCCGGCCGTGGGCGGGGTGCTGGCCGGCCTGCTGCTGGCCTGGGCCCGGCGCCAGCCGGAGCAGGACAAGGGCGGCGACTACATGGAAGCGGTGGCGCTGGGCAGCGGCGACCTGGGCGCGCGCGCCTCGCTGCTGCGGGCCCTGTCGTCGGCGGCCACCGTGGCCGGCGGCGGCGCCATCGGGCGCGAAGGGCCGATGGTACAACTGGCCGCCCTGTGCGGGGCCCTGATCGGGCGCTGGCGCAACGTGCCCGTGCCGCGCCGGCGCCTGTATGTGGCCTGTGGCGCGGCGGCCGGCATCGCTACCGCCTACAACGCGCCCATCGCGGGCGCCATGTTCGTGGCCGAAATCGTGCTGCGCTCGCTGGCCATCGAAAGCCTGGGGCCGCTGATCGTGGCGGCCGTGGCGGCCAATGTGGTGGTCAGCACGGTGACCGATTTCGCGCCCGTCTACCATATGCCGGTCCTGCTGCTGGGCCACGGGGCCGACACGCTGGCGCTGGCCGCGGTGGGCGTGCTGGCCGGCCTGCTGGCGCCGCCCTACCTGGCCCTGCTCGACTACGCGCGCCGCCTGTTCGCGCGCTGGCACAGCCCCCTGTGGTGCAAGCTGGGCGCGGGCGGCCTGCTGGTGGGGCTGCTGTCGCTGGCCCAGCCGGCCGTGTGGGGCAACGGCTACAGCGTCGTCAACGCCATCCTGCAGGGCGGCTGGGCGTGGCAGGCCTTGCTGGCCGTGCTGGCGTTCAAGCTGCTGGCGGTGGCCGCCACCACGGGCTCGGGCGCCGTGGGCGGCATCTTCACGCCCACCCTGTTCACGGGGGCCGTGCTGGGCGCGCTGTGTGGCGGCGCGCTGCATGCCTTGTGGCCCGGTCTGATACCGGTGCCGGCCGCCGTGGCGGTGGGCATGGGCGCCTTCCTGGCCGCCTGCACCCACGCACCCCTGATGTCGGTACTGATGCTGTTTGAAATGACGGAAAGCTACAGCGTGGTGGTGCCGTTGATGGCGGCCTGCGTGCTGGCCTACACCATCTCGCGCGTGCTGCATGCGCGCTCCATCTACGCCGCCCCGGGCCGGGCCGGGCACGCGCCCATGCTGGCCATGGCGGCCGACCTGCTGTGCGTCGATCCGCCCGTGATCGGGCTGGGGACCAGCGTGAGCGAGCTGGCGGCCCTGTTCCAGCGCCGCCGCTGGCAACACGTATATGTGGTGGACGGTGAAGGCGTGTTTGCGGGCGCCGTCTCGCTGCACGACTTCGCCCCGCTGCTGCAGGCCGGGGCCGACCTGGCGACACCCTGGCCGTCGTCGCTGCTGCGCATCGATTACCCGCGGGTGCGCGATACGGCGCCCGCCTGGCAGGTCATGGAGACGTTTGCCACCCATCCGGGCGAGCGCCTGCCGGTGCTGGACGGGGCCGGCCATCTGCTGGGCTACCTCACCAAGACCGACCTCGTGCTGTTGTTCCGCGACCCGGTGGCCGGGGGCTGAACGTTCATTTTGTCCACGACAAAACAGCTGTTAAAAAATATTTTAAAAAAAACTAAAAAAATACGTCGATTTGAAGCGTGTTCGCTCGTCGTGGGGGTAGAGTACGAATTTTCCGGCATGGTATCCGGATCGTTCTGCTCCCCCAACTGACTATCAAGGAGAACACCATGACTGCACCAGTACGAGCCATTCCCGAAGGAATGCATACGATCACCCCCCATCTGTTCTGCGAAGGCGCCGCCGAAGCCATCGAGTTCTACAAGAAGGCCTTCAACGCCGTGGAGCTGAGCCGGCTGCCCGGCCCTGACGGCAAGATCATGCACGCCCAGCTGCGCATTGGCGACTCGGCCCTGATGCTGTGCGACGCCGCGCCCCAATGCGGCGGCTTCGGTCCGCTGGCGCTGAAAGGCTCGCCCGTCACCATCCACCTGTATGTGCCCGACGTCGATGCCATTTACGCCCAGGCCGTGAAGGCGGGCGCCACGGCCAGGATGCCGGTCGAGGACATGTTCTGGGGCGACCGCTACGGCATGCTGGTCGACCCGTTCGGCCATCACTGGTCCGTTGCCACCCATAAGCGCGATCTGACGCCGGAGCAGATCAAAGAGGGCATGGCCAAACTGCCCCCACGTACGGCCTAAGCGGAGGAAACCGACATGCGATTCATGATTATCGTCAAAGCGACGGCCGATTCGGAAGCGGGCAAGATGCCCAGCCAGGAACTGCTGACCGCCATGGGCAAGTACAACGAACAGCTGATCAACGCCGGCGTGCTGCTGGCCGGCGAAGGTCTGCACCCCAGCTCGCGCGGCGCGCGCGTGAAATTCGAAGACGACAAGCGTACCGTGGTCGACGGCCCGTTCGCGGAAACCAAGGAACTGATCGCCGGTTTCTGGCTGATCCAGGTCAAGTCCAGGGAAGAGGCGATCGAATGGGTGCGGCGCTGTCCCAACCCCTTCGAGTGCGATTCCGAGATCGAAATCCGCCAGGTATTCGAAATGGAAGATTTCGGCGACGCGGCCACGCCCGAACTGTGCGCGCAGGAAGAACGCATGCGCGCCCAGCTGGCGCAGGCGTGACGACGGAAGAGCAAGCCATGGCATACATGGTCATGCGCCGCGCCGACGGGTGCGCCGGGACGGCACAGGCGGCGGCGCTGCCGGTGCCGGGCATTACGCTGCAGGCGGGCGAGGGCGCGGTGCGGTTGCTGCGCCGCGCCGGCCAGTGGCAGCTGGAGGCGGGGCCGTTTCCGCCGTCCGAACTGGTGGCCGCCTTCGCATTGCTGGAGGCGGCCTCGCTGCCGGAGGCCGTCGAGCAGGTGCGGCACTGGCCGGACGGTGGCGGCGATGCCGTCTATGAGCTGCGCGCGGCCGGCTGTCCCGGCGGCTGCGTGGGCTTCGACGAGCGCGGCACGGCCGGTGGCAACGTGCCGCAGCGGCGGCCGGAACTGACGCGTTACGTGGTCTTCATCCGCTCCGACGCCAACGCCGAGCGCGACCTGGCGCCGCCGCCGGCCGCCATCGACGCCATGAACCGCCACAACGAGCAGGGCGTGCGTGACGGCGTGCTGCTGGCCGGTGAAGGCTTGAAGTCCAGCGCCCGCGGCGCGCGCGTGCGCTTGGCCGGCGGCGTCGGCACGGTGGTCGACGGTCCGTTCACGGAAGTGAAGGAACTGATCGCGGGCTACTGGATGCTGCAGGCCACCTCGCCGGAGGCGGCGCTGGCCTGGATACAGCGTTATCCGTATCCGGGCGACGGCGACTTGACGCTGGAGTTGCGCGAGGTGTGCGACATCAACACCTTCACGCCTGCCGAACGCGCTGCCGAGCAGCGCATGCGCGCCGGCCAGCTGGAGACGGGCATGCAGGCCGCGCTGGCTCACATGCGGGGACGGTGACGGTGACCGCGGCGTCGGTCGAGCGGGTGGTGGAGGCGGTGTGGCGGATCGAATCGGCCCGCATCATCGCCGCCGTCGCCCGCATGTTGCGCGACGTGGGCACGGCCGAGGAGCTGGCCCAGGATGCTCTCGTCAGCGCGTTGGAACGTTGGCCCGAGACGGGCGTGCCCGACAACCCGGCCGCCTGGCTGATGACGGTGGCCAAACACCGCGCGCTGGACTTATTGCGCCAGCGCCGGCTGCAGCAGGACAAGCAGGACCAGATCGGCTACGAAATCGAAGGCCTGCTGCAGGACGCGGCGCCCGACCTGGAAGCGGAAGTCGAACGCGCGCTGGAAGACGACATCGGCGACGACGTGCTGCGGCTGGTGTTCGTGGCTTGCCACCCGGTGCTGCCCACGGATGGCCGGGTGGCGCTCACGCTGCGCATGCTGGGTGGCCTGAGCACGGGCGAAATCGCCCGCGCCTACCTGGTGCCGGAAGCGACGGTGGCGCAGCGCATCGTGCGCGCCAAGCGCACGCTGGCCGAGGCGCGGGTGCCGTTTGAAGTGCCGCGCGCGCACGAGCTGATGGCGCGGCTGGGGTCCGTGCTGCAAGTACTCTACCTGATCTACAACGAAGGCTACGCCGCCAGCGCCGGCGCGGACTGGATGCGTCCGGCCCTGTGCGACGAAGCGCTGCGGCTGGGCCGCATCCTGGCCGAGCTGGTGCCGGGCGAACCGGAAGTGCACGGTCTGGTGGCGCTGATGGAAATCCAGTCCTCGCGCGCCCGCGCCCGCGTGGGGCCGGACGGCGCACCCGTGCTGCTGCTGGAACAGGACCGCACGCGCTGGGACCAGCTGCTGATACGACGCGGCTTGGCCGCGCTGGCGCGGGCCGAGGACACCGGGCGTGGGCTGGGGCCGTATGGCGTGCAGGCCGCCATCGCCGCCTGCCATGCGCGGGCGCGGGTGGCGGCCGATACGGAATGGGGCCGCATCGCCGCCTTGTACGACGCGCTGTCGCAGCTGGCGCCGTCGCCCATCGTGGAACTGAACCGGGCCGTGGCGCTGAGCATGGCGTTCGGGCCGGCGGCGGGGCTGGAAGTGGTCGACGGCCTGTTGGATGAGCCGGCGTTGCAGCGCTACCATCTGCTGCCCAGCGTCCGGGGCGACCTGCTGGCCAAGCTGGGCCGCCTGGCCGAAGCGAGACAGGAGTTCGAGCGCGCCGCTGCGCTCACGCAGAACCAGCGCGAGCGCGAATTGCTGCTGGCGCGCGCGGCAACCAGCTCCGGCGCCTGACTGCACCCATACCGCATCCCGGAACCAGGGGCCCAACCCAATCTCAATTACGGCGACGTAAAAATGGGGACATAACACAATTAAAACGTCAAAAATGGGGACGTAGCACAATAAAAAAAAGCAGGCCCGAGGGGGCGGGCCTGCCAAACCTGGCGCAATGAACTGGTGCATTGAACCGTCGGAGTCACACTGTTGATGGGCCGCCGGCGGGTGGCGGCCCGTACTGCCATTACATCTTGCCGCGCAGCCCCAGGTAGAAGGTGCGGCCGTTCGAGTAGAATGCGCGCGGCTGGTCCTTGGTCTCCGCGTACATCTTGATGGTGGTGTTGGTCAGGTTCAGCGCGTCGAACGTCACCGTCAGCTGCTCGTTGATCTTGTAGTTCAGCGAGGCGGCCAGGTTGCCGCTGCCGGCCACGTGCTGGCTGGCGCCGCGGTCCACGCCAGCCTTGTAGGCCGAGCGGTAGTTATAGGCCAGGCGGGCGCTGAATTTGGCGTCCTCGTAGAAGCCCGTCACGTTGTAGGTGCTCTTGGACGAGTTGACCAGTTCGCTGCCATCGGCCAGTTCGCCATCCGCATAGGTGTAGTTGACCAGCGCGCCGAAGCTGCTGAACAGGGGCTGCTGGTAGCTCAGTTCCACGCCCTTGTTCTTGCCGCTGGTGTTGTACGGCGACGTGATCTGGTACACGGTCGGCTTGTTCTGCTTGTTGTTGAAGAAGGTGCCGCTGCTGGTGCCCTGGGCCACGATCGAGGTCAGGTCCATGTAGAACAAGCCCACCGACACGGCCGACTTGGGCGCGAAGTACCATTCGGCGCTCACCTCGGCGTTGTTGGAACGTACCGGGTCGAGGTTGACGTTGCCGCCGGCGCCGCTCAGGGCGTCGTCGTTGAGCGACACGGAGCCGCCCAGCGCGCTGTAGTCGGGACGCGACATGGCGCGGGCGATGGCGGCGCGCACCACCAGGTCCTGGCTGACGTCGAACTTGACGTTGGCACTAGGCAGCACGTCGTTGTAGGTGCGCTCGAACGTGGTCGGAGTGTAGGGGCCGAAGGCCGATCCCGTCACGGGGTTGGTACCGCCGGCCAGGTTGACCACCGTGGTCTGCCTGGTGCGCACGGCGCGCAGGCCCACGTTGCCGCTCCAGGCCTCGCCCTGCAGGTTGGCCATGCCGTAGATGGCCGACGTTTTTTCCTGCAGGCGGAATTCGTCGGTCCAGTTGTGGCGCAGCGTGTAGTCCAGCAGGCGGTTGCCCGGCACGGCGCCCCAGGCGCCCAGGGCCGCGCCGTCGTACTTGAAGTA
>JAZJZQ010000196.1:11703-15167 GCA_040389625.1 Pseudomonadota bacterium | reverse complement strand
GGTTGCCCGGCACGGCGCCCCAGGCGCCCAGGGCCGCGCCGTCGTACTTGAAGTAGTTCGACGACAGGTTGCCGCCCAGGTTGGAGCCGAAGTCGCTTGGGTACATCTGGCCGCTCCAGGCCGGGCCGGGATTACTGAAGCCCAGCGGACCGGGGCGGGTTTCCAGCGGGTGCTCGGCGGTGCGCTTGTGGTCCGTCAGGCGGGCGCCGAACTTGATCGAATCGAGCACGCCGGTACCCATGCGCAGGTCGGCGTCCAGCTGGCCGTATTGTTCCTTGTCGACCGACTGCGATTCGCCGCCGCCGGCCCAGGCCGTGGAACCGGGTTTGTCGGTGGTGCCGCCCGGGTAGCTGATGCTGGCCGGGCTCAGGCCGTTCAAGGCGTAGTTCATGCCGCCGTTGACGTTGTTCTGGTAGTAGACGTCGTTGCGGTCAAAGCCCACGCCGTGGGTGGCGCCGCCCATGCCGGTGATGGTCAAATCGCGCGTGGCGCGGTACTTGAAGTTGGCGTCTACATACCACGATTCGCCGCCCGCGTCGGGACGGTAGATGTTGTCCACCTCGCCCGAATTGCTGGTGAAGCTGGCCGAGTTGAGGGTGCCGTTGGCCACCGTGTAGGCGGTCGGGATCAGGCCGTCGCGGTTGATCGAGTTGGCCGGCGCGGCCAGGAAGTTGGTGTTCTGGTGCGGGGCGCTCAGCTTGGAGTAGAAGCCGTTCACGTCCAGCGTCAGTTCCTTGATGGGGCGTACTTCCACGTCGAAGGCGCCGCCTTCACGTTTCTTGGTCTGCTCGAACAGGGTGGCGCCGATGAAGGTGGGCACGCGCAGGCCGGCCAGGGCCGGGTTGGCCTTGGCGGCGGCGCTGGTGGGGGAAATGGTCGAGTAGCCGAGGATTTCCTGGCCGTCGCGGCGCACGCGCGTCTTTTCCGAGAACGCCTGCAGCAGCACGCCGGCCGTCTTGTCGTCGTTCTTCCAGTTGATCAGGCCGGAAAATTGCGGTTCCGTCTTGCCCGCCAGGTCGTTGTAGGCCGCCTGCACCGACGCTTCCACCGTCAGCGGCTTCTTGAAGTCCAGCGGCCGGCGGGTGATGACGTCGATCGCGCCCGATACGCCGCCTTCCACCAGGTCGGCCGTCTGGCTCTTGTGCACGATGATGGAGCCCACCAGTTCGGACGGCAGCAGCGAGAAGCTGCTGCTGCGGCCCACGGAGCCGCCGAACTGGTTCAGCACGAACCAGTCGCCGGTGCTGATGGCGTGGCCGTTGAACAGGGTTTGCTGCAGGCTGGGGCTGGTGCCGCGCAGGCTGACGCGGTCGTTCTCGCCGAAGCCGCCTTCACCGCCGGCCGAGGACTGGATGTTCACACCGGGCAGGCGCTGGATGGCGTCGGCCACGTTCTTGTCGGGCATCTTGCCGATGTCTTCGGCCGTCACCACTTCGACCACGGAGTCGGCGTTGCGTTTCTGTTTCAGCGACTGTTCCAGCGCGGCCCGCACGCCGGACACGGTGATGACCGCGCCCTGCTCGGGGGCGGGCGCTTGCTGGGCCTGGCCCGGCAGCGCGGCGCCCAGCATCAGCAGGCCGATGGCGGCGGCGATCGGCGTCAGGCGGACGGCGCCGCGTTTGTTTGCATTCAATTCGACACTCATTACAAATCTCCAAAGCGGCCCTGGCACGGGCCTTCGTTTTTCGCATGAATGCCGGTCGCGCCACGGCGGCGCCGGCCGGCTTTCCCCTTGCATGACCAACAACAGAACCAGTTCGACGCCAATATACTGCAATTTTAAATACCAAAGTGCTACCAGTTTAATAAATATATGAAACGTTGCGTTTTTTACACATCAATTTGATAAGAAAAACAAAAATACTGGCCCTTGTTTTCACCATGTTGGTGCAAAATGATGTATTTTAATTATCATTTCTTTGGCGTTCGGTACGGTTTTGGTATTAACACGGTGACGGCACAGCGGGGGATGGATGGCGACTTTGGGCAAGTTGAGGGAGGTGTTGAGCGCGGGCAGCACCTTGCCGCTGTACCAGCAGTTGCAGCGCGCGCTGCGCGAGGCGATCCGGCAGCGGGTGCTGCGGCCGGACGACGCCCTGCCGCCCGAGCGCAAGCTGGCCAGCGACCTGGCCGTGTCGCGCCTGACGGTGCGCAAGGCGCTCGACGGGCTGGTGGCCGAAGGCTTGCTGGTGCGCCGGCCCGGGTCCGGCAATTTCGTCAACCACAGCCGCATCGAGCAGAATTTTGCGCGCCTGACGTCGTTTTCGGAAGACATGCGGGCGCGCGGCCGGCAGCCCCGCAGTGCGTGGCTGCAGCGCAGCGCCGGCACGGTCACGCCGGCCGAATCCATGCGGCTGCGGCTCAGCCCCGGCGACCCTGTGTACCGCTTCCACCGCCTCCGTTACGCCGATGATGTGCCCATGTGCGTGGAATATGCGACGGTGGCGGCCAGCTGCCTGCCGTCGCTGGAGGCGGTGGACCAGTCGCTGTATGCGGCGCTGGCGCAAACGGGCAACCGGCCCGTGCGGGCCTTGCAGCGGCTGTCGGCGCTGCTGCTCACGGCCGAGCAGGCGCGTTTGCTCGACGCGCGCGAGGGCGACGCGGGACTGGCCATCGAGCGCCTGGGCCTGCTGCACGACGGCCGGGTGGTGGAATGCTGCCGCAGCTATTTCCGTGGCGACGCCTACGATTTCGTGGCCGAGCTCAGCACGGTGTGACACGGTCGCCGCTGGCCGGCACGCAGCGCGCGGCCGGGCCAGGTGCCGTGGGGGAGGGTAGCCGCAGCCGTCACGCGTTGCGCGGCTGACTCCAGGTATCTTGCAAGACGGCCGCCGCGGGCCGTCACGCCAGCGTGCGCTGCGCCAGCGCGGCCAGCATGGCGGCGGACGGGTGGCCGGGCGCGACCACCAGGCCCAGCCGGGCCGCCAGCTCGTCGCCCTCGGCCAGCTTGCGGTAGGCCACGCCGCTGCGGCGCAGCGCCGCGAACGAGGCGGGCAGCAGGGCGATGCCCTTGCCGGCCGCCACGTCGCTGAGCAGGATGTGATGGTCGTGCGGTTCGCGCACGAAGGCGGGCGCGAAGTGGTGGCGCTTGAACACGGCGTGGCAGTGGTCGAAGAAGGCGGGCTGGCGGGCCCGCTCGAACCAGTACACGGACTCGCCGGCCAGGTCGGCCAGGTTCAGCGTGCGCCGCCGCGCCAGCGGATGGCGGCTGGACAGGGCGGCCAGTAACGGCTGCAGTGCCAGCGCCTGCACCGGCAGTTCGCGGGTGGCCGTGGGCAGGGCGATCACGGCCGCGTCCAGCCGGCCTGCGCGCAGGCTGGCCACCAGCTGGGGCGAGGTGGCGAACACGGGTTCCAGCGTTGCGCCCAAGGCGGCCGCCACGGCTTCCGTGAACGGGCGGAACAGGTCTGATTCCACCGACGAGGTCAGGCCCAGGCGCAAGCGGATGGGCGCCGGATGCTGGC
>JAZJZQ010000196.1:5665-11603 GCA_040389625.1 Pseudomonadota bacterium | reverse complement strand
GATTCCACCGACGAGGTCAGGCCCAGGCGCAAGCGGATGGGCGCCGGATGCTGGCGCATGGCCTGTTCGGCCGCATCCAGCAACGCCAGGATCTGCTGGGCCATGGGCAGCAGCTGGCGCGCGGCCGGCGTGAGGGCCACGTGCTGGGTGTCGCGCTCGAACAGCTGCACCCCGAGCCGGGTTTCCAGCTGGCGGATGGCGCGGCTCAGCGGCGGCTGGGTCATGTGCAGCTGCTCGGCCGCCTGGCGGAAGTTCAGGCAAGTGGCGACGGCGACAAAGATCTGCAGCGCATGGCTGTCGAGTTTTCTCATGTGTTCTCCTTATACCAAAAAGGTATCACGTTTTTGGACATTCCACCGGTGCGGGGCGCTGGCTAGACTGGCCTCCATCCACCCACCTGAGGAGTACAACATGGAACAACGCAAGATCGGCGCATTGACGGTATCGGCACTGGGCCTGGGCTGCATGGGCATGTCCGAGTTCTACGGCGCCACGGACGACGTCCAGTCGCTGGCCACGCTGGAGGCGGCCTGGGAAGCCGGCGTCACCCTGTACGATACGGCCGATTCCTATGGCTGCGGCCACAACGAACAGCTGCTGGGCCGCTTCCTGCGCGGCAAGCATGGCCGGGCCCGCGTGGCCACCAAGTGCGGCCTGGTGCGCGAGCCGGGCAAGTATGAGCGCCGGATCGACAATTCGGCCGCCTACATCCGCCAGGCATGCGAAGCTTCGCTGGCGCGGCTGGGCGTGGAACATATCGACCTCTATTATCTGCACCGCTTGAACCTGGCGCAGGCGCCGCTGGAAGAGTCGTTCGGCGCGCTGGCCGAGTTGGTGCGCGAGGGCAAGATCGGCGCCATCGGCCTGAGCGAAGTGTCGGCCGCCACCTTGCGCCGCGCGGCGGCCCTGCATCCGGTGGCGGCCGTGCAGAGCGAGTACTCGTTGTGGACGCGCGAGCCGGAGCAGGGCGTGCTGCAGGCTTGCCGCGAGGTAGGGGCGGCATTCTGCGCCTACAGTCCGCTGGGTCGCGGCTTCCTGACGGGGGCGAGCGCCGCTGCCTACGACGGCACCGACTGCCGCAGCTTCAATCCCCGCTTCGCCGAGGATAACCTGCGCAGCAACCAGCGCATCGTGGCGCGGGTACGGGAACTGGCGGCCGACCAGGGATGCAGCCCGGCCCAGCTGGCGCTGGCCTGGCTGCTGGCGCAGGGCGACGACATTGTGCCCATCCCCGGCACCAAGCGCATCGCCTATCTGCACGACAACCTGGGCGCGCTGGACGTGCGCCTGAGCGCGGCCGACTGTGCCCGCATCGCCGCGGCCTTGCCGCCGGGCATGGCCAGCGGCGAACGCTACAGCGAGGCCGGCATGGCGGGGCTGGACGCCTGACCCGGGCGCGCTGGGCGCATTCCTAGCCGGCCCCGGGGATTATCTGATCCCACACCGGGGCGGCATCCGATAGCGTGTCACAACCGAGGCGTTTACTCTGTGGGCTGAACCTCGCCCCATGCAGGGCGAAGTCTGTCGTTGATAGCGCATCGGGGGTAGGGTATGGTGACGAGAAAGACGGAGGCCGCCGGGCCGGCTGTTGTGCGCAGCCAGCAAGCGATGCCGGCGGACGGCGCGGGCGCGGAAGTGATCGATGCCGGCCTGTACCGGCCCAACCTGCATTACCGCGTGCTGCAGTTCACCAACCCGGAAGCGCGCTATGCGGCGGCGCTGCGGCTGGTGCACGACACGCCGGGCGCCGGCATCGTCCATGTGGACACCATGGCCACGGCCGAGCGCCTGTGCCGCCAGCTGCGCGACGCGGGCGACAGCGCCTGCAGCTACCACGGGCGCTTGCCGCCGGCCACGCGCCGGCTGCGGCTGCGCCAGTTCCGGCAGGGCGCGCGGCGCGTGATGGTGGCCACCCCCGCCTTTGGCGGCGGCATGGACCGGCACGATATCCGCTTCGTGATCCACCTGCGCCTGCCCGCCAGCCTGCAAGCGTATTACCGCGAATCGGGCCGGGCCGGGCGCGACGGGCTGCCGGCCCAGTGTTCGCTGCTGGCCCTGCCGCACAGCGGGCGCGGCGCGACGGCGCCGCTGGCCGCCTATCTGCAGGGCGGCGCCTGCCGCTGGCAGCTGCTGCTCGACGGCCTGGGGGCCGCCGCGGAAGGGTGGGATGCCTGCGGCCAGTGCGACCATTGCTGCGGCCCCGATGCCGACTTGCTGCTGCCGTTGCCAGCCAGGGCCCTGGACCTGGCCGCCCTGCTGACGGTGGCCGGCGAACGCATCGCCATCGCGTTTCCTGAGGACAGCAGCAAGACCTTCATGGCGGAATTCGTGCAAGCGCGCTGAAGCTAAGAGATGCTTACCGCCGTGTTGATACCGCCCGCCGGACTGCTCCTACAGCCACACTTGGGCATGTCCTATGCCCGGCCGATGGCTCATGCACTAACATGAATGCTCCTCTTACCGGGCGCCGGGCCAGCCAGTCAGCCGGCCCGGTGTCCGTGCAGAGGCTTTTCATCCACCCATCTGCAAGGATGCATGACATCAGGAGCACATCATGGCCACCTCAAACCAGGATAACCCCGGCAGCAAACAAGGCAGTCAGGGGGGCAGCAAGCAAAGCGACACCAGCAAGCGCGGGTTTGCCTCCATGGACCCGGCACAGCAGCGTGAAATTGCCAGCGAAGGCGGCCGGGCCGCCCATGAGAAAGGCACGGCACATGAATTTACCTCGGAAGAGGCACGCCGGGCCGGCAGCATGAGCCACAAGAACGACCAGGGCAGCAAACAGAGCAGTACCGGCAGCAGCGCTTCGCGCAGCGGCGGCGGCAGCAGCCAGAGCGCCACGCGCGAAGATACCGAGCGTAACGAGCGTAGCGGCAACCGTTCCGGCGGCAATACCAAACCTTAAGCCCACCACCATGCCGGCCAGTCCGGACATGTAAGAAAAAGGAATCCGCAAGCGTGCTTGTGGATTCCTTTTTTGTTTGCGGGCGCCATCTGGGCATCCCATGATCTGCCTCCTGTTGCGTACTCCTCCAGTTGCGCTAGAGTAGCGGGCGGGCAAGTTCCGATCCATTCCACGGTTGACTTTGCAAATGATAATCATTATCATTTGCGGATTGTGGCCGGGCGCTACGGGCTGTCCAGCTCCGCTCCGCACCACGCACGCATAAAGGACGTCAATTGAGCGCATCACAGGCCGCACCGTCGCGGCAGGCCAGCCGGTCCGTCTGGCTGCGGCAGCTGCACCAGTGGCACTGGATCAGTTCCGCCCTCTGTCTGCTGGGCATGCTGCTGTTCAGCATCACCGGCATCACCTTGAATCATTCCGCCCAGATCGAAGCCCGGCCCGTCGTCACGCGCCTGCAGGCCACCTTGCCCGCCGCGCTGGCCGCCAGCCTGCGCAGCGCGGCGACCGGGCAGGACGGCGCCAAGCTGGCCCTGCCGGCCGCGGCCGAACAATGGCTGGGCGCCACCTGGCGGCTGCAGGTGGCCGGCCGCGCGGCCGAATGGTCGGCCGACGAAATCTACCTGCCCCTGCCCAAGGCCGGCGGCGACGCCTGGGTGCGCATCGCGCTCGACGAGGGCACGGCCGAATACGAAAACACGGACCGCGGCTGGATCTCGTGGCTGAACGATGTCCACAAGGGCCGCAACACGGGGCCGGCGTGGAACTGGTTCATCGACGCCTTTGCCGCTACCTGCCTCGTGTTTTGCCTGACGGGGTTGCTGATCCTGAAATTCCATGCCGTCAACCGGCCTTACACCTGGCCCATGGTGGGGCTGGGGATCGTCGTGCCGTGCCTGATCGCACTGCTGTTCATCCATTGATTCGTCTAACAGGTATCCCATGAAACTACGTTATTCCATCGCCCTCAGCGTGCCGCTGATCAGCGCATCGGCCCTGGCGGCCGACCTGGCCGTCAAGATCGACGTGCCGCAACTGAACGTGGCCGAATATCACCGGCCCTACCTGGCGGCGTGGATGGAAAACGCGGAGCAGCAAGTGGCGGCCAACCTGACCGTGCTGTACGACGTGCGCAAGCCCAACCAGGGCGGCGCCAAGTACCTGAAGGACTTGCGCCAGTGGTGGCGCAAGGCGGGGCGCGACCTGGGCGTGCCGGCCGACGGCGTGAGCGGCGCCACCCGCGGCCCCGGCGAATACACGCTGACCTTCCCCGTGGCCAAGGCCGCGCTCGACAAGCTGCCGGCCGGGCCCTACCAGCTGGTGCTGGAAGTGGCGCGCGAGGCGGGCGGACGCGAGCTGGTCAAGGTGCCGCTGCAATGGCCGCCGAAAGCGGCGCAGACCCTCACCGCCCACGGCAAGGAAGAGCTGGGCGCCGTGCAAGTGCAATTGAAACCGTAAGGACCACCATGCTCACCTTGAAACGCACGCTGGCCGCGCTGGCCCTGGCTAGCCTGGCCCTGCACGCCCATGCCCACCGTCCGTGGCTGCTGCCGTCGTCCACCATGGTCGACAGCAGCGACCCGTGGGTGACGGTCGATGCCGCCATTTCGGAAGGCTTGTTCGACATCGACCACCAGCCCCTCAAGCTGGACGGTATCGTCGCCACCGGCCCGGACGGCGCCGCCGTGACGCTGGAACACGCCGTCACGGGCCGGCTGCGCAGCACTTTCGACCTCAAGCTGGCCAAGCCGGGCACCTACAAGGTCAGCCTGGTGACGCAGATGGTCATGGCCAGCTACAAGGATGGAGCCAGCGGCGAGCTCAAGCGCTTTCGCGGCACGGAACAGGCGTTCGCGCACGACGTGCCGGCCAACGCGCCGGGCCTGACAGTTACCCGCAGCTACGGCCGGCTGGAAACCTTCGTCTCGGCCGGCAAGACGGACCTGGCCGTGTTCAAGCCCACCGGCGTGGGCCTGGAACTGGTCCCGCTGACCCACCCGAACGACATGCGGACGGGCGAACAGGCCCGCTGGCGCTTCCTGCTCGACGGCAAGCCAGCGGCCGGACTGGGCTTCAGCCTGGTGCCGGGCGGCGTGCGCTACCGGGGCACGCTGGGCGAGATCCGGCTGGCCACGGACGCCAACGGCGAAGCCGCTTTCACCATTCCCGCCGCCGGCATGTACATGGTCAGCACCAGCTGGCCGGCCGTCGCGCCGGCCGCGGCCGGCCAGCCGCCGCAGATGCCGACCCGCCGCGTGACCTACGCGGCCACGGTGGAAGTGCTGCCCCAGTAAGGGCCGGACACCGTGATGCACCGGGTATTGCTGCCACCCCATATCGACCCCGAGGCCGCGCCGGCCGGCGCCACCGTGCACACGCTGGCCGGCCACAGCATGGGCACGGGTTGGACCGTGCGGTTGGCCCTGCGCGGCGCGCAAGCGCTGCCCGCGCTGCGCCTGGGGTTGCAGCAGCAGCTGGACCGGGTGGTGGCGCAGATGAGCCACTGGGAGGCGGACTCCGACCTGGGCCGCTTCAACCGGGCTCCGGCCGGCAGCTGGCATGCGCTGCCGGCGGAATTTTTCCATGTGCTGGCGTTCGCCCAAGGCGTGAGCGCCGCTTCCGGCGGGGCCTGCGATCCGGGCGCCGGTGCGCTGGTCAACCTGTGGGGCTTCGGACCGGAAGCACGCTACGACCAGCCCGGCTTTACGGCGCCCACGCTTGCGCAAGCGCGCGCGCTGCATGCGGCGCAAGCGGGGCTCGCGCTGGAACTCGATCATGCCGGCCGGCGCGCCCGCCAGCCGGGCGGGCTGCTGCTGGACTTGTCGGCCGTGGCCAAGGGCTATGGCGTGGACTGCCTGGCGCGCTATCTGGAAGGGCAGGGCATCCGCCACTACCTGGTCGAAGTGGGCGGCGAACTGCGCGGCGCCGGCGTCAAGCCGGACGGGCAGCCATGGTGGGTGGCGCTGGAACACGCGGACGGTGTAGCAGCTTGCAATGCCATGTCCGGCGCTGTCGATGCCGCCGTCAGCG
>JAZJZQ010000196.1:3739-5565 GCA_040389625.1 Pseudomonadota bacterium | reverse complement strand
CGATGCCGCCGTCAGCGACGACGGCGCAGCCTTCAGTGACGATGGTGCCGCCTTTGCCGACGACGGCGCAGCCTTCAGTGACGATGGGGTTGCCTTCGGCGACCACGGCGCCATCAACAGCGCCGGCGGCGCGGCGATGCACGCTGCCGGCATGGCCACACCTGCGCCCCCGGTGCCGCCCGATGAACTGCTACTTGCCCTGCACGGCCTGGCCGTCGCCACCTCGGGCGACTACCGGCGCTATTTCGAGCACGAGCGCCAGCGCTATCCTCACACCATCGACCCGCGCAGCGGCCTGCCGATCGCCAACGGCCTCGCCTCCGTCACCGTCGTGCATGCGCAATGCATGGCGGCCGACGCCTGGTCCACGGCGCTCACCGTGCTGGGACCGGAGGCGGGCATGGCGCTGGCCGAGCGGCTGGGCCTGGCCGCGCGCTTCGTGCGGCGCGGCGCATACGGCTGGACCGAAACCCTGAGCAGCGCCATGCGCGCCATGCTGGAAGACTGATGCTGACCAACGATCCCCTACGCCTGCTGCTGGCCGCCGCGCTGCTGGCTGCGTTCATCCTGATTTGCCTGGCCCCGCTGCTGCGCGTGCGCCGCCAGCGCCGCGCGGCGCGCGAGGCCGCCGCCGCTGCCGCCGCGAGCCGCGCCTGCCTGGTGGTGCACGCCAGCCAGAGCGGCAGCGCGGAAGAGCTGGCGGTGCAGACGGCCGCCACCTTGCAGCTTGCTGGCATGCCGGTGCGCTTGTGCGCGCTGGCCGAACTCGATGCGGCCCAGTTGCGCCAGGCGGAGCGTGTGCTGTTCGTCGCCAGCACCAGCGGCGAAGGCGATCCGCCGGACGCCGCCGTTCCCTTCGTCAGCCGCGTGATGGGCGGCGAACTGGATCTGCCCCGGCTCCATTACGCCGTGCTGGCGCTGGGCAACCGCCACTACCGCCACTACTGCGGTTTCGGCCGCGCGCTCGACGCCTGGCTGCAGCAGCAGGGCGCGCAGCCGCTGTTCCCCCGCATCGAGGTGGACCGGGGCGACGCGGCCGCCATCACCGCGTGGCGCCATCAACTGAGCACCCTGGCCGGCACCAGCGACGCACCCGACTGGGAGGCGCCGCCGTTCGCGCCGTGGCGGCTGGCCGCGCGCGAGCTGCTCAATCCGGACAGCGCCGGCGCGCCGCTCTACCACCTGGAACTGGAACCGCAGGACGGGCCGCTGCCGCAGTGGCAGTCGGGCGACTTGGCGCAGGTGGCGGCGCCGGCCGACGGCGACCATCCGCGCACCTATTCCATCGCCTCCATCCCGGCCGACGGCCGCCTGCATTTGCTGGTGCGCCTGCACGCCCATGGCGACGGCAGCTATGGGCTGGCGTCGGGCTGGCTGGCGCTGCAGGCCGCCGTGGGCCAGACGGTGCAGCTGCGGTTGCGGCCCCATCGCCGCTTCCGGCTGGAGCAGAACAGCGAGCGGCCGTTGATATTGATTGGTAACGGCAGCGGCATGGCCGGCCTGCGCGGCCACCTGAAGGCACGGGCGCAGGCGGGACAGCACCGCAACTGGCTGCTGTTCGGCGAGCGCCACGCGGCCCACGATTTCCACTACCGGGCCGAACTGGAAGCGTGGCAGCGCGCCGGCGTGCTGCCGCGGCTGGACATGGTGTTCTCGCGCGACCAGCCGCAACGCCTGTACGTACAGGACCGCCTGCTGGGCAATGCCGACGAGCTGGCCGCGTGGGTGGAGCAGGGCGCGGCCATCTATGTATGCGGCAGCCTGGAGGGCATGGCGGCCGGCGTCGACCAGGCGCTGGAGCAGATACTGGGCCCGGTGCGGCTCAG
>JAZJZQ010000196.1:0-3639 GCA_040389625.1 Pseudomonadota bacterium | reverse complement strand
GCGGCGGTGATATTGTGTGTACTTTCTGCGCCACCCTACGGCCTATAGTGAATTGTCACCTCCATCGCGGTGCCGGGGCCGGTACCGTGATGCTGCGCCGCTGTCGCCGCCGCGCCGGCTTCTGCGCGCAGGGAGTTTGCCATGCCGACCGAAGCCATCGCCGCAGCGCCCGACGAACTGCGGCAGAACCTGATCCGCAAGCTCGATAGCCTGGGCTACGGCGCCAGCGCCGATTTCGCGCTGGCGATGGAGCGTTTTCGCCGCGCCGAAAACCTGCAGCAGACGGACGACCCGTGGCCGCGCCTGAACGCGCGCGCCGGCACCGTGTTCAGCGAAGTATTCCAGTTCGAGCTAGACGCGCTGGACGGCGACCTGGGCGGCGCGCGGCCCGCCCGCCTGTCCGAGGTCTACCGCCGCGCCCAGCGCCACAAGCTGGCCGGGCTGGCCTTTTCCGGCGGTGGCATCCGCAGCGCCACCTTCAACCTGGGCGTGCTGCAGGCGCTGGCCGAACTGCGTCTGCTGCGCGATTTCGACTACCTGTCCACCGTGTCGGGCGGCGGCTACATCGGCGGCTGGCTGTCGCGCTGGATCAAGGAATTGGGCGGCGAGGTGGCGGCCGTGGAGCAGGCGCTGGCGCCGGATGGCCCCGGTGGCGCCGCCCGCAGCGAGCCGGTGCCGGTGCAGTTCCTGCGCCAGTACAGCCATTACCTGACGCCGGCCAGCGGCATGTTCAGCGCCGATACGTGGACCCTGATCTGCACCTACGCCCGCAACACCTTACTCAATCTGAGCCTGCTCACGGCATGGCTGGCGGCCCTGTTCCTGCTGCCGCGCCTGCTCACTGCCCTGGTGGCGCACGAGATGACGGACCCGGGCCGCTATACGGCGCCATGCGCCGTCGGCCTGTTCCTGCTGGCCGTGTACTTCATGGCGCTGAGCATATCGCGCAAGGGCCGGCCGCCGCCGGGCAGCTGGCTGCCGCAAGACCAGGGCAACGTCCTGATCTGCATCTGCCTGCCGCTGATGGTGTCGGCCTTCCTGGGCAGCCTGGCCGTATGGCAGTATCACGTCCAGCTGATCGCGTTCTGGGACGACATGCCGGACGGCCTGGCCCAGTATCCCTACAGCTGGCTACTGCTGCCCGGGGCCGTGTATTTTCTCGTCTGGGTGGCCGGCTGGGGCACAGCGCAGTGGCTCAACCATCGCGCCGCCCAGCTGATACCCCAAGGCGAGACGGACCCGCCGTCCAAGGTCTGGCTGGAAGGGCTGGGCCATTTGCTGTGCGCGGTCGGCGCGCTGGGCGTGGCCACCTTGCTGCTGCTGAAGACGCTGTCGATGGCGCACCGTGCCGGTCCCGTGCCGGTCGATGCCGTGCAGCTGACCAGCCTGGGCATGCCGCTGCTGCTGGCCCTGTTCGGGGTGACCATCACGCTGATGATAGGCCTGATCGGCCGCATGTACCGCGACCCCAGCCGCGAGTGGTGGGCCCGCCAGGGGGCCTGGACCTTCATCTTCAGCCTGGGGTGGCTGGCCCTGTTCATGTTCGCGTTCTACCTGCCGCCGCTGCTGGACTGGGGCTTCACCCAATACTGGCGCACCAGCAGCGCGGGTGCGGCGCTGACCACGCTCGTCACGCTGATCGGTCTCAAGTCCAGCAGCGGCAGCGCCACCGGCAAGCCCGGTTCGCCGTCCCGGCTGGAGTTGGTGGCCAAGGTGGCGCCGTATGGCTTCACGCTGGTGATCGTGGGCGTGCTGACTATCTGGCTGCAATTCCTGGTGGCGCCAGCCCTGGTGCAGCGGGCCGCCAGCGCACCGCTGTGGGCTTATTACGATGCCTATTTCGCTGCCACGGTCGGCGCCGCTCAAGGCCACGTGCTGGTGCTGCTGGCCACCTTCAGCGTGGTGGCGCTGGTGCTGGGCTGGCGGGTCGACATCAACAAGTTCTCGCTCTACATGATGTACCGCATGCGGCTGGTGCGCGCCTATTTCGGCGCCAGCAATCCGCAGCGCAGTCCCCATCCGTTCACCGGCTTCGACCCGGCCGACGATCCGCCCCTGCACTCACTGCTGCGCAAGGCCGACCCGGCTGCGGCGGCGCCGTTGCAGCGGCCCTATCACCTGATCAACGCGGCGCTCAACATGGTCAACGGCAAGGAGCTGGCATGGCAGACTCGCAAGGCGGCCGCGTTCTGCCTGTCGCCCGGCTACAGCGGCTACGACATGCCGGCCATGCCGTCGCCGGACCGGCTCACGCCCGGCAACCACCGCGGCTGCTACCGGCCCAGCGAGGATTATGCATCGCGGCCGTCCATGTTCCGCGACGACGATGCCATCGTCAAGCTGGGCATGGCGGTGGCCGTGTCGGGCGCGGCGGCCAGCCCCAACATGGGCTATCACTCATCGCCGCCGCTGACCTTCCTCATGACGCTGTTTAACTTGCGGCTGGGGCGCTGGTCGCCCAACCCCATCAAGGAAAAGCACTGGCAAAGTTCGTCGCCCCGCATCGGGCTGCTCAGCATCCTGGCCGAGTTATTCGGGCTGACGGACACCAACGCCGACTTCCTCTATCTGTCCGATGGCGGCCATTTCGAGAACCTGGGCCTGTACGAGCTGGTGCGCCGGCGCTGCCGGCTGGTGGTGGCCGTGGACGCCAGCTGCGATGAAAAGTTCGTGTTCGAAGACCTGGGCAATGCCATCCGCAAGTGCTACACGGACTTGCATGTGCCCATCGTGCTCGATGCGCGCCGCATCGTGCCGCCCGTGGGCGGCGGTGCGCTGGGCGCCAGCTTCGTCACGGGCCACATCCAGTACCGGGCGGCCGACGGCCGGGGCCAGGATGGCGTGCTGCTGTATATCAAGCCGGCCATCACGGGCGGGGAGAACGCGGACGTGCTCAACTACAGCAAGACCCATCCCGAGTTCCCCCACCAGTCCACGGCCGACCAATGGTTCGATGAAGACCAGTTCGAAAGCTACCGCACGCTCGGTTGCCAGATCGCGCGCAGCGCGCTGTCGGCGGCGGCGCAAGGGGCGGCCGTGCGGGCGGGCGACGGCACCGTGCTGCGGCACAGGATAGGCCGGCTGGCGCTGCTGCTGGCGCGCATGCATCAGCCGCCCGGCGCGCCCCAGCCGGCCCAGCCCGCGCAGCCGCGCCGGCCATTCATCGAACGGCGCCGCTCGCAGCACGGCACGGCCCGCGGCGCACCGCAGGCGTTGCCGGCCATGGTAAGGCGGCTGCGCATGCCACCGGCGGCCGGCGTGCGCGTGCGGCGGCGTCCGCCGGCGCCGCCCGTGCTGCATTGACGGGGCGGCAGGCGGGGTGGCGAGCGGGGTGGCGAGCGGAGCGGAAAAGCCGGGGAGCGGGCGACCGGTTTAATGGGCGGCACCGCCTGGACGGCCCAACAGCCGGCCCAGCAACGTGACGTTGCCGCTGCGTTCCAGCTTGCGCTCGACGACGGTGGACCACTGTTCGGCCAGCTGCTGGCAAGTGGCGCTGAGCACGGGTGCCAGGCCGGGCAGGTCGGACAGGGCGTGCAGATGGCGCTCGATGACGGAAGCGAGCTTGACGCAGGCGCCATCGTCGGCCGCGCTGGCCGTGTAATGCGACATCAAATGCAGCACGGACGACAACATCAAGTC
>JAZJZQ010000195.1:0-1593 GCA_040389625.1 Pseudomonadota bacterium | reverse complement strand
GCCGACCGTACCAAGAAAATCTTGCTCGGCACGACCAAGATCTCGTTTGTCGCGACGGCCGGCAGCGACGTCAATACGCTCAATTTTCAAATGCTGAACAATTCCTACGATCCCTCGAACAAGCTGCTGGAAAGCACCAGCACGACTTACACGATATCGGCGGCAGGCGTTCCCAAGATTACCCGTGTGCAGATATCGGGGAGCGAGAGCGGCTTCCTTGTCAATCTGGATGCAAAATAACGCCGCCACACAGCGACGGGATTACTTAGGCGCGGACGGCAACAGCTTCGCCAACTCGGCGACGTAAGCGCTGCGCGCGGTCTGGGTAATGGCCAGGTCGCGCTGCAACTCCGCCAGCCGGGCATCGGTGGCACGCACCATGTTCAACTGCTGCCTGGCCTGTTCGGATAAGTCGCTCAGCTTGTATTCCGTACCGTTGATGTGGACTTTTTCAGGTGCACTCATGATCCTGCCGGCTCCCATGGATTGCGGCGATTGTTGGAATAGCCCTGCTGGCGCAAAGCTGACCGCCAGCCTGCGATTGATTTCCAGGGCACTACGGATGGCCAGGTCGGCTCTGTGCCGGGACACATGCCACCGTTTGCGGCGGTGCTCGCGACAGGCACGCAAGGCCATGGCGCGCCCTTGCTCGGGCGTGGCCGGCATTGCATGCCCCGTCTCCGCCAGCGCTGCCTGCACGCTCTTGAACAACGCGTCCGGCATCAACTGCTCGCACAGCACGGTCTCGCTCGGCGCGAAGCGGCCAGCCTGCGCCATGGCCACCATGTAATCCGTTCCTTCGCACACCATGACGCCGCCCGTGGCCGTGACATGGATCAGCGGGCAATACGGCGCCAGTTCCGGCAACACGTGATTGGGATAGATGCGATGCTGCCAGTAACGCGTGGCGATGCGAACGAAGTGCCGGAAGTCGGCAATGGGCACGAAGCGCGCCTCGGCAAAGGGCAGGATTTCCACCTTGGGCTTGGTCGGTGTCACCGTGTCGTTGGACACATCAAGGTACAGGCTGCCCAGCTGAAAAGCATTCTGGAAGAACTCGCCGCGCAAATCCCCCCACACCTGACGGCACTCGCCGCCGGCCTTGCGAAAGGCTGTAAATGCGGCATAGCCGGCTGCCCCGGATGGACACAAACCCAGCGTAGCCGGTTGCAATTGCTGAAGTTCCCGCTGCACCGCCTTGGAAATTTCCAGGCACTGCCCCAGTGGATACGTTTTACCCAGCTTGGTCGGTTGCAGGCGTTGCAACGCCGGATCGACATGGGCCCGTACGGCAAGAAAGAAGGCCTCGAGCTCCGCCAGCGCCGGCAACAGATAGCGCTCGGTCAGCGCAGCTTGCCGCGCCGGGTCGAGGATGCGCGGCTCGTTCGGCAGGGGAACGTGGCGGGCGGCAGCGGTAGAGGCGGGTTTGTGCAAGGTGGATTCGGCAAGAATGGAAATACCCACACCATCGGGACCTTTGCCATTGTACGACGGACCCATAGCAAAAAGCCCAACCTTGCGGCTGGGCTTTTTTGCATATATTCTGGCTCCCCGACCTGGACTCGAACCAGGGACCTGCGGATTAACAGTCCG
>JAZJZQ010000194.1:4189-5992 GCA_040389625.1 Pseudomonadota bacterium | reverse complement strand
GTACGGGCGGCCTTGACGGACAACGTTAAAGTTTTCGGCGTTTTTGTCATTAAATTTCTCTCTATGCGAGGCCCGGCAGGCCGCGGCGCAAAGTGAATCATCCCACCGGGCCTGCTGCGGATCCGATGGGGCGTATGTGCTACCTGTTGGCCACCCACAACGGGCGGCGTCGCCACTGCCATACCCCAATGCCTATGGCCGGCGCTCACCGCATGCGGTCCGCCTGGCTGTGCAATGTTGTATAAAAGTTGACGATGAAGCTGCGGAATAAAAAAAGCCCGCTACCTAAAACGGGCTATTGTCTATTTTTCAGTGAAGAATAGAGGAGAGGGCAAATTATGCCGTATAGCGAGACATCAAGATAATTGATAAATCAAATATCCGTCATCTGAAAACCAAATAACAAGGGCTAGCGCCCCGTTAAATCTTCCAAACCGCATCCTGTACCAAACTGAAACCGCACCGCCCTGCATTTGGTGCGTCAGCCATTATACCCGGTTTATGACGCAAAAGCACCTGCCCCGGCCACATGAAAAGCATGGCAAAAACGACATTGTGGCTGAAAATGCACTGCATTGAGGCGGGACGCATGATATGCTGGCGCCTCCTGCTTTAACCTATGATTCGATGAACACTAGCCTCACCCCCCAGCCACCGGCCAGCGAAGCTGATACGACCGTTGCTACGAACGCCGCCGCGACCACCACGGCAGCGGCTTTGACCCCGCGCAGCCTGCTGAAGAAACTGCAGACCGAATTCCCCGCCTTCCGCGATTTCCTGCCGTTGTCGATCGGTATCGACAAGCAGCTGCTGGCGCGCATGCCCGACCTGGACCGCAAGATCATGCGCACGGCGCTGGGCATCCATACCGGTTCGCTGCGCTACCTGAAAGTGATGGAAAAGGCCAAGGTGCGCTACGACCTGGACGGCACTGCCGGCGCCGAGGTGACCGATACCCATCGCGCCCACGCCACCCAGGTGTTGCAGGATCGCTTCAAGAAGGAAGCGGAACGCAAGAAGGCCGAGCGCGCGGCAGCTGCCGCCGAAGAAGCGGCCCGCGTGCGCGCCGACAAGCTCAACCAGCTGACCGCGAAATTCTCGCGCAAGGGCTGAGTTGATGCCGGAAGCCGTGCCGGCCGACGCGCCCCCATCCTCCGCACCGCCCGAGCTGCCGCCCTACCAGGGCATCAGCCTGCGCGACGTGCGCGTGGTGACCACCCCGGCCCAGGCCGAGGCGGCACGGGCGGACTTGCTGGCCACGGACGCCATCGGCTTCGACACGGAATCCAAGCCCACCTTCCTCAAGGGTGAAAAGTCGACCGGGCCGCACCTGATCCAGCTGGCCACCGACCGCGTTGCCTACCTGTTCCCCATCGGCGCCCATCCGGCGCTCGATGTACTCAAGGCCATCCTGGAATCGGAGCAGACCATGAAGGTGGGCTTCGGCCTGTCCGACGACGTCAAGCGCCTGCAGGCCAAGCTCGAGATCCAGGCCGCGCGCGTGCTCGACCTGTCGGTGGCCTTGCGCACGCCGGGCCAGCGCAACGACCTGGGCGCCAAGACGGCCGTGGCCAAGTTCTTCGGCCAGAAGCTGCAGAAGTCGAAAAAAATCTCCACCACCAACTGGGCCAGCACGCGCCTGAACGAAAAGCAGATCCTGTACGCGGCCGACGACGCCCAGGTGGCGCTGCGCATCTTCCGGCACTGGATCGCGCAAGGCGGCAAGGTGCCGCCGTTCAAGCCGCCCAAGCCGCCGCGCCAGCACCGGCCCGGCACGCGCCGGCCGGACGGCGCGCCTGCAAC
>JAZJZQ010000194.1:0-4089 GCA_040389625.1 Pseudomonadota bacterium | reverse complement strand
CCATAATTCAAACGCAGGCAATTGCGGAACGCGCGCTTGGCCGAGAAGATCGGCCCCGGCGCGATGCCGATGCCATGGGCCAGCGCGCTGCGATGCAGGGCCAGCGCATCCACGCCGTCGGGCAGTACCAGCCACAGGAAGTAGCCGCCTTGCGGATGCGTCACGCGCGTGCCGGGCGGGAAGTGGGCTGCCACGGCCGCCAGCATGGCCGCCTGCTGGCGCGCCAGCGCCGCACGCAACTGGCGCAGGTGGCGGTCGTAGCCGCCCTGCCCCAGATAGGCGGCCAGCGCCAACTGTGACGGCATGGCGGCGCCCAGGCTGGTCATCAGCTTGAGCCGCTCCACGGTGCGCGCATAGCGTCCCGGCGCAGCCCAACCCACGCGAAAGCCCGGCGCCAGGCATTTGGAAAACGAACTGCAATGCATCACCAGGCCGTCGCTGTCGTAGCGCTTGGCCAGCGCCGGACGCTGCGCACCGAAATACAGCTCGCCGTACACGTCATCCTCGATCAAGGGCACCTGGTGTGCCGTCAGCAGCGCCACCAGCGCGCGCTTTTTCTCGGGCGGCATCAGGCTGCCCAGCGGATTCTGGAAACTCGTCATCAGCCAGCATGCCTTGGGGCGGTGCCGCTCCAGCACTTCGGCCAGCGCCGCCAGGTCGACGCCGTCGCGCGGAAGGGTGGGCAGCTCGATCGCCTTCAACTCCAGCCGCTCCAGCGCCTGCAGGCCCGCATAGAAACTGGGCGACTCGATCAGCACCATATCGCCGGGCCGCGCCACCGCCTGCAGGCACAGGTTGAGCGCCTCCAGCGCGCCGTTGGTGACGACGATGTCGTCGCTGGCCACGGCCACGCCATCCAGCTGGTAGCGCAGCGCGATCTGGCGCCGCAGCTCCGCGTTCCCCGGCGGCAGGTCGACCACCGTGCTCCACGGATCGATGCCGCGCAGGCTGCCCGCGGCGGCGCGCGCCAGCTTCTGCAAGGGGAACAGCAAGGGGCTGGGGAAGGCCGAGCCGAAGGGCACGATATCGCGCGCCCGTCCGGCGGCCAGCACGTCGAACACCAGCTCACTCACATCGACGGTGGTGGAAGCGCTGCCGGGGCGCGATGTCTCCGGCTCCTGCGGACGCGCGCGGGCGGCCGCGCGAACATCGCCGTCGCCACCGCCATCGCTGTCCGCGCCGCCGGGCAATCCGCATCCCGCACCATCCGCCGCAGTCCCGTCCACGGGATGGGCCACGTAATAACCGGAACGGGGCCGCGACACGATGGCGCCCCGCGCCTGCAGCAAATCGTAAGCCTGGAACACGGTGGCCGGGCTGATGCCGCGCCGCGCACGCTGCTGGCGCACGGACGGCAGGCGCTCGCCGGCACGCAGCAGGCCGCCGGCGATCATGCTCTCGATTTCATCGGCCAGCGCCTCGTACAGCTTCAAGCATCCCCCATGGTCAACTGATCCGCCATTTTAATTGCAAAACTGAGTCTGTTTTTATTCGGTAGCGCGGTATATGCTTGTCAAGCCGCCAAATTTGCAGCGGGCGTTTTCCTGATAAACGGTATAACTCATGTCCAAAATCCTGACCGTGGCACGGCCCGCCCCGCTGGCACTGGCACTGGCGCTGTCCTGCGCCGCGCTGCCGGCGCTGGTGCGCGCCGCCACGCCCGCCACCCTGCCCGATACGATGGAGCAGCGCGTGGCCGCCTGCACCGCCTGCCATGCCATCAAGGAGCGCGGCGACGCCTTCTTTCCCCGCATCGCCGGCAAGCCGGCCGGCTACCTGTACAACCAGCTGCGCAACTTCCGCGAAGGCCGGCGCCGCTATCCGATGATGACGTACATGGTGGACCATCTGCCGGACGCCTATCTGCAGGAAATCGCCCAGTACTTCTCCGAGCAGCATCCGCCCTACCCGCCGCCCGCCGCGAGCACGGCCAGCGCCGGCACGCTGGAACGGGGTCGCATGCTGGTGCGCCACGGCGATCCGGCCAAAAAAATTCCGGCCTGCGTGGCCTGCCACGGCGAACAGCTGACCGGCGTCGCGCCCGCCATCCCGGGCCTGATCGGCCTGCCGCACGACTACATCAACGCCCAGTTCGGGGCCTGGCGCAACAAGGTGCGGCGCGCCGCCGCGCCCGACTGCATGGCCGAGATCACCAGCCGCCTGTCCGACACCGACGTGGCCGCCGTCTCGTCCTGGCTGGCCAGCCAGCCGGCCGATCCCGCCGCCCGCCCCGCCACCACGATCGCCTTGCCGATGCCGCTGCAATGCGGCAGCGTGCCGGCCCGCTAGCATTATGAAGAAAATCAAACCCATCCTGGCCGGCGCCGGCGCGCTGCTGATCACCGTCCTCGCCATCGCCCTGTGGCCCACCGACGACGCCGGCCCGCCACCCACCGGCACGGCCGCCCTGGCGCCGGCCGAGCGCGTGGCGCGCGGCGCCTACCTGGCCCGCGCCGGCGACTGCATGGCTTGCCACACCACGCGCGGCGGTGCACCGTTCGCGGGCGGACGGGCCATGCCCACGCCGTTCGGCACCATGATCACACCCAACATCACCTCCGACCGCGACACCGGCATCGGCGCCTGGAGCGCGGACGACTTCTGGCGCGCCCTGCACAACGGCAAAGCCAGGGATGGGCGGCTGCTGTACCCGGCCTTCCCCTACACGAACTACACCAAGATCTCGCGCGACGACGCCGACGCGCTGTACGCCTACTTCCAGACCATACCGGCTGCGCATCAGCCCAACTTACCGCACCAGCTGCGCTTCCCCTACAACCAGCAATTCATGCTGGCCCTGTGGCGCACGCTGTACTTCAAGCCGGCCGTGTTCCGCCCACAGGCCGCGCAATCGGCCGACTGGAACCGGGGCGCCTACCTGGTCGAAGGCCTGGGCCACTGCGCGGCCTGCCACAGTGAACGCAACACGCTGGGCGCCACCAGCGACACGCTGTCAGGCGGCATGATCCCCGTGCTGGGCTGGTATGCGCCATCGCTGACGGCCGACGCGGAAGCGGGCCTGGGCGAGTGGAAGCCGGAACACGTGGCGGCGCTGCTGAAGACGGGCGTGTCGCCGCGCGCCACCGTGTTCGGGCCGATGGCCGAGGTGGTGCAGCAAAGCCTGCAGCACCTGAACGATGGCGACATCCACGCCATGACGGTCTATCTGCGGGCGTTGCCGGGAACGGCGGAGAAATCGGACTATGAGCGCGACACCTCGGCTCAGGCCAAGGAATTCCTGCAAGCGGGAGCACGCCTGTACCACAAGCATTGCGTGGACTGCCACGGCGCCAACGGCAAAGGCCTGCCGCCCGGCGTGCCGCCGCTGGCCGGCAACCGCGCGCTGACGATGGAGGAAGCCGTCAACCCGATCCGCATCGTGCTCAATGGCGGCTTTGCGCCCGGCAC
The DNA here is from genome assembly GCA_040389625.1 of Pseudomonadota bacterium. Taxonomy (GTDB): domain Bacteria; phylum Pseudomonadota; class Gammaproteobacteria; order Burkholderiales; family Burkholderiaceae_D; genus Rugamonas. Next base: position 681 of record JAZJZQ010000194.1, on the reverse strand, counting down.
GGCGGGCAATCCGCGGCCCTACGGCATGCCGCCGTTCGGCCATGTGCTGAGCGACACGGAAGTGGCGGCCGTCGTCTCCTACCTGCGCAGCGCCTGGGGCAACAACGCACCGCCCATCATGGGCCAGGACGTGAACCAGTACCGCAACGTGCCGCTGGACTGACCCCAACGAGGGTCAGATCCGGCATTCGGACAGAGACACAACAGTAGACGATCCATAGCCGGGCCTGTGTACAAATGCCGGAACTGCCCCCGCCGGTTGTTAGCGCTCGACCAGGCCGATGCGGTCGGTGCTGGCGTTGCGCGCGTCTTCCACGCTGACCTTGCCGGCCGCCAGCAATGCGCGCAGCGAGGCGTTCATGGTGTGGCAGCCATGGGCCGTCTTGCCTTCCATCCAGCCGCGCAGGGCCGATACGTTGCCGCCGGCGATCATCTGCACCACTTCCGCGTTCGAGGTCAGGCATTCCGTGGCCAGGTGGTAGCGCTCGCCCTCGACGGACGGCAGCAGCGCCTGGCACAGCACGCCACGCAGGGCATGGGCCAGCGCCTGCGATTGGGGTTCCGTGTTGCCCAGCAGGCGCACCATCTTTTGCAGCCCCAGCTCGGTCGAGCGGGCGTGCAGCGAGGCCAGCACCAGCGGGCCCGATTCGGCCAGCGCCAGCGCTTCCTGCGCCGTCTGGG
>JAZJZQ010000193.1:0-2166 GCA_040389625.1 Pseudomonadota bacterium | reverse complement strand
CCGGGAAGATGTCGATGGTGTCGCCGCGCACGCGGAAGGTGCCGCGGCCGAAGTCCACTTCGTTGCGCGTGTACTGCATCTGGATCAGGCGGGCGATGATGTCGCGCTGGGCCACCCGGTCCTTGGCGCGCAGCGTCAGGATCATCTGGTGATATTCGCTGGGATTACCGATACCATAGATGGCCGACACGGTGGCCACGATCACCACGTCGCGCCGCTCCATCAGCGACTTGGTGCACGACAGGCGCATCTGTTCGATGTGCTCGTTGATCGACGAGTCCTTTTCGATGAACAGGTCGCGCTGGGGCACGTAGGCTTCCGGCTGGTAGTAATCGTAGTAGCTGACGAAATACTCGACCGCGTTCTCGGGGAAAAATTCGCGGAACTCGGAATAGAGCTGGGCCGCAAGCGTCTTGTTGGGGGCGAACACGATGGCGGGCCGGCCCAGGCGGGCGATCACGTTGGCCATGGTGTAGGTCTTGCCCGAGCCCGTCACCCCCAGCAGGGTTTGGAAGAACAGGCCGTCGTTGATGCCTTCGCACAGCGCGTCGATGGCTGCGGGCTGGTCGCCGGCGGGCGCAAAAGGCTGGTGCAGCTTGAAGGGCGAGTCGGGAAAAGTGACGATTGTTGCTGCGGAAGGGGTTTTTACATCTGCTGTGTCAGCCATCTTTTCAGACCTTTGATAGAATAATGGCCTGTCAGCGGCCTGAAGCACTTTATTTAATTCGGAGCCGCCGACTAAATCCGCCGCGTACTGCTACCAAACGACTCCAATCTTATCATGACGAATCCTTCCGTTTCTGCCAGCCTCTTCAGCGCCATCGACATGGCTCCACGCGACCCTATCCTGGGCATCACTGAAGCCTTCAACGCGGACCAGAACCCCGCGAAAATCAACCTGGGCGTGGGTGTCTATTATGACGACAATGGCAAGGTTCCGCTGCTGTCGTGCGTGCAGAAGGCGGAAGCCATGCTGATCGAGCAGCCTGCGCCCCGCACCTACCTGCCGATCGAAGGCCTGGCGGCCTATGACCAGGCCGTGCAGCAACTGGTATTTGGTGCCGACAGCGCCGTCATTCAAGAGAAGCGTGCCGTCACCGTGCAAGCCATCGGCGGCACGGGCGCCCTGAAGATCGGCGCCGACTTCCTGCAGCGCTTCGCGCCTGGCGCCCAGGTCTACATCAGCGACCCAAGCTGGGAAAACCACCGCGCCCTGTTCGAGAGCGCCGGTTTCGTCGTCAACAACTACAGCTACTACGATGCCGCCACCCACGGCGTGAACTTCGCCGGCATGCTGGCCGACATCAAGGCCATGCCGCGCGGCTCCATCGTGCTGCTGCACGCCTGCTGCCACAACCCGACCGGCGCCGACCTGAGCTCGGCCCAGTGGGATGAAGTGATCGCCGCCGTGACGGCCGGCGGCCTGGTGCCGTTCCTGGACATGGCTTACCAGGGCTTTGGCGCCGGCATCGCCGAAGACGGCGCCGTGGTACGCCGCTTCGCGGCCGCCGGCGGTCCGCTGCTGATCTCGAACTCGTTCTCCAAGTCGTTCTCGCTGTACGGCGAGCGCGTGGGCGCCCTGAGCGTGGTCGCCGCCAGCGCGGAAGAGGCCTCGCGCCTGCTGTCGCAACTGAAGCGCGTGGTGCGCACCAACTACTCCAACCCGCCTGTGCACGGCGGCAAGGTGGTGGCCACCGTGCTGACCACGCCGGCCCTGCGCCAGCTGTGGGAAGAGGAACTGGCCGGCATGCGCGTGCGCATCAAGGAAATGCGCGAAGCCTTCGTCACCAAGCTGAAGGAAAAGGCCCCTGGCCACGACTTCGCCTTCGTGCGCGACCAGGTGGGCATGTTCTCGTACTCGGGCCTGACCAAGGCGCAAGTGGAGAAGCTGCGCGAGCAGTCGATCTATGCGGTGGACACGGGCCGCATCTGCGTGGCGGCCCTGAACTCGCGCAATATCGATATCGTCATTGACGCGATCGCCAAAGTCCTTTAATATCTTGCTTCTTCGGATTGATCGAAAGATTGATCCGGAAGGCAACACGGAGTACGAAATAAGTTGCACTGTCAGAAAGCTTGATGGTGTGATCGAAACAGTATAAAATGTTGCCTCTAATCCCTGATAGCTCAGTTGGTAGAGCGACGGACTGTTAATCCGCAGGTCCC
>JAZJZQ010000192.1:0-5389 GCA_040389625.1 Pseudomonadota bacterium | reverse complement strand
GATGCGGTCGCCCACCTTGATCTTGCCCGACAGGCCGGCCGGGCTGCCCGGCACCACTTCGCGTACCACCGTGTATTCGTCGCGCGTCTGCAGCACGCAGCCTATGCCTTCCAGCGACAGGCGCATGGCAATGTCGAAGTTCTCCGACGCGCGGGGGCCCAGGTAGTTGGTGTGCGGCTCGATCGACATGGCGTAGGAGTTCATGAAGATCTGGAACACGTCTTCATTGTTGAGCTTGCGGGAGCGGCTCAGGTAGTTCTCGTAGCGCTTGTCGAGCGTCTCGCGGATGGCCTTGTCGTCCTTGCCGGCCAGCTTCAGGCGCAGCCAGTCGTTCTTCACGCGCTTGCGCCACAGTTCCTTGATGTCGGCGTCGCTCTTGACCCAGTCCGCCTTTTCCCGGTCGTACTGGTAGCTTTCATCGACGCTGAAATCGAATTTGGTCTTGAGCAATTCGCGGGCGTAGGCAATGCGCTCGTTGAAGCGCTGCTGGTACAGGTTGTAGATGGCGAACGGCACGCCCAGGTTTTCGCCGTTGATGGCGTCGTCGAGCCGGCTGCGGGCACTGGCATACTGGTCCAGGTCGGCCTGGACGAAGAACAGCTTTTCCGCGTCCAGCGACTTGAAATAGCGGTCGAAGATTTTTTCCGACATGGCGTCGTCCAGCGGGACAGCCTTGTAGTGGTAGCGCGACAGCACGCGCGAAGCCCACAGGGCAGCCTGGGTCTGCTGCGGCAGGGGTTTCAGCTGGGTATCGCCCAGCTTTTCCGTTTGCGCCGACATGGCGCTCAGCGATACGGACATGGCCAGCGCGACCAACAACATGTGCTTCTTCATCGGCTTACTCCGAACTGTGATGTGTGAACTGCGTGCCTGCAACTGCGCGCATGGAACTACGAGAGCGGGACTGCGTTTTCCCGGCTTCAATTCTACAGGATAGCAGCTGCCGCACCATTCGTGGCAGCACAGTTTCCCCGTTCAAGCTTAAGGGGCGCTGAAGACCGCCCCACCGGGCGCGCCCTCAGCCACCCCACTGGCGCCAGGCCAGCCACAACGCGGCCAAGATGAGCAGGTAGGGCCAGGAGCGCAGCGCGATCTTCCAGTCCACTTTGGATGGCCAAAAGGCAAGAAATTGGGGCGCCACGGCGAACGCCAGCGCCAGGTCCAGCCACTGGAAATGCCAGCCGGGCCGGGTGCGCCAGGCCGCCACCAGGAACGGCAGCAACACGATCAGGAATGGCGCCAGCGCAGCCGGCGCCGCGTTATACCAGCGCACCCGGGTCAGCAGCACGGAGCCGAGCTCCCAGCCCTGCCCCACCCGGCGCGGGATGATGGTCAACGCCCCGGGACGGGCGCCCGTCAGCAGGCCGACACTGAAATGGGCCAGTTCATGGCAAGCCGTGCCGGCCGCCGTGAACAGGAAAAAGAAGGGGTGGCGGGCCGACAGCGAGCGGATCAGCAACGCCAGCAGCAGCGACGGGGCCAGGTACAGCAACATGTCGCCATGCCGGCACAGCCAGGCTGGCGCCAGCGCGCTGCAGCTGAGCAGGCTAGCCATGGCGACCGTGGGCGGAGCGCTGGCGGGGCGTCATCGCTTATTCCGAGTAGAAACAGCGGCCGCAAGCCTGGCGGTAACTTTCATTGCCGCCAATGCTGATCTGCTCGCCATCCTTGATACGCTTGCCATGCTGGTCGACGCGGATATTCATGGTCGCTTTCTTGCCGCAAGTGCAGATGTTCTTCAGTTCTTCGATATCGTCGGCCAGCGCCAGCAGGTAGGCCGAGCCGGGGAACGGTTCGCCCCGGAAATCGGTGCGCAAGCCGTAGCAGATCACGGGCACGCCGCGGGTCTGGGCCAGCTGGTGCAGCTGCTGGGCCTGGCGGGGCGTGAGGAATTGCGACTCATCGATCAGCAGGCAGGCCACCTTGGGAATCTCGGCCAGGAAGTCCGTGTCCCCGTTGAACACATCCACTTCCCGCTGCGGCCCCAGGCGCGACGTGACCCGGCCCACGCCGTAGCGGTCGTCGATGGCCGCCGTGTAGAGCTTCACGGCCTGGCCCTGCTCCTCGTAGTTATGCGCCACTTGCAACATTGCCGTGGATTTGCCTGCGTTCATCGCAGAGTACCGGAAATAAAGTTTTGCCACTGCCGCTTTCTGTCCCTGATGGTTTTCTGATCCTGCCGGATGATGCCAGGCGGCCACGCCTTGCCGGCTGGCCGATTATAAACCGCCCCAAAGCAAAAAAGCGCATACTTGTCGTACCGGCACGCCCGCAAACCCAGCAAACTGCATAAGCAAACACGGAATCATTCCTTCCCAGCGTGACGGGGCTGGCCTACGATCGCCTCCTCGTCACGGACAGCGGAGAACGCCACGAGCGCCCTCCCTGCCTCGCCGCCAGGAGCTCCCATGCAAACGCCCGCACTTTTCAAACTGATCGGCAATACCCCGCTGATCCAGATCACCCGGCTCGATACCGGACCCTGCCAGCTGTTTCTCAAGCTGGAATCGCAAAACCCCGGCGGCTCGATCAAGGACCGCATCGGCCTGGCCATGGTGCAGGCAGCCGAGGAAGACGGCCGGCTGCGCCCCGGCGGCACCATCGTCGAAGCGACGGCCGGCAACACGGGCCTGGGCCTGGCCCTGGTGGGCCGGCTCAAGGGCTACCGCGTGCTGCTGGTGGTGCCCGACAAGATGTCGCCGGAAAAAGTGCTGCACCTGAAGGCGCTGGGCGCCGACGTGCGCACCACTCGCTCCGACGTGGCCAAGGGCCACCCCGACTACTACCAGGACTATGCGGCCCGGCTGGCGCGCGAACTGCCCGGCGCCTGGTATGCCGACCAGTTCAACAACCCCGCCAACCCGCGCGCGCACGAGACCACCACCGGGCCCGAGATCTGGAAACAGATGGGTCATGAGGTGGACGCCATCGTCGTCGGCGTGGGCTCGTCGGGCACGCTGACGGGACTCACGCGCTACTTCAAGCGCGTCCATCCGCAGGTGGAATTCGTGCTGGCCGATCCCGAGGGCTCTATCCTGGCCGAGTACGTGCGCACCGGCCGCGTGGCCGACACGGCCGGCTCGTGGGCGGTGGAAGGCATAGGCGAAGATTTCGTGCCCGCCATCGCCGACATGAGCGCCGTGCACCAGGCCTACACGATCAACGACCAGGAAAGCTTCGCCAGCGCGCGCACCCTGCTGCGGGCCGAGGGCATTTTGGGCGGTTCGTCCACCGGCACCCTGTTCGCCGCCGCGCTGCGCTACTGCCGCGCCCAGACGCGGCCCAAGCGGGTGGTCAGCTTCGTGTGCGACACGGGCACGCGCTACCTGTCCAAGCTGTACAACGACGGCTGGATGCACGACCAGGGCCTGCTGCCGCGTCCCGCCACCCACGACCTGCGCGACCTGATCGGACGCCGCTACGACGAGGACGAAGTGGTCAGCGTGGCGCCGGACGACAGCTTGCTGGTGGCCTTCAACCGCATGCGCAGCGCCGACCTGGCGCAGCTGCCCGTAATCGACCAGGGCCGGCTGGTGGGCATCATCGACGAATCGGACCTGCTGCTGAAAGTGGACGACGATCCCGAGCACTTCGCCACCGCGGTGGGCGCCACCATGAGCGCGCGACTGGAAACGCTGTCGCCCAAGGCCGGCCTGCACGCCGTGCGCGCCACGCTGGACCGCGGGCTGACGGCCGTGGTGGCCGAGGGCGACATCTTCTACGGCCTGATCACGCGCTTCGACCTCCTCAACCACTTGCGCAGGAAGCTATCGTGAGCCAGCCCGACCACACCCCACCGAAAGCGGCCCTGGCCACGCGCGTGATCCACGCCGGCCAGGCGCCCGACCCGTCCACGGGCGCCATCATGCCGCCCATCTACGCCACCTCCACCTACGTGCAGGACAGCCCCGGCGTGCACAAGGGGCTGGACTACGGCCGCTCGCACAACCCCACGCGCTGGGCCCTGGAGCGCTGCGTGGCCGACCTGGAAGGCGGCGTGCAAGGCTACGCCTTCGCCTCCGGCCTGGCCGCCATCTCCACCGTGCTGGAACTGGCCGACGCCGGCGCCCACATCGTGGCCGGCGACGACATGTACGGCGGCACCTACCGCCTGTTCGAAAAAGTGCGGCGGCGCAGCGCCGGCCACGCATTCAGCTACGTCGACCTGACCCGGCCGGAAAGCCTGCTGGCCGCGCTGCAGCCCAACACCCGCATGGTGTGGGTGGAAACGCCCACCAATCCCATGCTCAAGCTGGCCGACTTGCAGACGGTGGCCGAAATCTGCCGCGTGCGCGGCATCATCGCCGTGGCCGACAACACCTTCGCCAGTCCCATCGTGCAACGGCCGCTGGAATTCGGTTTCGACATCGTGGTCCACTCCACCACCAAGTACCTGAACGGCCACTCCGACATCATCGGCGGCATGGCCGTCGTGGCGGGCGAAGCGCACCAGCATGCATGGCGCGAACAGCTGACCTTCCTGCAGAACGCGGTGGGCGCCATCGCCGGCCCATTCGACAGCTTCCTCGCGCTGCGCGGCGTAAAGACGCTGGCCCTGCGCATGGAACGGCACTGCGAAAGCGCGCTGGAGCTGGCGCGCTGGCTGGACGCGCAGCCGGAAGTACGGCGCGTGTACTATCCCGGCCTGGCATCGCACCCGCAGCATGAACTGGCGCGGCGACAGATGGCAGGCTTTGGCGGCATCATCTCGATCGACCTGAAGACGGACCTGGCCGGCGCGCGCCGTTTCCTTGAATGCTGCAAGCTGTTCGCATTGGCCGAGAGCCTGGGCGGCGTGGAAAGCCTGATCGAGCACCCGGCCCTGATGACGCACGCCACCATCCCGCTGGCGCAGCGCACGGCGCTGGGCATAGGCGACAGCCTGATCCGGCTATCAGTCGGCATCGAAGACGTCGACGACCTGCGGCGCGACCTGCGCGCCGCGCTCGACGCCATCTAACCTAAAATGGGGGCGAAAATGGGGTACGTCCCCATTTTCGGAAATGGGGACGTACCCCTTTTTCTACCCCTTCTTCTTACCCCTTTTTTTCAGAAAAAGGGGTACGTCCCCATTTTCCGCCATTTTCCTGACGCCATCTAATCCGAAAAACATAAATTGGGGACGTAACACGATTTTCCAAAAACCGTGTTACGTCCCCGTTTTCCCGTCCCCATTTTCCAACGGCCCCATTTTTCCGAAAACCGCGTTACGTCCCCATTTTTTACGTCCCCGATGCATTTATCTGGGTTGGCATACGTCGACCCAGGCGCCGGCGGTGATGTCGGCCAGCTGCTGGGGGGCGATACGCACGGCGCTGTGCACGGCGCCGGCGGCGGGCATCACTTCGTCGTATTCGCGCAGCGAGGTGTCGAGGTAGACCGGCAACGG
>JAZJZQ010000191.1:0-2020 GCA_040389625.1 Pseudomonadota bacterium | reverse complement strand
GTGGCCGACGCCGACAGCTGGCTGCGCGAGCAGGGCGGTTCGCCGCTGGCCGCGCTGGCCCAGGCCGAGACGGGCAACCGCGACGACATGGAAACGCTGCTGCAGCTGCTGGCCCGCCCCAGCGTGGAAGGGGCGTTGAAAACAGCCGACAAATTGCAGAAAGTCCCGCTGGCGGCCCAGGTTTCTTGGATGCAGCGCTGGCTTTATGACATGTTTTCCTACAAACTGGCGGGGAATATCCGCTACTATCCGCGCTACCGCAAGGAATTGGCGGGCCTGGCCGACAAGATCCACGTCAGCCGCCTGCTGGCCGCGCTGAAGGCGGCCAACGAGCGCCGGGCGACGGCCGACCATCCCCTGTCGCCCAAGCTGTTCATTGAAGACATGCTGCTCGATTATGCAGCTTGCTGTGCCTGAAAGGATATGAATGACCGGCAGCCCTGTTGACCCGAGCGCCGTGCCCATCGCACGGCCTACGGTATTGTCGCTCGCGATCAAGGAAAAGGCGGCCCTGTACGCTGCCTACATGCCGTTCCTGAAGAATGGCGGCGTATTCGTGCCCAGCCAGAAGCCGCACAAGATCGGCGACGAGATCTACCTGATCCTGGCGTTGATGGACGACCCCAACAAATACCCGATCGCCGGCAAGGTGGCCTGGATCACGCCGGCCGGCGCCCACAACAACAAGGCGCAAGGCATAGGCGTGCATTTCCCCGACGATGAGAGCGGCCAACGGGCCCGCCTGCGCATCGAGGAAATCCTGGGCGCCGCCCTGCGTTCGTCGCGCGCCACCCACACGCTTTGATTGCCTGATTTTTCGCCCATGCCTGCTTTCCGTCACCGCCTGGCCACGCTGGCCGACCTGCCCGCCATTGTGGCCATCTACAACAGCACCGTCGCCTCGCGCGAAGTGACGGCCGATACGGAACCGGTCTCGGTCGAGTCGCGCCTGCACTGGTTCGAGGAACACGAGCCGCAACGCCGTCCCCTGTGGGTGATCGAGGCGGCCGATGACGACGGCGCCAGTCCTGCCATGCTGGGCTGGATCTCGTATTCCAACTTCTACGGCCGCCCCGCATACTCGGGTACGGCCGAAGTGTCGATCTACATCGATGAAGCGTGGCGCGGCAAGGGCGTGGGCCGTTACGGCCTGGAGCAGGCCATCGCCTTTGCGCCGCGGATCAAGGTGCATACCTTGCTAGGTTTCATTTTCGGCCACAACGCGCCCAGCCTGGGGCTGTTCCGCAAATACGGCTTCGATACCTGGGCCAACCTGCCCCGCGTGGCCAACCTGGACGGCGTGGAGCGCGACCTCATCATCCTCGGCAAGCGGGTGGACTGAATCGGCACGGTGGACGAGGGCGGGGCTGACCGGGGCAGGCGTGACGCGGTACAATCACGCCATGTATATCGATTCCCATTGCCATATCAATTTCCCCGAGCTGGCCGCTCGCATGCCCGAGATCCTCGCCAAGATGGCGGAAAACAAGGTCAGCCATGCGCTGTGCGTGTCGGTCGACCTGCCGGACTTTCCGCAAGTGCTGGCGTTGGCTGAACAGTATCCCCACATCTACGCCTCGGTCGGCGTCCATCCCGACTATGAGGAGACGCCGGAGCCTTCCGTCGAAGAGCTGGTGAAGCTGGCCGACCACCCGAAGATCATCGCCATCGGCGAAACGGGGCTGGATTATTTCCGCCTCACGGGCGACCTGGAGTGGCAGCGCGAGCGCTTCCGCACCCACATCAAGGCTTCAAGAATCACCCGTAAGCCCTTGATTATCCACACCCGCTCGGCCAGCGAGGACACCATCCGCATCATGCGGGAAGAGGGCGCCGGCACGGAAGCGGGCGGCGTGGCCGGCGTCATGCACTGCTTCACTGAGTCGCTGGAAGTGGCGCGGGCCGCCATCGCCATGGGCTTCTACATTTCCTTCTCCGGCATCGTGACCTTCAAGAGCGCCAAGGATTTGCAGGCCGTGGCGCTGGAAGTGCCGCTGGAACGCATCCTGATCGAGACGGA
>JAZJZQ010000190.1:0-2484 GCA_040389625.1 Pseudomonadota bacterium | reverse complement strand
TGGTCAGCGCCGCAGCAGGCGGCGCATGACCAGCGGCGCCGGTTCCAGCGGGTTGGCGTGCGAGTATTCCAGTTCTTCGGCCAGGCCGAATCCGAAGGCCGCGTAGAAGTCGATCAGCTTGGGCTGGTCGCTGCGCACGGCCAGCCGTACTTCGGCGATGCCGGTGGCCAGCGCGTGGTGGATCACCGCTTCCAGCAGGTGCTCGGACAGATGCTGTCCCCGGTGGCCGGGCAGCACGCCCATGCGCGCCACTTCCCACACGTCCGGCTCGGCATCGAGCGGCAGCCAGCGTACGGAGCCGACCGGTTCGTCGTCGACCAGCAAAATAAAACCGCCGCCGTCGCGCAGGTGCTGCGCGACGAGGACGGCGGTTTCGCGGTGGCCGCTGGAAGTGACGCTGACTTTGCCGGCCCACGCGGCGCGCGTGAGTCCGGCGATCAGTTTTGCATCGTCTGCCGTCGCTTCGCGCACCAGGATGTTCATGCGGCTGCCTTGGTCTGTTCCGTTAGCTGATGCGCATGCCCGGCGTGGCACCGGGCCACGGGTTGAGGATGTAAATGCCGGGATTGGCTTTCTCATCAACCGCCGAGGCGGCCATCACCATGCCTTCGGAGACGCCGAACTTCATCTTGCGCGGCGCCAGGTTGGCGACCAGCACGGTCAGCTTGCCGATCAGGTCTTCCGGCTGGTACATGGACTTGATGCCGGAGAAGACGTTGCGCATGCGTCCCTCACCCGCGTCCAGCGTCAGGCGCAGCAGCTTGTCCGAGCCGTCCACGTGTTCGCAATTGATGATCTTTGCGATGCGCAGGTCGACCTTGAAGAAATCGTCGACCGAGATTTCCGGCGCGATCACTTCGATGCCGGTGTCGGTGACGGCAACCGCTGGCGCCGCCTTGGCCTTGGCGGCCTTCTCAGGCTTGGCGGCGCTTGCGCCCGCGGCGACGCCAGCGGCCATTTGCGCCGGGGCGTCGAACAGGTCTTCGATCATCTTCGGCTCGACGCGCTTCATCAAGTGGTCGTAGGCGCCGATGGTGCGGCCCAGCATGGTGTTCCACACGGCGCCGGTCGACACCTCGGTGTCGGCCCACACCAGCTGCGCATCGTTGAGGAACTTCCTGACGTTGGTGGCCACGCCTGGCAGCACTGGCGACAGCATGATGGTCAGCTGGCGGAACAGGATCAGGGCGGTGGTGCAGACGTCGTGCAATTCGGCCAGTTTGGCTTCATCCTTGGCCAGTACCCATGGCTTGTTGTCGTCCACGTACTGGTTGGTGATGTCGGCCACTTCCATGATCTCGCGCAGGGCCTTGCCGAACTCACGCGCCTCGAAGTGGGCGGCGATGCTGGCCTGGCGCTCGGCGCCGGCCTCGGTGACCAGGGCGCGCTTGATCCACGCTTGCGCGTTGTCGGACAGCGACGCCGCCAGCTTGCCGTCGAACTTCTTGGCGATGAAGCCGGCGCAGCGGCTGGCGATGTTGACGTATTTGCCGATCAGGTCCGAGTTCACGCGGGCCACGAAGTCGTCACCCGTGAAGTCCAGGTCTTCCACCTTGGAGTTGAGCTTGAAGGCGATGTAGTAGCGCAGCCATTCCGGGTTCATGCCCAGGTTCAGGTAGCGCAGCGGCGAGATGCCGGTGCCGCGCGACTTGGACATCTTTTCGTTGTTGACCGTCAGGTGGCCGTGCACGTTCACTTTGAGCTTGTCGATCACGGGGTGGTCGGCGAACTTGAGCATGGCGGGCCAGAACAGCAGGTGGAACGAGACGATGTCCTTGCCGATGAAGTGGATCTGTTCCGTGGCCGGGTCGTTGAGCAGGGCGTCGAAGTCCATGCCCTTTTTCTGGCAGTAGTTTTTCAGGCTGGCCAGGTAGCCGACCGGCGCGTCCAGCCACACGTAGAAGAACTTGCCCGGCGCGTCAGGGATAGGGATGCCGAAGTAGGGCGCGTCGCGCGAAATGTCCCAGTCGGCCAGCTTTTCGCCCGCCTCGCCCAGCCATTCGCTGACCTTGTTGACCATTTCAGGCTGCAGGCGGCCCGGCGTGTTGAGCCAGTCGCGCAGGAACTGGAAGCAGCGCGGGTCCGACAGCTTGAAAAAATACTGCTCGGAAGGCTTGAGGATGGGCGTGGAGCCGGTAAACACGGAGAACGGGTTCACCAGTTCGGTCGGCTGGTAGGCCGCGCCGCACACTTCGCAGTTGTCGCCGTATTGGTCCTTGGCGCCGCACTTGGGGCACTCGCCCTTGATGTTGCGGTCGGCCAGGAACATGCCCTTGACGGGGTCGAAGAAGCGGTCCACCACCTTGGTCGAGATCAGGCCGGCCTCGCGCAGCTTGCGGTAGATGCCCTGCGACAGTTCGACGTTTTCCGGCGAATCGGTGGAGTACCAGTTGTCGAAGGCGATGTGGAAGCCGTCCAGGTACTGGGCCCGGCCGGCGGCGATCTTGGCCACGAATTCCTGCGGCGTGATGCCTTCCTTTTCGG
>JAZJZQ010000189.1:5321-13781 GCA_040389625.1 Pseudomonadota bacterium | reverse complement strand
GGCGTCGATGGCCATCACCAGCGCCAGGTGCAGCTGCACCACCATGCCCTTGGACATGGCCTTGACCTTCATGTCCAGCGACAGCTTGGTGCTGGCCAGGTAGCGTTCGGCCTTGCTGCGGTCAAAGCGGGGATGGACGCCTTCCACGAAGTCCAGCGCCTCGCGCACCCGCAGCCAGCGCGGCAGTATGGCCACGTCGGCAATGAAGCACACTTCGCGCATCAGTTCCTCGCGCTGGGTACGCGGGTCCAGACCCAGCACGGACAGTTCGCCGTCGAACGGCGTCAGGCCCAGCATGGCTTTCAGGGTGGTGGTCTTGCCGGAGCCGTTGGGGCCGATCAGGCCCACCACGCGGCCGGGCTGGATCTCGAAGCTGGCGTCGTCCAGGGCCGTCTGCCGGCCGTAGCGCTTGACGAGGTGGCGCGCCGTGACGACGGCGCTCATGATGCCGCTCCCGGCCGGGCCGCCTTCAGCAGCTGTTCCAGGTCCAGGCCCAGGCGGCGGATACGCTCCACCATGGCCGGCCATTCCTCGCGCACAAAACGCTCCCGTTCCGTAGCCAGCAGCTTGTCGCGGGCGCCGTCGATGACATACATACCTAGTCCCCTTCGTTTTTCCACTAAAGATTCGTCCACCAGCTCCTGATAGGCGCGCGAGACGGTGATCGGATTGAGTTGATAGTCGGCCGCCACCTGGCGCACCGAGGGCAGGGCGTCGCCCGGTTTAAGCAGCCCGTCCAGCATCATGCCCACCACCCGTTCCTTGAGCTGGCGGTAGATGGGCGTGTGTTCGTTCCAGCCTATGTTCATGGCGGCTTCCGTTCTTGGGTTGGTGTTGTAGTTAACTATAACACTAGGTGTTAAAAATGCAAGTGCAATGTTCAGGCGTGCCGGCTGGCCGCTGGCGGATGTGAAATAATGGCGCACTTCGTTTAGCCACAGAACCGGAAAGTACCCGATATGACCATCACCACCAAGCATGGCGCCGTGCGGCGCTGGATCACCGTGCGCGGCGCGCCGCTGCTGCTGGCAGGCCTGCTGGGCGCCTGCGCCTCCCTGGTCGGGCCGCGCCAGGTCGACCTGCCGCAGGAACGGCTGCAGCACAGCATGGACCGACGCTTCCCCATGCACCAGCGCGCGCTGGGCATCCTGGACGTGGAACTGAGCCACCCGCAGCTGACCATCCTGGACCAGAACGACCGTGTGTCGCTGTCGCTGGACGCCAACGTGGCGCCGCTGCTGGCGCGCCAGTCGTGGAACGGCAGCATGGCCATTTCCGGACGGCTGACGGTGGACCGGGCGCGCAATGCCGTCTACCTGACCGATGCCCACGTGGACCGCTTTGAGTTCGACGGCCTCGATGAAGGGCGCCAGCACCAGGTGGCCAGCATCGCCAACCTGTTGAGCGAGAAGGTGGTGCGCGACATGCCAATCTACACCTTCCGCCCCGAAGACTTGCGCTACGCGGGCATGCAGTTCGCGCTGACGGGCATAGGCACCAAGCCCGGCGCGCTGGTGGCGACGGTGGAGCCGGCGCAGTAAGATTCTTCGCCCAGGCCGCGGCGTTGCCAACCTACTGGCGCGCCGTTTGGACTAGAATTGCTGCTTGTTCCATATTTATAAGCAGACAATATGACCGGGATCGCGGGGACTGAAAACAACAAGGGACTGCTGGAGCAGGGCGAGGCCAGCCGCAGCGCATTGATGGTGGCCATGCTGCGCGCCGCCCACCAGCTGCTGGACCAGCCGCCCCTGTTCGACGACCCGCTGGCCCTGTCCATCCTGGGCCCGGAACACGGGGCCCAGGTGCGCGCCGATCCCCTGCAGTTCGACACCGGCATGCGGCGCATGGTGCGCATGGCCATGGCCGTGCGCAGCCGGCTGGCCGAGGACGAGCTGGCCCAAGCCGTGGCGCGCGGCGTGACGCAGTACGTGGTGCTGGGCGCGGGCCTGGACAGCTACGGCTGGCGCCCCCATCCGCCCGGGTTGCAGGTGTTCGAAGTGGACCATCCGGCCACCCAGGCCTGGAAGCGCGGCCTGCTGCGCCAGGCCGGCCTGGCCACACCCGAGAACGTCCATTTCGTGCCCGTCGATTTCGAGCGCGACCGCCTGGCCGACGCGCTGCAGGCGGCCGGCTGCCGGCTGGACCGACCCGTGTTCTTTTCCTGGCTGGGCGTCACCTTGTATCTGACGCGCGAAGCCATCTTCGATACCCTGTCCATGGTGGCCGCCCTGCCCACCGGCAGCGCCATCGTGTTCGATTACGGCGTCACGCCGGCCTTGCTGTCTGCCATGGAGCAGTGGGGGGTGAGCCAGTTCGTGCGCAAGTACGCGGCCGAGGGCGAGCCGTGGATTTCCTTCTTCTCGCCCGAGGTGCTGGCCGGCGAACTGCGCGCGCTGGGCTTCGGCCAGGTCGCCGACTTTGGCCCGGACGAGCTGGCGGCCCGCTACCTGGCTGGCTGTACCTACACCACGCGCTTCGGCGGCGCCACCCATCTGATGCTGGCGATCGTATGAAACCAGTTTAATTAGAGTTGTTATTCTAATATTGTTGTTTTCATGCAAATTATTGCCGTGTGGCAATCATCCCATGTTACTCTCGATTTTGGCACTTCGTTATGAGAAAAACACATATGTCTCATGATGCGGGCCTTTCATTCACATTCTACAAGGATAAGAGAAATGGAAATCTTGATTGACACCAACTTCATCTCCATCACCGATACGACCGAATCGGAATACCTGCAAGACGACTTCAGCGGCGCGCTGGCCGACGTCAGCGTTTCCTGCTGCACCTGCTCCTGCTCCTGCTGCTGCTAAACCCTTGCTGTGCTGACTTTCGCTGGCCGAAAGTCGGGCCGGGTGGACTGGCGGCCTGACCGCTTCCACGTGGCCGGCGGGACCCTGCGCGTGCGCCCGGGTTTCCCGCATTCCGGATCAGGTATTGAGAGATGATGGGGTGTTTTGATGAATGAGTGTCTGTACGTTTCGCCGCTGGCGGAAATCACTACGCTGGGCGAGGACAGGATCGCCATGTCCGTGGTCGGGCGGCGTTTCACCGTGGAAGACAAGGTGGGCGTGCTCAAGGTTATCCTGGCCCGCGCGGCCCACGGCTTGCGCGTTGCGGAACTGGGCGCGGAACTGGGCGAACACTTCCCGCCCGAGGCGGTGCAGGCGGCCGTGCAGGCGCTGGTCAACGCGCGCGTGCTGGTGCCGCACAATGCCCGCGGCAACGGCGACGCCACCCATCAGCACCTGGCCTACCGCCGTGAGATGGATGCGCTGATCGCGCCCGACCAGCAGGCCGCCTACGAGCGCGCCAACTGGCAGCTGGTGCTGGCCGGCGAGGGCGCCTGCGCCGACGCGCTGGCCGCGTCGCTGTCCCAGCTCGACGTGCCGCTGACCCGCATCGCGGCCGGCGACGACTTGCCCGACTGCGCCGGCAAGCGCGCGCTGCTGCTGGTGTGTGCCGACTTCGAGGATTACGGCGCCTTCCGCGCCATGAACGCCAAGGCGGTCGAGCGCGGCATGCCCAGCCTGTACCTGGGCATGGACTGGAGCACCGTGCAATGCGGCCCGCTGGTGCTGCCCAAGGCCACGGCCTGCTACGAATGCTATTTTCACCGGGTGCGCAGCACGCGCAAGTTCGTCGCCGAGTTCGACGTGCGCAGCCGACGCGACAACATCCTGTACCACGCGCTGCCCAGCCGGCTGGCCGTGCAGTTCGGCGTGGCCGAAGCGTCGCGGGTGGCACTGCAGTACCTGAGCGGCACGCTGGAGGATCTGCAGCACAGCGTGTTCAGCGAGATCGACAGTCTCACCGGCGAAGTCCAGCGCAGCCGCATCCTGCGCCTGCCGCGCTGCGCCTGCTGCGGCACGGCCAGCACGGCCCGTCCGGTCGGCAGCGTGTTCCAGCAAGCGCTGTTGCGGCGCAGGGCGTAAGCGATGGAACGCATGTCCACCGAAGCGCGCGACGCGGCGCGCCTGGCCCTGATCCACCAGGCACTGGTGCATCGCCGTCACGGCATCATCACCTCGCTGCTGGAAGAAACCGAGCATCCGGACGCGCGCGGCCTGTTCGTCTTCAACGCCCTGATGGTCGACGTCAAGGCGATGATGATCGACCCCTCGCGCGCCAAACCGAACAACCCTACCAGCGACCGCGCCAGCCTGGCCGGCTCCGGCGCCGCCTTCGACCGCACCTCGGCCCTGTGGGCGGCCTTCGGCGAAGCGATCGAGCGCTATTCGGCTGCCGCCCATTTCGACGACCAGCTGCACTACGCCAGCCAGCAGGAACTGGGCGACGCGGCCGTGGGGCTGGAGCAGTTCGTGCTGTTCGCGCCCGAGCAGTACGGGGCCGAAGGTTTTGCCTACGCCGCGCCCGATCCGGCCGTCACGCGGGCCTGGGCCAGCGCGCTCGACCTGCACGATCCGCAGCGCGCCAGCTACGTGCCGGCGCAGATGGTCTACCTGGGCATGCAGGTCAAGGACAAGCGCGAGATCGTGTTCCAGTCCTCCTCCACCGGCCTGGCCTGCGGCATGGACGAACAGCGCGCCATCCTCAGCGGCCTGTGCGAAGTGATCGAGCGCGACGCCTTCGCCGCCATGTGGCAGATGCGTTATGCGCCGCGCAGCCTGCAGGTCAGTCCCGCCACCCGCGCCACGCTGCTGCCGGGCGTGCTGCGCGCGCTCGACCATCCGTCGCTGGAAGTTCGGCTGTGGGACATCAGCACCGACATCGGCCTGCCGGTGGTGCTGTGCCTGGCCCGCAGCAAGACCGACGGCACCATGTCGCTGGGCGCGAGCGCGCAGCTGAACGTGGGGCAGGCCATCAACAAGGCCGTGATCGAGGCGCTGCACGGCTACTGCTGGGCGAGTTCCATCCTGGGCGCGGGCACGCCGCTGCCGGAACGGGCCGCCATCAACAACCCGGGCGACCATTTCGCCTACTTCCTGGAGCCGTCGCGCCAGGCGGCGCTGGCGTTCCTGTTCGGGAACGAGCTAAGCGTGTCGAGCGACGATCCGGCGCTGCACACGCTCGCCACGCTGGACGACCTGCTGGCGCGCCTGCGCGCGCTGGGCCACCGGGCGCTGGCCGTGGATGTGACGTCGGACGATATCGCCAGCCTCGGTTTCGTGGTGGTGCGGGCGCTGATCCCCGGCCTGCATCCGCTGTTGTTCGGCAGTGACCTGCACAGCGCGGACCAGCGCCGGCTGCGCACCATCGCCGCCCATTGGGGCCTGGCGCAGGTGCCGCCGCCCAATCCCGATCCCCACCCATTCCCATAAGGCCCGGCATCCATGAAAAATAGTTTGCAAGAGCTGCTGCCGCCGCAGGCCATGGCGGGCGAGTTCGATATCGACGATCCGGCCGAGATCCTGCACGAGCAGACCAAGTTCCACCGCGCCACCCTGTCCGGGCAGGTGCGCAACATCGTGCGCTATCTGCGCCATCCGGCTTATATCGCCCGTGGCGTGGCCGGCTACAACGTGTACCCATCCTGTCCCCCCATCGCGCTGCCGGAGCCGTCGCTGGAACTGGGCAAGCTGTCGGCCGCGCTGGCGGCGCGCAAGAGCGCGCGCGGTTTCGCTGGCGCCGTCACGCTGGCCGAGCTTTCCAGCCTGCTGCACCATGCGCTGCGCGTGAACCGCTACCGCAGCAGCGACGTGGCGCCCCACGTCAAGCTGGCATTCCGGGCCTATCCGTCCCCGGGCGGACTGTATCCGACCGAGTTCTACCTGTTCCTGAACGAGGTGGAAGGCGTGGCGCCCTGCATCGCCCATTACGACGCGCGCAACCATTGCCTGCGCGTGCTCAAGCCGCAGGACGGCAACGCCTTCGCCGGCGCCGAAGTGCGCGGCGGCGAAAAGTCGATCAAGGCGCCCATCGTGTGCGCGATGACGAGCGTGCCGCAGCGGGCCACCGCCAAGTACGGCGCACGCGGCTATCGCATGGCCTTGCTGGAAGCGGGGCACGCGTCGCAGAACCTGTGCCTGGCGGCGCAGGGGCTGGGACTGGGTTCGCTGGTCTACGGCGCCTATTACGACGACGAGCTGGCGGCCTTGCTCGATATCGACGGCGTAACGGAGACCGTGGTGTCCGTCATGCTGCTGGGACGGGAAGCGGCCGAGGCGCCGGCGCCATGAACGATAACGCGCTCCGCGTGCTCGAGACGGGCGGCCAGGGCGCCGCCGCCAGCGTCGCCGCGACGGCCGCCCTGCGGCAAGGCGCCAGCGATGTGCTGCGGCTGGCCGCGGCGGGCGAGCGCGACGCGGCGCTGGCCGCGCTCGACTCCCTGTTCGGATTGCGCGGACGGTTCCATGCCTATCCGCTGCTGCTGGACATGGTCACCGGCCGCCAGCCGTGGCGCCAGAGCGGCACCTTGTGGGTGCTGGGCGAGACGGTCCTGTCGCCGGCCATGCAGGCTAATTTCGAGGATGCCATCGCACAGTGCCGCCAATTCTTCGGCCTGCCGGCGCCGTGCATCCTGCTGCAGTGCCGGGCCGAGACGCGCGACCTGCACCTGACCATGGCAAGCTTCCCCGGCCTGGCCGTGCTGCGCCTGTCCACGCTGTCGCCCGGTTATCCGGACGGGCTGCGCGCCGTGCAGTTCCATGAAGTGGCGCACTGCTTCCTGACCTGCGGCGTGCGCCTGCTGGACGAAGGCCTGGCCCATTTCTTCGCCGGCCGCTTTGCCGGCGCCACGCTGCCGGAGGCGGACATGGTGCTGCTGCCGCCCATGCGCGCGCTGCTCAGCCGCGCCTCGGACAGCATGTTCGGCGAAAGCGCCGGCAGCGACCTGCAGGTGTACCTGTCGGCCTGCCGCGTCGGCGCCGACCTGGTGCAGGCCATCCATGCGCAGGGTGGGGCGGACGGCATCGTGCGCCTGTTCGCCGCCGTGGCGCGCGCCACTTCCGAAGCGCAGATCGTGCGGCTGGTGGAACAGGCCAGCGGCACTCAGTTCCCGGCCGCGGTGCGCGGCGGCGGACCCACGCCGGCCCAGGCGGAGCTGATAACTCTGGCGCGACAGGCCGTCTTCACCGCCTGGATCAACAAGCGGCCGGCCGACACCGACCAGGCCATCGCCGCGCTGGAGGCGGACGACATTTATGGCGAACCGGCCTTGCTCGACAGCCTGCTGGGCGCGTTGATCAACCGCGCGCTGTTGCAGGCCAATTTTGCCGAGCCGCCAAATGCGGCCGAAATGGCGCGGTTGGACCAGCTGATGGCCGCCGCCGACTGCCTGCCGCAGGGGCGCCTGTGGCTGTGGCGCGGCACGCGCGCCATCCTGGCCATTTTGCTGGCGCGGCCCAACATCATCAAGGTGGCGGCGGCCGGGCAGCAGGCGCTGGAATGCTTCGGCAAGGCCGTCCAGCTGATTCCGGGCGATCCCGACCTACTGGTGCAGCATGCCTCGCTGCTGCTGCACGCGCCCACCGCATACGGCGGCGACCGCGACCTGGGCGTCAGCAAGCTGCGCCAGGCAATGCAAAACCCCGTCTACCGCGAACACGCGCGCCAGGTGCTGCTGGAGTACGGCATTGACACGCCGGCGCAGGAGCCGGCGCTGCCACAGCCGGCCGCCGGCGCGGCGAGGACAACGGCGGGCGCCAGCCCGGCGCAATCTGGCTACCAGGCGCAACATGGCAACCCGGCGGCACACGGTGATGTCGCCGTGGACGGCAGGCTGGCGGAAGCGCCCGTCCTGCTGGAAGTTAGGGACGTCGAGCTGCGCATGTCGTCCGCTTTCACGCTGCGTCCCGGAACGCTTGCGGTGCGGCGCGGCGAGCGCGTGGCCTTCATCGGCCGTAACGGCAGCGGCAAGTCGATACTGATGGAAGCGCTGCTGGGCCTGCGCCAGCCGGACCGGGGCAGCATCGCGCTGCACCTGGGCGATCCGCGCGCGGCCGCCACGCGCCAGCGCATCGGCGGCCTGCTGCAGGGCTACGATATGCCGGGCCTGACCCGCGTCAGCGAAATGATGGCGCTGCACCAGGCCATGTATCGCCGCGCCGACCCCGCCGTCACGCGCGCGCTGGGGCTCGACGAGCTGCGCGACCGCTATTGGCAGCAGCTGTCGCGCGGCCAGAAGCAGCGCCTGATGCTGTGGATGGCGCTGGCCCACGTGCCGGAACTGGCCATTCTCGATGAACCCTCGCTGGGACTGGACGAGTGGTTCGCCCGATCCCTGCGCGAGCTGCTGGCCAGCCTGCCGCTGACGCTGCTGGTAATCTCCCATGCACCGGGCGATTTGCAGGGCATGGACCGTATCTGCTGCATGGACGATGGCCGTATCGTGGCCGAGGGCAGGCTCGATGCATTGATGGCGCAACGCGTGGGCCGCCACAAGGGCGTGTTGCGCCAGGCGCTGGGCGACGATGCGCTGGCGGCGCTGCAAGCCTTGCCCGGCCTGGTGCGCGCGCCTGCGCAGCGCGAGGGCGCGTGGGAACTGTACGGCGG
>JAZJZQ010000189.1:0-5221 GCA_040389625.1 Pseudomonadota bacterium | reverse complement strand
TGCTGATGCTGGTGATGGAGATGACCCTGTTCGGCCATGACGTCAAGCTGGGCCCCGTTTCGCTGGCCGTGGTGGACCAGGACCACAGCGAGGAAAGCCGCGCCTACACGCGTCACCTGCGGGCCGGCCTGCGCCAGCAGCATAGCGTGGAATTCAATCTGCTGCCCGAATCGAGCAGTGGAGGCGACTTCGTGCTGACCATCCCGTCCGGCTTTGCCGGCAACGTGGCGGCCGGCCGCAGCACGCTGCTGGCGCTGAGCGGCGGGCAGGGCGGCGGTGCCGCAGCCGAGGCGGCCTATGGCCTGCTGCGCGGCTACAGCGATGCCTACAACCTGACCGGCCTGCAGGGCGCCCCGCGGGTGACCCTGCCACCGCCGCCGGAGCGGGGGGCAAGCGCGCTCGATTACCGGCTGTTCCTGGTCACCGGCCTGGCCGGGATGGTGATCCTGTCGACCAGTTTGATGGGTTTCGCCGCCCCCCTGGTGGCCGCGCGCGAAGGCGGCATGTTCCGCATGTACCAGCTGTTTCCCATGCCGACCGGGGTGGTGGTGGCGGCATGGTGCGTGTCGCGGCTGGCGATCATGCTGTTGGCCAGCCTGGTGATGTTCCTTGCCGCCTGGGGCATCTATGGCATCCGGATCACGGCCGGCGGCATGCAGGTCGCTGCTGCGGTGGCCATGCTGGCGCTGGGTGCGGCGGCCTTCCTGGCCCTAGGCTTGCTGATCGCGGCGCTGTCCAGCAGCGTGGCTGCCGCCACCATGCTGTGCAACCTGCTGTACTTTCCGCTGCTCTTCTCCGGCAACCTGATGGTGCCGATGGGCGGCCTGCCCAAGCCCTTGCGCGACGCATTCGACTGCATGCCGCTCAACGCGCTGATGGCCAGCGTGCGGCGCGGCCTGACGGGCGCCATGGCGTGGCATACGGAAGCCTACAGCATGGTGCTGCTGTCGCTCATGGTGGGCGCCTGCCTGGCCCTGTCGGCACGGCGATTTACCTGGATGCCGCGCGCCTGACGCCGGTCTTTGCAAGAGGATGGAATCGATGCAGCAGTCTCAAAGCAAGCAAGTGCGCAAGCAGGTGCGCAAGCCGGTGCAGCCAGTTCCCGGCGCTGGCGGCAAACGCTGGCGCCTGATCGCCGGTGGCATGGCCGCAGCCGCCTGCGCCGGCCTGGTCGTGGCGGCATTGTGGTGGCGCACGTCAGCCGTGCCGGCCGTGGCGGCAGTACCGGCAGGCGCGGGGGCGAGCGCTGGCCTGACCGTCAACCTGACCGGCGTGGCCGGTAACCAGGGGCAGGTGCTGGCCGCGCTGTGCGACAGGGACAGCTTCCTCAAACGCTGCCGCTACATGCTGATGGTGGCTGCGGCGCCGTCGGTCAAGCTGCATTTCAATCACGTGGTGCCGGGTAAATACGCCTTGATGGCATTCCATGACGAGAACGCCAACGGCACGTTCGACAAGGCCGCCAACGGCATGCCGCTGGAAGGTTACGGTTTCTCCCGCAACGCCAGGGGCAAGTTCGGGCCGCCGTCGTTCGACGACGCCGCCATCGACCTGCAACCCGGCACGACGTCCATCGACGTCGAGCTGGCATATTGAAGGGCGGCGCATGACAGCCATCGTGGAAGTGGACGCCGTGTCCCGGCACTTTGAGCGCGGCGGCGAACGGATCGTGGCGCTCGATGCCGTGTCGTTCCGCATCGACCAGCCCAGCGTGACGGCCGTCGCCGGCCCGTCCGGCAGCGGCAAGAGTACGCTGCTGGCCATGCTGGCCCGCTTCGACCGGCCCGACAGCGGCACCATCACGGTCGGCGGCGAGCGGCTGGACCGCATCGCCGAAGGGCAGCTGGACCAGTACCGCAACCGCAAACTGGGCTTCGTGTTCCAGCAATTTAACCTGGTGCCGGCCTTGTCCGCCCAGGAGAACGTGGAGCTGGCGCTGGCCATGCACAAGCTGCCGGCGGCCGAACGGCGCCGCCGGGCGTCGGCGGCGCTGGAACAGGTCGAGATGGGACACCGGCTGCGTCACACGCCGGCCGAGCTGTCGGGCGGGCAGCAGCAGCGCGTCGCCATCGCGCGCGCGCTGGTGAATCAGCCTGGCCTGGTGATCGCCGATGAACCGACCGGCAACCTCGATGGCAGGACGGCGCAACATCTGCTGGAGCTGATCGGCCGCCTGCAGCGCGAACTGGCCACCACCTTCATCATCGCCACCCACGACCCGCGCGTGATGGACATGGCGCAGCGCGTGATCCGGCTGGCCGACGGGAGGCTGGCCGCATGACGCAGTGGACCATGCTCGCGCTGCGCAATGTGCGACGCAACGGACGGCGCGCGCTGCTGCTGTCCGGGACCATCGCCGTGGGCACGCTGGCGCTGCTGCTGTTTGTCTCCTACATCGCCGCCGCGCTGGACGGCCTGCGCGAGAGCACCATCCGCAGCGGCCTGGGACATGCGCAGCTGGCCGGCAGCGGCCAGTTCGACGGCTACGCCGAGCAGCAGCTGCAGTTTGGCCTGGAGCGGGGGCAGCTGGACCGGCTGGAAGCGCTGCTGGGCCGCCAGGAGCAGGTGCGCCGCGTAGTGCCGCGGCTACAGTTTGGCGGCCTGGTGTCGAACGGCCCGCGCACGCTCAACTTCGAAGGCACGGGCGTCATGCCCGAACGCGAACGGCAGGCTTTCGGCGCGTTCCAGACCTTGTCGGCCGGCGCGCCGCTGCGGGCCGGCGCGGAAGGGCGCTACCAGGTTCTGCTGGGCAAGGAGATGGCGCGCCGGCTGTCGGTGCGGCCAGGCCAGTCCGTCACGCTGATGACGAGCACCGTCAACGGCAGCATCAACGCCATCGACGTCGATGTAGTGGGACTGGTGGCCACCGGCGTGCCGCAGACGGACTTGTACCTGTTGCAGCTGCCGCTGGAGACGGCGCAGGAACTGCTGCGCACCGATAAGGTGTCCAGTGTCGCCGTGCTGTACCGGGACACGGCGCGCTCCGATGCCACCTCCGCGTTGCTGCGCCAGGCGCTGGCGCAGGAAGGGCAGATCGAGCTGCGCACCTGGCAGCAGCTGGCGCCCCTGTACGCGCAGGTGCTGGCCCTGTATGGCAACCAATTCGTGGTGTTCGGCGTGGTGATCTGCATCGTCGTGTTCCTGGGCGTGGCGGCCATGACGCTCACCACGATCTATGAACGCTCGAAGGAGATCGGCACCATGCGCGCCATGGGCATCCCGCATGCGATGGTGCGGCGCCTGTTCGTGCTGGAAGGCTTGCTGCAGGGCGTCGCGGGCGCGTGCGCGGGCGCGCTGGCCGGCTATGTCGCCACACTGGCAATCAATGCCGCTCACATCGAGCTGGCGCCGCCACCGGGGCGTAACGTCGGCGTGCTGCTGCAGCTGCTGTGGGTGCCCGAGTACAGCGCCGCCATCGTCTGCGTGCTGCCGCTGGTGGCCATGGCGGCCGCCTGGATCGTCAGCCGCCGCATTGGCCGCATGCCCATCATGGCATCCCTTTCCTTACAGTGAGCTAGCAACATGGACGAATTTACATTGCGAGGCGCATGGCGCTGGACCTTGCTGGCTGCCGTGCTGGTGGCATGCCCCGCGCTTGCGGCGGTGCCGTCGGCACAGGACATCTTGCGCCAGGTGGACCATTACCGTTTGCCGCTGGACAGCTTCGAGGCTGCCGTGCGTATCGTGCCGGTCCAGGGCGGCAAGGAACAGGAGCCGGGCACCTACGTAGTGCGCGGCGCCAACCACAACCAGGCACTGGTGGAGGCGACCAGCGTGGACCAGCGCGGTGAGAAATTTCTCACCACGGACGGCGGCATCTTTTTCTACGCGCCGCGCACGCGCCGGGCGATTCGCCTGACGCCGCTGCAGACCTTGCGCGGCAAGGCGTCGATCGGCGATCTGGCCCGCATCAGCTTTGCCAACGACTACGATGCGACACTGGCCGATGCACCGGCGGGTTGCGCGGACGGCTGCATTGCGCTCGACCTGCGCAGCAAAAACGAGGCGGCCACCTACACCCGCATTACGCTGCTGGTTGGCAGGCAGCGCGGCCAGTACGTGCCGCTCAAGGCCATGCTGCATGTGGCCAGCGGCAAGCTGCTGAAGGTAGCCCTGTTCGACACCGCCAGCGGCGGCCTGCCGCCCACCACGCGCTACCTCGATCCGCAGCTGCCGGACGATGAAACGCGGGTGGTGTACGAGAAAATCAAGGCCGTGGAGTTCCCGCCCAGTACCTTCAACCCGCGCAGCCTGGAACAATGACCGTGCGGCTGACGGCAATCGTGGCGGGCGTGCTGCTGTGCTGCAGCGCCCACGCCGACGAGGGCACCGACTGGTTCGGCGGCTTCGTGCTGGGCAGCGAGGAAGCCGCGCACCTGCAATCGACACCGCTCAACGCCGACAACTTCCTCGGCATCCCGCAACGTAAGACCACGTTCGCCACGCTGCTGGAAGGGCGCTACCGCGACATCACCTGGCGCACCCGCATCGAAGCCCGGTACACCGACGTCGAGGGCCAGCATACGGGTTTCAGCGCGACGGTGCAGGAATTGAACCGGGTATTCCAGCTGTCGCCAGCCGTGACGCTATCGGCCGGCAAGCGGCTGTATGCCTTGGATCCGGCCTTCGTCAACCAGCCGCTGGGCTTCCTGCAAAAGCGCACGGACTTGAGCGACCCGCTCGACACCCTGGGCCAGTCGGAAGGCTTGCCCATGGCGGTATTGAGCTGGACGGGCGCGCGGGCCAGCGCGGCGGCGATCTACAGCAAGGACGCGCGGCGTCATGCCGACGGCTACAACCGCGGCGTGGAACAGACTATCGTCAGGCTGGGCTACGAGTTCGACCAGCTAAGTGCCAGCGTGCTGCTGCGCCGTGCCAGCGGCGAAGCGCGCGGGGCTGGCCTGGCGCTGAGCGGCGCCGTCGGCGACAGCCTGTCATGGTATGGCTCGGCCTATACGGCGTTGGGTAGCCAGCGGCCGATACTGCCGGCCTTGCTGGTGCCGGCCTCCAACGGCGACGCCGGCCCCGAGTCCGGTCCCGGGCCGCTGCGCGCCGACGATGGCCGGCGCTACACGCGCGCCACGGTGGGCATGACCTATGTTTTTGCCGCGCTGCCCAAGCTGCAGCTGGAATACGCCTACGATGGCCGCGGCTTGTACGATGCACAGTTCGCGCGCATGCAGGCCCTGATCGGGCGCAACGCGCAGGCGCCGCTGCCCGA
>JAZJZQ010000188.1:3333-8943 GCA_040389625.1 Pseudomonadota bacterium | reverse complement strand
TAGAAGCCGCGCCGGT
Source organism: Pseudomonadota bacterium (assembly GCA_040389625.1). Classification (GTDB taxonomy): domain Bacteria; phylum Pseudomonadota; class Gammaproteobacteria; order Burkholderiales; family Burkholderiaceae_D; genus Rugamonas. Next base: position 8,927 of record JAZJZQ010000188.1, on the reverse strand, counting down.
TGGGCACGTCCGTCACCGTGTCCACCGTTTCGAGCCGGGCCAGTTCGCCCTGCAGCGTCTCGCGCGACAGCAGCAGGTAGCCGAAGGCGTTGGTGAGCATCATCAGGTACAGCACGGCCAGGCCCAGCCACTGGATCATGCCGCCGCTCACCCAGCCCCAGCCGTCCGGCTGCAGCACGGACAGCATGCCGCGCGCGGCCACGGCCAGCGACAGCAGCAGCATGCTCACCACCAGGAAGCGGCGCAGCATGCTGCCGTCGCGCCAGCGCAGGGCCAGCGCCACCACCCCGGCCAGGAAGAAGCCGGCCACGATCAGCGAGCCGGCCGCCGCCCGCAACGGCTGCTCCAGTTCGCCCAGGTAGCCGGCCAGGAACACGGCCACGGCCACGCCCAGGGCCGGCGCCAGGTAGCGCCGCCAGATGGGGCGGCCCGCCAGTTCCCACAGGGCGGCCGCGTCCAGCGCCATGCCGGCGAACAGCAAGCCGTTGCCCACGCCGATGCACAGCAGGTCGGGCAAGGTGCCGCGCAGGTAGAGCAGCAGCCACGCGGCGGCCTGGCACTGCTTGGCCACGGCCCAGGTCGACAGGCTGAGCGTCTGCTTGCGCTCGTATTCAAAAAAGAACAGCGCCGCGCACAGGCTCAGATTGCCCAACGCCAGCGCCAGCAACAGTGTTTTGATATCCATGGATGAAAGGATGCGGGGCGCGCCGGGCGCGCCCGGTTACACCTCGTGTTCGACGTTGGTGCTGCCGTCGCCGATCTTGCTGCTCCACGCCTGGACGAAGAACTGCTTCTCGTCCTCGGTGGGCGCTTCGTGCCAGAATACGATCAGCGTGCCCTTGTGGTCATGAATCTGGGAAAACTTTTCGATGAAACCCTGATTGCCGGCCTGGTCGGCCAGCGCCACCACGTAGCCGTACACGCGGGTCAGGCGCTCGATACGGTCCGGCTCGGTGAAACTGTTGGTTGCGGTAATGGTGGGGTGGTCTAGAAACATCTTTCTCTCCAATGAGGCCGCCAGCAGGGCTGATCCTGGCTTTCGCCAATGTACCTACAAATTTTCCATCTGTAAATGCGGATGACCGGCCCGGGGGCCGCATGCTACTATAAAAACACGCCCGGCGCCCGTCAACTGCCTGGCAAACGCCCCAGTTCACCGCCCACCTGCCCCATGCCGCCACCGCCCGATCCGCATCCAGCCCACCCGCCCTGCCCGCCCGCGCCCCGCGTGCGCACCCGCGGCGACTGGCGCTCGCTTGAGTTCCTGCCCGGCATGGTGCAAAGCGAAATGCGGCTGTCCCGGCCCGACGATCTCGTGCTCAGTTACGCGCGCGCCATGATGTGCTTCGTGCTGTTCCAGCCGCAGCCCGAACACATCCTGATGGTGGGCCTGGGCGGCGGCTCGCTGGTCAAGTTCTGCCACCGCTACCTGCCGCGCACGCGCATCACCGTGCTCGAGCTGCGGGCCGACGTGATCGCCCTGCGCGACCAGTTCGCCATTCCGCCCGACGATGCGCGCTTGCGCGTGATCCACACGGACGCCACGCACTACATGGCCAGCCAGAACGGCTGCGCCGACGTGCTGCTGGTGGACGGCTTCGACGAGGCCGGCCTGCCGCCGGCGCTGGGCAGCGCCAGCTTCTATGCCGACTGCCGGCGCGCGTTGCGTCCCGGCGGCGTGCTGGCGGCCAACATCTTCAGCTACGACCCGCACTACCCGGCCATGCTGCGCCGGCTGCGCCAGACCTTCCAGAACCAGTTGTGCTGGTTCCACGGCATGGCCGGCAACAACCGCATCGTGTTCGCCGTCAAGGGCGGCGGCCGCTCGCCGGCCCTGGCCATGCAGCGCCGCGTGGCGCGCCGCCACGGGTTGGGCCTGGCGCTGCTGAACCGGCTGCTGGCGCACTGGGTCGTCATGCGCCTGCGCTGGGGGCGCTAGCGCCGGCGCCGGCGTCTATCCTATTCGGCCGCCTTCTTCTTGGCGCCATGCACCATCTGACGCGCCTGCTTGCGCAACTGCGCCTGGGCGTAGCGCGATTGCTGCTCCGGCGTTTCCGGCACCAGGGTGGGCACGGCCACCGGCTTGCGGTTTTCGTCCACCGCCACCATCGTGAAATAGCAGCTGTTGGCATGGCGCACCAGGCGCTGCTGGATATTTTCCGTCACCACCCGTATCCCCACTTCCATCGAGGTGCGGCCCGTGTAGTTGATCGAGGCCAGGAACGTCACCAGCTCGCCCACGTGGATAGGCTGCAGGAACATCACCTGGTCCACCGACAGCGTGACCACATAGCTGCCCGAATAGCGGCTGGCGCAGGCATAGGCCACGCTGTCGAGGTATTTGAGGATGGTGCCGCCGTGTACGTTGCCGGAGAAATTGGCCATGTCCGGCGTCATCAGCACGGTCATGGTCAGTTCGTGGGCGGACCAGGTCATCGGTTTTTCCATATTTGTTCCAGTGGGTGGGGATGGGGATGTCGCCATCCTATCTGCTCGGCCCGCTGGTAGCAAATAAATAGCCTGCAACAACTTGATTGCACATTTGCAAGTCACAGGTTACAAAGCCCTGCCCAGATGGTAAGGTATGCTACCTGCCGGCCATGCCGGCCCCGCAATCCGCTCCCCAGCCCGCAACAACGAGCCCGTCCCATGCCATCCAGTCCCCCGCCCGCGCCCAACCTCGAAACCCTGGTCAAGCTGCGCAAGCTGTTTACCCGGCTGGTGGCGGCGGTGGGAGCCGTGCTGCTGATCTTGTCCATCTTCGTCGTCCACGCCCTCAACCAGAGCCGGCTGCGTTACTACGCGGCGGCCGAGGAAACGTCGCGCAACCTGTCGGTCGCGCTGGAAAACTTCCTGCTGTCGCACTTCCAGGAAGTGGAACTGTCGATGCGGCGCGCGGCCCAGGAATATCGCGCCATGCAGGCCGGCGGCCACTTCGACGACGCCGCCTTCAGCGCCTACCTGCGCACGCTCAAGGAGCGCACGCCCCACGCCAACTCGGTGCGCGGCTCGAACGCGGACGGCCTGGTGATCTACGGCGAGGAAATCGACCTGGCCCACCCGCAAGACCTGAACATCCGCGAATTCTTCCAGCGCGCCCGCACCGACCGCGAGCTGATCATCGGCGTGCCCGTCAAGTCGCGCATCAGCAACGAGTGGGTGCTGCCGCTGATGTACGCGCTCACCAAGGCCGACGGCAGCTTCGGCGGCACCGCCTACGTCAACATGAACACCTCGCGCATCACCGAGCTGTTCGCCTCGCTCAACACTGGGCCGCACGGCGTCATCACCCTGCTCGACAGCCAGCGCCGCATCCTGCACCGCTACCCGGAATCGTCGGCCGTCGTGATCGGCAGCCCGGTCCGGCTGTCGGCACAGACGGAAGCGATGCTGGCGGCCGGCAAGCCGCACGCCACCTACCGCGCCGAGAGCCGGCTCGACGGCCAGCACCGCGTGTTCAGCCTGGAGCGCATCGGCAACTATCCGATCTATGTGCTGGTGGGGCTGTCGAGCGACGACTTCCTCGCCCCGTGGTACAAGGAAATCCGCAACGCCTCCCTCTTCCTCACCGTGATGTACCTGCTGGCCGGGGCCTTCCTGGCCAGCGTGCGGGTGGCGATGCGCACCCAATACCGTTCGCTGACGCAGCTGGTGGAAAAGGATGCAGCCCTGCAAAGCTCGCTCGCCCGGCTGACGGCCTCCGAGTCGCGCTGGCGCTCGCTGACGGAAGGCTTGCCGCAAATGGTGTGGACCACCACCCCAGCCCTGCGGCTGGACTTCCTCAGCCACCACTGGCACGACTACACGGGCGTGCCGACGGCGCAATTGCTGGCGCGCGAGCATTGGTCGGCCATCGTCCACCCGGACGACAGCGCGGCGCTGGAGGCGGCCTGGCAGCTGGCCCAGGCGAACGGGCGCGAATTCCGCTGCGACTGCCGGTTGCGCCACCGCGATGGCCAGTGGCGCCTGTTCGACAACCACGCGCTGGCGCAGCGCGACGGCGACGGCAAGGTGCTGAGCTGGGTCGGCAGCAGCACCGACATCACGGAAGCGCGCGCCGCCCACGACGCCCTGCTGCTGGCCAAGGAGCAGGCGCTGCAGGCGGGCCGGGCCAAGTCGGAATTCCTGGCCAACATGAGCCACGAGATCCGCTCGCCCATGAACGCCGTGCTGGGCATGCTGCAGCTGCTGCAGCAGACGGCCCTGGACGGGCGCCAGCACGACTACACCACCAAGGCCGAGACGGCGGCCCGCGCGCTGCTGGGCCTGCTCAACGACATTCTCGACTTTTCCAAGGTGGAGGCGGGCAAGCTGGCGCTCGATCCCCACCCGTTCAGTCTGGACAAGCTGTGGCGCGACCTGGCCGTGATCCTGTCGGCCAACGTGGGCGACAAGAACGTGGAAGTGCTGTTCCGCATCGACCCGGCCCTGCCCTCGTGGCTGGTGGGCGACGCCCTGCGCCTGCAGCAGATCCTGCTCAACCTGGCCGGCAACGCCATCAAATTCACGGCCTCGGGCGAGGTGGTGCTGTCGGCCCGGCTGGCCGGGCGCAGCGAGCGCGGCCTGTCGATCGCGTTCGCCGTGCGCGACACCGGCATCGGCATCTCGCCCGAACATTGCCGCCACATCTTCGACGGTTTTTCCCAGGCCGAGGCGTCGACGGCGCGCCGCTACGGCGGCACCGGCCTGGGCCTGGCCATCAGCCAGCGCCTGGCGCGCCTGATGGGCGGCACCCTGAAAGTGGACAGCACCCCGGGCCAGGGCAGCGAGTTCAGCTTCGTGATCGAGCTGCAAACGGCGGCCGAACCGGCCGAACCGGTCGCCGCGCAGGGGGCGGGCCTGACGGACCTGCGTGGGCTGGCCTGCCTGGTGGTGGACGACAATGCCAGCGCGCGCCAGATCCTGAGTGAAATCGCGCTCTCGTTCGGCTGGCAGGTGGAGGTGGCCGACAACGGCTACGACGCGCTGGCCGCCGTGGCCCGGCGCGACCCGGAGCGTCCCTACGACGTGGTGTTCATCGACTGGCGCATGCCGTCGCTGGACGGCTGGGAAACGAGCTGGCAGATCCGCCGTCTGCTGCCGGCAGGTAAAACGCCGCTGATCGTCATGGTCACCGCCTACGACCGCGAACTGCTGGCCCAGCGCCAGGCCGAGCTGGAACCCGTGCTCGACGGCGTACTGGTCAAGCCCGTCACGGCCTCCATGATGTTCAACGTGGTGGCCGAAGCCCGCCTGGGCCACCATGGGCCGGCCGTGGCGGTGGCGCCCCGCTCCCAGCAACGGCTGGCCGGGCTGCGCCTGCTGCCGGTGGAAGACAACGCCACCAACCAGCAAGTGGCGGGCGAACTGCTGGGCAACGATGGCGCCGACGTGGAGGTGGCCGGCTGCGGCCAGGCCGCCATCGACGCCCTGCTGCGCTCAGGCCAGCAGCCCGACCTGATCCTGATGGATATCCAGATGCCCGACATGGACGGCTACCAGGCCACGCGCCTGATCCGCGAACGGCTGGGCGAGCTGGCCCCGCCCATCGTGGCCATGACGGCCAACGCCATGCCGGCCGACCGCGCCGCCGCGCTGGCGGCGGGCATGGTGGA
>JAZJZQ010000188.1:0-3233 GCA_040389625.1 Pseudomonadota bacterium | reverse complement strand
CGGCCAACGCCATGCCGGCCGACCGCGCCGCCGCGCTGGCGGCGGGCATGGTGGATCACATCGGCAAGCCGTTCGACCTGGCCCAGCTGATCGCCGTCATCCTGCATCACACGCGCCCGGACACGGCAGACGGCGCCACGACCGGAACCGGGCACGGCGGCGCGGATGCCGGCGCGATTGCCGGCGCCGACACGGTCATTGAACAGCATGCCGATACGGTTACCGCGCCGACCATCGCGCCCGTCCCTGCCGTCAGCCTGAACAGCGCGGCCGCCCTGGCCCGGATGGGCGGCCTGGAAGCCGTCTACCTGATGACCCTGCGCAGCTTTGGCGCCGAAGCGGAACGCAGCGGCGCCGCCCTGCGCCTCGCCGTGACCGAACACCGGCTGGACACGGCGCCAGCCTTGCTCCACACGCTCAAGGGCGTCTCCGGCACGGTGGGCGCGGAAACGCTGGCGGCACTGGCGGCGCAGGCCGAAGCGACGTTGCGCAGCACGGCCGATCCAGCCGTCTGCACAGCCCAGATCGAAGCCGTGCTGGCCGCGCTGCCCGTCACCGCCGCCGCCATCGACCAACTGGCCACGCGGATGGAAACGCAAGCGGGCGGGCGCGCCGCCTGAGGTCGGTGACGACCGGCGGAGCGAAGCGAGCGATCAGGCAATAGCGGCCGTGGTGACTGTGGTGGCCCAGGTGACTGTGGTGGCCGTGGTGACTGTGGTGGCCCAGGTGACTGTGGTTGCCGTGATGGCCGTGGTGGCTGTAGTTGCTGTAGTGGCCGTAACGGCTATGATGACTGTAATGGCTGTGGTAGCCATGGTGGCAGGCCGGCGCGGGCCAGGCCGCGCCGCTGCAGGGACGGGCGCTTACAGGCCCTGGCTGTCGATATCGGCCAGCGACTCGCGGCCCTTGTCGGTGAGTTCGTAGCCGGCATCGCCGGCGCGCACTGCGATGTGGGCTTTCTTGCCCAGGAAATTGGCCACGTCCGCCTCCAGCGTCGCGTGCGGATCGGCCGCCAGCGCCCGCATGCCGATGATGCAGCGGCGCAGGAACAGGGCTTGCTCGCCCTTGTCGGTGAGCGACAGGCGGCCATTCTTGGCCACGCTGAACAGCTTGAGGCCGGCCAGGCGCTTGGTGTTGCGGCCCACGCAGGCGCTGACACGCTCACCCTTGAGGCCGCGCGCCACTTCGGCCAGTGCGTCGTATTCGTCTTGCGTTAATTTCTCGTTTTTCATTGCCATTTTTTCCATAAGAGACTGCTGCGGCCCTCATGGTACGCGCCCGGCCCCGCATCGGCAAGGCAAGCCGGTCCCGCAGCGCCTCCCTGGCGGGAGGACGCCCGGCACAGCCCGTGGCTGGACTGTCAATGGAATTACTTGAACGCTCGTATCGCCAGCCATACCAGGCCTATGCTGGCAAAGGCGCCGACCCAGAGAATCGCTTGCACACGCTTGCTGTTCAGCACTGCTACGCTGCGGCGGCCGAGGTAGATTTTATTGTGTAAGGAATTGCCCATGATGGCCTCCGTGAACAGAAAACGATGTTGTGAGTAAATTATATGAACTCTTCCGTGACGGCTTTGTGACCACGGACACAATGCCCCAAATTTGTATCCAGTAAGCAACAAAAATGAAACAAGCATACGACTGCGGCGGCACCCGGTGGCGGCACCGCAGCGCTCCCCCTCACGTCACCGCGCTCACGTCTGGATCGGCGCCTGATGCGGTGTAGGCTCCTCGATGGGCGCATGGTCGGGCGACGGCATCTCGTCCGGCGGCGGCTCTTTCTCGGGTTTCGGGGGCGGCATATCCGGCTCCGGCGTGGTGTGGGCGCGCCGGGCGGGTGTAATGGGGAAAGCAGTAGGTGTCATCTTGATATCCTCCTGAACGGCCGGGCAAGGACTGCCCTTCCCTATCAGATCGGGGGCGATCCGCGATTATCAAGAGTCTGCCGACAGCGCGGCGGCGCCGGCAGGAGACGTGCGCTCCGGGCCGGCACTGCACCCGAAGGCGCGGCGCCGCCCTGCCAGCCTCAGCGGCTGATGGCCGTCAGCAAGACGAAGGTTTCATGACGGATGGCAGGCTCCGCCTCCTTGAAGGCCTTGTCGGCCTTGACGTAGGCGGGCCGCTTCAATTCCACTTTTTCCTTGGCGGTGGGCACGGGCGCCGTGTCGAACAGCGAGGGGCCGCTGTTATAGGTTTGCTTGAGCACGCGCTGGCCGTAGCTGGACTGGTAGTAGTGCGTCATCTCCTTGGCCGTCTCGGCCGACAGCAGGCGCGCCACGGGGATGGACAGGCGCTGGTAGATCTGCTCGGCGGGAACCTTGTCCAGCTTGTCGAACACGGCCTGGCGCTGCTGGGGCGTGGGATAGCGGCTCATGCCGGCCGTGGCCCGCATCATTTTTTCAGCCTGCATGGCGGCCAGCAGATCATGCGCGGCCTGCACTTGCGCCGCGTCCGGCATGGACGGGGCGGCGGGCCCCGCCGCGGCGCCGGCCGTTGCCGAGACCAGGTTTGCGGCCGCCATCAAGCCGGCCAGGGCCAGCATCTTCATCGATTTCATTGTTGCTCCGGAAGTTGCGCGGCACTGCGCGCGAGGCAGCATCATATTATCGATCAGGCAAATATGCCAAATTTTCACGATGTACCGAATCGGGGACGAACAGGCGACTTATGCGGTAAAGTGGCCGGATTTCACCGCCCATCACCGAATGTCGGCAATTTCGTGCCGCCAAGAGAAAGATCATGACAATGACAGCATTACCGTTCCGGGCCACCAGCGCCGAGGCTTGCCTGTGGCTGGAACAGCAAACCCTGACCCCATGGACCCTGGCGCGCCTGATCGAGCATGGGCTCACGCCTTACGTCTGGCTGGAGTACGACGCCGCCTATCCCGACCTGTTCGGCGATGCCAATGGCGGCTATGCGGCCCCCATCTTTTTCGAAGGTGACACCCGGCGCCTGGCCGCCGGCAGCGAGGACGTGCTCATCACCATGACCAAGGATGCGTACCGTATCGTCGTGACGCTTCCGGCGCCGGGTTTCCGCCGCGCCTTGCATGAGTTGCGCTTCCAGAAGAAGGATGTGGAGCGACTGGCGGGCAAACTGAAACACGAGGCCGAGCCGCCCGTCGTCAAGGTCGAGACGGCCCAGGAATCGCAGGATGGGATCGGCAAGGAACAGGTGCTGACGGCGTTTGCCGGCATGGTCAAGCTGGATCTGGAACAGGCGCTGGCC
>JAZJZQ010000187.1:10206-13026 GCA_040389625.1 Pseudomonadota bacterium | reverse complement strand
ACGTCATATTTGGCGGAACCGCTCGTGCTGCCGGCTTCCTCCCCGAGTCCGTAGGTGGCGCCGATCTTGAACGGCCCGAAATCGCCCTGGTATTTGACCAGGTTGGACACACCGGTCAGCATGCCATCCTTGCGCACCGCGCCCCCGGCAGTGGGGGCGGAGGCGTTGCCCGAGATGGCCCAGGAATAGACCGGCGCGTAGCCCATGGGATCGAACGGCAGGAGGAAATCGTAGGTCGTGCTGAACGAGCGGCCGACGATCACCCGGCCAAATTTGCCCTGCAATCCAACGTTGGCTTGCCGGTTGAAGAGCGCCGTGCTGTCATCCTGGGTGCCGGTGTCGATGCGGATGCCGCTCTCGAGCTGGAACACGGCCTTCAAATCGGAACCCAGATCTTCGGTGCCGCGGAAGCCGAACCGCGATGTGTTCATGCCGCCGGACTTCATGCTGACCAGACTGCCTTTCGCGGCATCGACGTTGCTGGTGTAGACCAGTGCCTGGTCCAACAGACCATACATCGACACATTCGATTGCGCCTGAGCGGCCGTGAACAGCGTGGAGAGCACGGCCAGAGCCGACATCGTTTTTTTCATTTTTTGTCTCTTATGTATTTTTTATTGAATAACTGACCCATTGCCGGTGACGTGCACGTGCACCGGACGTGTGCCGATGCCGAACGCTTCGGCCGGCGGTCGTACTATGTCGGAGCGACATCGTCGGCGTAACTGTGGCTATTACGTAGCCGTTGTTGAGATTTTGCTATCGGGACGTCGCCGTGTCGCGTGCGGGCGGGGAGGGGAGCAACAGGGCCGGCTTGCCATCGCCGGCCCCCGGGCATGCGCTGCCCTGCTAGGCGCCGGGTAGTTCCGGCCAGGCTTCCAGGATATCGATCCATCCGCCCATGGAATACCAGCCGCTCCAGCCGTTGCTGGGCGCCGTCTGCCATTGGTGCCACAGCGCGCCGTCGCCACCGCGGGCAAATACCTCCATGCGGTTGTCGGCGTTGTGGGCCACTTCCAGCCGGTCTATCCAACCGCCGAGCGAATACCAGCCGCTCCAGCCGTTGTTGGGAGCGGTCTGCCATTGATGCCAGAGCGCACCGTCGCCGCCGCGCGCGAAGACTTCCATCCGGCCGTCGTCGTTGATGCCGACTTCCAGCAGGTCGATCCAGCCGCCCATCGAGTACCAACCACTCCAGCCATTACTGGGCGCGGTCTGCCAGTTGTGCCACACGGCGCCATCGCCACCGCGCACGAACAGCTCCATGCGGCCGTCGGCGTTGTTGGCCACCTCGATCAGGTCCACCCAGCCGCCCATGGAATACCAGCCGCTCCAGCCGTTATTGGGCGCGGTCTGCCATTGATGCCACACGGCGCCGTCGCCGCCGCGTGCGAACACCTCCAGCCTGCCATCGTCGTTCTGCCCAACCTCGATCATGTCGATCCAGCCGCCCATCGAATACCAGCCGCTCCAGCCGTTGCTTGGCGCCGTCTGCCATTGATGCCACAGTGCGCCATCGCCGCCGCGGGCGAATACTTCCAGCCTGCCGTCGGCATTGCGGGCCACTTCCAGCCGGTCGATCCAGCCGCCCATGGAATACCAGCCGCTCCAGGCGCCGCCCGGCGCGGTCTGCCAGTTGTGCCACAAGGCGCCGTCGCCGCCCCGCGCGAACACTTCCAGCCGGGTGTCATCGTTTTGCGCAACCTCGATCAGATCGACCCAGCCGCCCAGCGAATACCAGCCGCTCCAGCCGTTGTTGGGCGCGGTCTGCCATTGATGCCAGACGGCGCCGTCCGCGCCGCGCGCAAACACTTCCATCAAGCCCGGCAAGGGGAAGACGTTATCGCCAGCCAGGCTGACCGGCGTGCCCTCCGGATAGTAGGCTTGCAGCAGGTTCTTGAAGCGGGTCAAGCCGTCGGTCCTGCCGGTGAGATTGGTGTAGGTCTGCGCCAGCGTCGATGCGCCGGCCCGGACGATCTGTTGCCAGCTGAAGCGCAGTTGATGGCGCAGGAAGTTCAGGAACAGGGTGGAGCATCCGAGCGACACATAATTCCTGTCGGTCGGATCGGTGACGTCGACGTAGTCGGGCCGTCCTGGCGTGTTGAGCCACGTTGAGGCGGAGGCAAAGCCACCGAGGGAGTCCGGATAGAGTTGCGTCGTGAGCACGCGCGAGAGGCCTTCGCCGGTGCTGTAGCCGCAGTTCCAGCGCCCCTGTTTGGCCATGAAGACTTCATCGACTTCGGCCATGGTCAGCATGTTCACCAGATTGCCGTCGGTGGCCGAAAACGCCGCGACGTGTAGCTCGGTGGCGGAGCAGTTGGCGTGATAGGCGCCGAAGCTGCCGGGATCGACATACACGCTGAAGCGGCCTGCCGTAACGCCGCTGAACCAGCCCACCATCTCCCCATAATCGCGCTCGCAGTTGGCCAGGATGGCATTGGCCATATTGTGGCCGGCGCCGCCCAGGCTGTTGTCGTAGTAGACGTCGAAATTGCTGGTGCTGCCGGCGAAGGTGTAGGGGCCCAGGCCAACTTCACGCGCTTCTGCCAGCTGCCCTGGGGCGACCGGCTGGGCCATGGGCTGTCCCTGCAGTGCGCCGGCCTGTGTCTGCTGTTGTTGCTGCTGCACGTTTTGTCCTGCCGAGGGCGAGGGCGGGACGCCGGGTGTGCCGACCGGGGCGACGGGTGTCAACGTCCTGTGCATGGCGTCGTCGCCCGCGGCAGAGGCGGGGACGCCGCCGGCTTCGGCGGCCAGATTGACGCTCATCGTGCGCGGCATGGCCGACTCGGGCGATCCGCCCTGGCTTCCTTTCGCCGATTG
>JAZJZQ010000187.1:8646-10106 GCA_040389625.1 Pseudomonadota bacterium | reverse complement strand
GGCGTGCCGGCGATGCCTACACCGGCCAGTGATGTAATGGCGGCGACCGTATCGGAGCTTCTGGACGGTGGCGGAACCGTGCGGAAAGGCTGGCGTCCCATCTCCGGCGGTCGCGATCCGGCCATATTGTTGCCACTCGATGGCATGGGCATGCCCATGCCGCCTATGCCGGCGTTGGCGGCCGTTCCTGTCGCGGCTCGGCCCCCATATGCCGGCGACGGCATGTCTGGCGTGCCCAGGCCGAAGGCCGGAGTTGGCCTGCCCGCAGTTCCGGCTGCCGCCGGCAGAACCATGACGCGTTGTGTTGAGTTCATTGAAGTTACTCCTATCGAGGGATAGCACCCGTTTGTGTCGATGAAATACCTTGCTGAAACGCGCCTCGTCCCGCGCTGGCCTGCGGGAAGTCAATCGGGTTTCAGCAACCCTTGAAAAGGCTATGTGGAGGAATGGGACGGGCAAGCACCTGAACGCCCGCAGCCTGGTCCGCAATGTCTTGACGGACGTTAGATCGGCAGATGTCGAAAACGTTCAATGGCGGCGGCACGCATCATTGGCAGCGCACGATGTTGCCATTTACAATGCTGCTTTTTTTTGGGAAGGCAAGTCGTGGCGGAAGAAATCAAGGAACCCTGGCTGAATCGGATGGCGCTTGCCACCGTTATTCTCGCAGTATGCGCAACCCTGTCCACGTTCAAGGGGGGCGGGTATTCGACCCAGAGCGTCATCAGCCAGGCGCTCGCTTCCGACCAGTGGGCGTTTTACCAGGCCAAGAGTACCAAGCAGCATCTGTATGAGCTGCAGGCGGAACAATTGAAGCTGCAGGCGCTGGCACTGCCCAAGGATAATCCCGCCCATGCTGCCTACGCGGAAAAGGAGGCACAGTACCGTGCCGCCATCGGCCGCTACGCCGGCGAAAAACAGGAAATCCAGACCCGCGCGCATGAGCTGGAACAGCAGCGTGACGCCGCCAAGCAGCATGGCAAGCCCTTCGGTATCGCGGTGATTTTCCTGCAGGTGTCGATACTGCTCAATTCCATTGCCGGGCTGATGAAGGCAAAGCGGATATGGTGGGCCTCCATCCCGGTAGGACTTGCGGGGCTGGCGTGTTTTGCGAACGGCTTCCTGATGTTCGTTTAGCGGGGTGGGCGATCCCCAGGACTGGCGGACGGGCGTGGCCAGTCAACACAACTTGAACAATGGACAGCGTCAGGTCACCTGGTCAGTGATGCGAACATGGGCATCGGTGATGTGAAATCCGTGTTGCTCGATATCGTCCAGGCACGCGTTGGCATCGACGCCCGGTGTCGCAATATCGCGGCTCAGCATCACAGACTTGAACGAACTCCACGGGGCAAATCTGGTCGGCAGATTCGTCCCTTCTTCATTTGTCGTCATGCCAAACACCCGGCCCGGTCCTCGGAAGATATGCACCAGCATGGCTACTCTCCTGATCCAAATCG
>JAZJZQ010000187.1:5965-8546 GCA_040389625.1 Pseudomonadota bacterium | reverse complement strand
GCCGTCTGCCGCTCACGGCCGGCCTGTTCGACCGTCGCCAGCACCAGCAACTGGTTGATGACCTTGTTGCCATGGACGACGGCCTTGTTCAGCGCGTCGAGCACTTCTTGCTGGGTGGCGTCGCGTCCAGGGCTGCGCCGGCCAAAGTTGATCTGCGACGTCAGGATGGCGAACGTGGTGCGCAGGTGATGGGCCGTATTGGCGACGAATTGTTCGTACGCCCCCAGGGTGCTGTCCAGGCGGCCGACGTAGTCGTTCATTGCCGCCACGATGGGCGCCAGTTCGACCGGCGCCTGGCTGGCGTCGAGCCGCTCCAGCGAACCGGGCTGGCGCCGCAGCAGTTGCTGCCCGAACTCGATCAAGGGACTGAGCGTCCAGCGCAAGGCGATGACGAGGCCGGCGACCAGGATGGACAGCAGGATCAGGTGTTCGCGTATGGTCAGGCGCAGCAAGTCGTCGCGAAAGGCATCGTGGCCGCGCAAGGTCTGGGCGATCTGGGTGACGGCATAGTCGCTGGACGTGGTGCTGGGCAGGGCGTGCTTGTAGGCGATGACACGCACCGGCTCACCGCGTACCGTGGCTTGATAAAACGTTTCCTGCTCTATCTGCAGCGGCTTGGGATAGACGGGCAGCTCGCCATCGCCGGCGATCAGCAGGCCGCTCTTGGTATGGACGGAGAAGAAAACCCGGTCGTGGTATTTGTTGGCAAACAGTTCGAAGGCGGCCGGTGGCACGTTGATTTCGTAGCCGCCGTCGATGCTGGAGAGCTGCTCCGAAATGATCTTGGCCGAACCCTTGAGCAGTTGCTGCTGCACCAGCGCCGCTACCTGTTCGGTGCGGTAATAGGTGAAGATCAGGTCCACCGCCGAGATGGCTATGGTCGGCAGAAAGATCCAGACGGCCAGCCTGCTTTTCAGGCTGGGGACGCGGCTACGCGGGCGGGCTGACATAGCTGAGCATGTAGCCGAGGCCGCGCAGGGTGATGATCTGCGCGCCCGTCTGTTCGAGCTTCTTGCGCAGCCGCAGCACATACACTTCCAGCGCCTTGGGCGAGACTGTGTCGTCGAGCGTAAACAAGTCGTCGGCCAGCTTCTTCTTGGAGACGGTCTTGCCGCTCTGGCGTATCAGCGCCTCGAGCACGGCGTGTTCGCGCGGCGTCAGGTTGAGCTCCATGCCGCGGCTGCTGAAGCGCTTGGAATTGCTGTCGTACTGCAGGTCGCCGCAGGTGAGCACCGGGTTGGCGGTGCCGCTGGTGCGCCGCAACAGACAGCGCAGCCGCGCTTCCAGTTCGAGGATGTCGAATGGTTTGGCCAGGTAGTCGTCGGCGCCGAGGTTGAGGTTCTCGACCACGTTCTGCAGCGTGTTCTGGGCACTGATGATGAGTACGGGCACCTCGTTGTGCTTGCTGCGCAGATTCTTCAGCACGGTCTGGCCATTCATGCCGGGCAGGGTCAGGTCGAGCAGGATGGCGTCATAGCACTGCGTCATCAGCAAATGGCTGGCCTCCTCGCCGCTGAACGCCTGTTCCACGGCAAATGCGGATTGGTTGAGCAAGCGGGTCAGCCAGCTTGACAACTCCCGGTTGTCTTCCACGAGCAAAAGTTTCATGGCGCCAGCGTAATGGATTTTTGCGGCCCGTGTGTAGCTATCGGTAGCGATTTTCCGTCGCTGTACCATTTTTTTCACAAGAAATAGGCTGTAGGCAAATTGAAGGTATGGGCGTCCTACATTGGATTGCGTTGAGCCGTGCCATAGCTGGTGCGTCGATCAGCGTCCAAATAAAACAAGGAGACATACTGATGCAAAAAACACTGATGGTAACCGCCCTGTTGGCGGCCATGTCCGGCCTGGCCCATGCCCAGGCTGGCACTCCCCAGGATTTACAGCAGGCCCTGGCGCAGGCGCAAAAGGCCGCGGCCGACGCCATGCTGGCGGCGCAGCAGGCACAGGAGGCGCTGGCCAAGATCCAGCAGGCCAATGCGGCCAGTGCGGCCGCCGCCAACGCGGCCCCGGCCCCGGCCACGCCACGCACGGCGACCGTGACCCAGCCTGCCGGCGAGGGCCTGGTGTACCGCGAAGGCGGCGACTTCGTGCGCCTGTATGGCCTGATCGACCTGAGCCTCAGCCACAAGAACAACGCCAACGCGGCCGGCGACACCCTGAACGATATGTCGGTGGCCTATTTCAGCGGCAACCGCTGGGGCCTGGAAGGACAGCACGCGTTGAAGGATACGGACGGCCTGAAAGCCATCTTCAAGCTCGAGAGCGAGTACGAATTGCCGACCGGCGACATGGACAGCCCCGGCGTGCTGTTCAATCGCGATGCCTGGCTGGGCTTGGAGAGCGATGCCATGGGCAAGCTGACCCTGGGCCGCCAGAACTCGGTGGCGCGCGAATTTTCCAAGATCTACGGCGACCCATACGGCTCGGCCGGCGTGACGCTGAACGAAGGCGGTTACACCAATAACAACAATTTCAAGCAACTGATCTTCTATTCGGGCAGCGCCACCGGCACCCGCTACGACAAGGGCATCGTGTGGAAGAAGAAGATCGGCCAGTTCGTCATCGGCGCCGGCTACCA
>JAZJZQ010000187.1:0-5865 GCA_040389625.1 Pseudomonadota bacterium | reverse complement strand
GACTACGAGATGGGCTGGCAGACCATGAACGCCGACAACGCCGCCGTCAACGGCGGGGGCTACGTGCTCAACGCCTATGCCAACACCGGCAATGCCACACACAGCGCCACCGGCAAGCGCAAGACCCTGTACGGCTCCGTGTTCTACCACTTCGACAAGCGTACCGAGCTGTATCTGGCGCTGGACCACCTGACGACCGACGGCGGCTACCTGGCCTCGCAGGCCAATGGCTTCAAGTCGCAGAGCGAAGCGGCGACCGGCATGCGGTTCAAGTTCTGATGTGAAACGCCGGCCCGCGCTGCTGGCGGGCCGGCGAACGCCAACTGAAAGCCAACTGAAAGCAAGCGCCTCGCATACTGATGTAGACCTGCCCCTATAAAAATACCAAGGAGACAAGATGTCCGCATTGCATAAATCCCTGGCCGCCGTGGCCATGCTGCTGGCCGGCACCACTGCCCACGCAGCCGAGAAGATCACCATCATGGTCGGCGGCATGGAAAAGCAGATCTATCTGCCCGCCAAGCTGGCCGAGCAATTGGGCTACCTGAAGGAGACCGGGCTCGAGATCGAGCTGCTGAGCGAACCGGCCGGCGTCAACGCCGAAACGGAGATGCTGTCCGGCGCGGCGCAGGGCGTGATCGGCTTTTACGATCACACCATCGACCTGCAGGCGCGCGGCAAGGTCGTCGAATCCGTGTCGCAGTTCAGCCAGGCGCCCGGCGAGGTGATCCTCGTTTCCAAGGCTGCCAGCAAGGACATCAAGTCGCCTGCCGATTTCCGCGGCAAGACGCTGGGCGTGACGGGACTCGGTTCGTCCACCAACTTCCTGACCCAGTACCTGGCCGCCAAGGTGGGCATCAAGAGCAGCGAATTCACCACGCTGCCGGTGGGCGCGGGCTCGACCTTCATCGCCGCCATGGGACAGGGCAAGATCGACGCCGGCATGACGACGGAACCGACCGTGTCGCGCCTGGTGTCGAGCGGCGGCGCGTCCATCCTGGTCGACCTGCGCACGGCCAAGGGCACCGAGGCGGCGCTGGGCGGCGCCTATCCGGCCGCCTGCCTGTACATGCCCAGCGCGTGGGTCAACACGCACAAGGAACAGGTGCAGAAAATCGTCGGCGCCTTCGCCAAGACGCTGCGCTACATCCACAGCCACAGTGCGCGTGAAATCACGGAGAAGATGCCGCTCGACTATTACTCGGCCAACAAGCAGCAATACATCGACGCGCTCGAGGGCAGCAAGGCCATGTTCACGGAAAGCGGCCTGATGCCGGAAACTGGCCCGGCCACCGTGCTGAAAGTCCTGAACGGCTTTGACAAGGCGGTGCAGGGCAAGAGCATCAACCTGGCCAACACCTACACCACCGAATTCGTCAAGGCGGTGAGATGATGCGGCCCGTTGCCATAGAACTCAGGAACGTCAGCCGCAAATTCATCAGTCCCGCCGGCAAGGTCACGCTGGCCTTGCGCGACTTCAGCCTGACCGTGCGCGAAGGCGATTTTTGCGTCATCGTCGGCCCCACCGGCTGCGGCAAGTCGACCACGCTGGGCATGATCACGGGCCTCAGCCCGCCATCGTCGGGCACGGTCGAAGTGTTCGGCAAGCCGGTGACGGGCATCGATCCGGACATCGGTTTCGTGTTCCAGGCCGATGCCGTGTTTCCGTGGAAGAGCGTGCTCGACAACGTTGCCATCGGCCCCATGTACCGGGGCAAACCGGCCGCGCAGGCGCGCGAGATGGCGGCCCATTGGGTGCGCCGGGTCGGCCTGGCCGGGTTCGAGCACCATTATCCCCATCAACTGTCCGGCGGCATGCGCAAGCGGGTGGCGCTGGCGCAGACCTTCATCAACGAGCCCAAGATCCTGTTGATGGATGAGCCGTTTTCCGCGCTCGACGTGCAGACGCGGGCGCTGATGCAGGACGAGCTGCTGGGCCTGTGGTCCGAGAAAAAGGCGTCGGTCGTGTTTGTCACGCACGATA
Organism: Pseudomonadota bacterium; assembly: GCA_040389625.1. Taxonomy (GTDB): domain Bacteria; phylum Pseudomonadota; class Gammaproteobacteria; order Burkholderiales; family Burkholderiaceae_D; genus Rugamonas. The sequence goes on along the minus strand of JAZJZQ010000187.1, from coordinate 3,881 downwards.
TCGAGGAAGCCATCGCGCTGGGCGACCGGGTGGTGGTGTTGTCGAAGGGGCCGGGCTCGGTCAAATGCAGCTACGACATCGGCTTGCCCCGCCCGCGCGACGTGTCGACGGCGCGCTACACCGGCGATTTCATCGATCTGTCCAGGAAGATCTGGTCCGATCTCAAGAACGAAGTGCAAATCTGATGGGCGGGGCGAGGATGAATACTGTCATGACTGATCTGCCGGCCGCCGAACCGGTGCCGGCCGACGAGGAGCGGCGCGCCATCGCGCGCGCGCTCAACCACCGGCGCTGGGTGCTGGTGCTGCGCGTGGCCGTGGCCGTGGTCACTCTGGCGGGCTGGGAGCTGGCGGTACGGCTGGGCGCGATCGACGCCTTCTTCTTTTCCCAGCCTTCGGCCATCTACGCCCAGCTGTTTGCCTGGCTGAGTGAGGGGACGGCGCAAGGGCCGCTGTGGCGCGAGCTGCTGGTGACGATGGAGGAGACCGTGCTGGGCTTTTTGATCGGCAGCGTGCTGGGCATTGCCTGCGGCATCGCGCTGGGGCGCAACAAGCTGGCCGCCGACGTGTTTAGCATCTACATCAAGGTGGCTAATGCCATTCCCCGCGTGGTGCTGGGATCGATTTTCATCATCATGTTCGGCCTGGGCATGGGTTCCAAGGTCGCGCTGGCCGTGGTGATGGTGTTCTTTGTCGTGTTCGGCAACGCCTTCCAGGGCGTGCGCGAAGCCGACAAGAACCTGATTGCCAACGCCTACATCCTGGGCGCCAGCAAGCGCCAGGTGACGTGGTCGGTGGTGTTTCCTTCCGCGCTGAGCTGGATATTGGCCAGCCTGCACGTCAGCTTCGGCTTCGCGCTGGTGGGCGCGGTGGTCGGCGAATTCCTGGGCGCGCGGCACGGCATCGGCCTGCTGATCTCCACCGCCCAGGGCACCTTCAACGCGGCCGGGGTGTTTGCCGCCATGATCGTGCTGGCCGTGGTGGCGCTGGCGGCGGAATATCTGCTGACCGCGATCGAGGGGCGGCTGCTGAAGTGGCGGCCGGCGCAACTTGTCGAGCATGGCATGTAGAGAGCATGGCGGCCGGCGAGGGGCGCCGGCGCCGGAGCAGGGGCCGGGTCAGGGCCCGGGCACCGCGCCGCGCTGGCGCGCGTGGGCTTGCACGGACGACGCAGGGCAGGGCCCCATCCTGCCGCGGCGTTGCGGGTCCGCCGGCCGGTACAGGCCACAGGCGGCCGGCAGCAGGCCGTATTTGGCGAGGATGGCTTGCCAGGCTGGATCGACGCCCATCTTGCCGACCACGGCGTCGAAATCGTCGCGCTGCCGCTGCATGTTTTCCTGAAACATCAGGTGGCGGCTGTATTCCCCGAGGCCGGCGCGCGACACATGGAACAGATCCTTGAGCACAGGATCGGCATTCTGGTAATAGCGCAGGCTCGAACCGGCCAGGGTGACCACGTCCAGGCGGTGATAGCGCAGCATCTTGAGCAGGGCCGCCTCGCTCATATTGCGGCGCACGTCGATCTGGCCGGTGGCGATGTCCGCGTCCAGCATCGGGTAGCTGTGGCCCAGTACGCCGCCCAGCCTCACGTTGTGCAGGGAAGGCGGGCCCGAGAATTCAAACGGCTGGTCACTGCGCGACACCAGTTCCTGGCGGTCCAGGAACAGCGGTGCGGACCACAGGTATTTGCCGCCATCGATGCCGCCAAAGATGACCGAGGGCACGAACAGCACGATGCCGGCGTCGCCCTGCTCGAGCTGGACGGCCAGGCGGGCCCGCGGCACCACATCCAGTTCGAGTTCATATTTGCCGGCCAGGGCACGGTTCAGGTAGTGGACCAGGTCCAGCGCGAGGCCGCTCCGGGTGGTGCCGTCCGTGATGAACGGGGCAGCGGTGTAGTAGATGTGCGCCTTGATGCGCTCGACGGCATGCGCCTGGCAGGCCCATGCGCCCGCCAGCAAGATCGCGCAGGCAAACATGCGGATAGCGGCCATCGGTGGTTCCGGAAGAGGAAGCTGACGCGTCAGTGTCCGATCTTGCCGGGACGGTGTCAAGCAGGGGGCGCCCGTGATACCCGTCTGCCCTCAATTCACTCCTGAAATTCACGCATTAACGGTGGCTTGCCGAGCGGTGCCATGCTGACTAGCCCCTGCCGGCCCGCCGACCGATACCGGTTCGGATATCGCCCCACCCAAATTATTCATTAGTTTGACCAGGCGACACTCGTTAGCATGGGCGGGCAGTAGCAGTACGGGCTGAGCGCGGGCGGCAACGATGGCCGCGCCTTGCAGGTCCGCCGAGCTTGATCTTCTTGAATGTTTTGCGGGGCAATAATGAAAAATCTAAAGACTCGTACCCGGTTGGCCGCCGGTTTCGGCGCCGTATTGCTGTTGATGCTGATGGTGACAGGCACCGGCATGTGGCGCCTGCAAGCGGTGGCTGACGCCACGCGCGACATGATACGCACGCCCCTGGCCAAGGAACGCCTGATCAGCGACTGGGATGGCATCATCAACGCTTCAGTCGCCCGCACCACGGCGGCGGCCAGGAGCAATGACCCCAGCCTGATCGCCTACTTTGAAGGCGCCACCAACGACGCCAGCAGACGCTCCGCCGAGCTGCAGCAGAAACTGGCAACGCTGCTCGTCACGCGGGAGGAAAAGGAGCTGTTTGCCGCTATCGTCGCCAGCAGCGCCGTCTACCAGGCGACGGGCAAGGAAGTGTTCCAGCTGCGCACCGACGGCAAGCTGTTCCAGGCCCGCACGCTGTTCGAGAACGGCTACCTGCCCAACGCCAGGAAATACCTGATGCAGATGCAGCAGCTGCTGGCTCTGCAGCGCACCGCCATCAATGCGGCCAGCGCGGACATCGACGGCATCTACCATACCGGCAGCGCGCTGCTGCTGGCGCTGAGCGGCGCCGCCATCGTGTGCGCCATCGGTTCGGCCCTGCTGCTGACCCGGGTGCTGCTGCGCCAGCTGGGCGGCGAGCCCGATTATGCGCGCGCCGTGGCCCAGCGCATCGCCTCGGGCGACCTGAGCGGCGAGATCGCGCTGCACGACGGCGACACGGCCAGCCTGATGCACGGCATGAAGCATATGCGCGAGAGCCTGGTGCAGATCGTGTCGCAAGTGCGCAGCAGTACCGACCTGATCGCCGCCGCCTCGGTCGAGAACGCCGCCGGCAACCAGGATTTGTCCAACCGCACCGAGCGCCAGGCGAGTTCGCTGGAGGAGACGGCGGCCTCGATGGAGGAATTGACCGCCACCGTCAAGCGCAACGGCGAGCATGCGCGCCAGGCCAACCAGATGGCGATCTCGGCTTCCAGCGTGGCCGAGGAGGGCGGCGCCGTGGTGGCCGATGTGATCGTGACCATGAATGCGATCCATGGCTCGGCCAACCGGATCGCGGAAATCACCTCCGTCATTGACGGCATCGCCTTCCAGACCAATATCCTGGCCCTGAACGCGGCCGTGGAAGCGGCCCGTGCCGGCGAACAGGGCCGCGGCTTTGCCGTGGTCGCCGCCGAGGTGCGTAACCTGGCCCAGCGTTCAGCGGCGGCGGCAAAGGAGATCAAGACGCTGATCGGCGATTCGGTGGACAAGGTGGAAAGCGGCAGCCGCCTGGTCGACCAGGCCGGCACCACCATGGGCAAGATCGTGGCCAGCGTGCGCGGTGTGGCCGACATCATGGTGGCGATTACCACGGCCGGCGACGAGCAGGAACGCGGCATCGATCACATCTGCGTGGCGATCACGGAAATGGAGCACGTCACGCAGCAAAACGCGGCGCTGGTGGAGGAGGCCGCCGCCGCCGCAGAGACGCTGCAGCTGCAGGCCGATACCCTGGCCCAGACGGTGAACGTGTTCCGGCTCGACGGCC
>JAZJZQ010000186.1:0-2384 GCA_040389625.1 Pseudomonadota bacterium | reverse complement strand
GCGACCATGCTTAACCGCCTCGCAGCGCGTCAGTCCATTCCGTTGCGCTGGCTACGTCGTCCCAGGCCTTTGTTCCTCGTTCGACCATCAGCCTGAATTCCTCGTCGTCATAGCTCGGTTGATGGGTTTCGAATGCCAACAGGCGCAAATTGCGCAACTCACCCGTATGCAAATTTTCCTCCGCGGTTACGTGCAACAGCGCCGGTCGATAAAGGCGATTTCGTTCGTCTTGTGCCAAAAGATCATGACTGGAGCTAACAGTCAGCGTCTGGCCATTTTCAAGTTCAAGGTGGACATTGGCCTTTGTCTTCCCACCTATATCGACAATTTTCCCATGCAAATACTTCTCAACTTGCACCCATGTAGCGGCGATTTTCATTAAATTGGTCCGGGTATCCACCACGAAAAATGCCCGGCCTGCCTTGTCCGCAATGGTATAGGTTCGATTCGGATTTTCGAGTGCGACAGCGTGCCAACGTTGCAATACGCTGGCACGTTTGGGGTCAATCAAGCTCAACGCGTCTGGCGACGTTATGCGGGCCAGATCCGCCCATAATGTTGTTGCAGCAAGCAATCCTGACGCGGCGAACACGAGTGAACCTGATTCAATCGAAACTTGGACTTGCATAGGGTCCACATCGCGGCTTGCCCCCCTCAAGAAATCAACTACGTCCTTTTGGAACTCCCCCAGCAGCGCTAACGGAACGTGCGCCGGCCCAACCTCAACATCGTTGATGAGATCGTGCACTGAGAAACGGAGCTGGTCAATTGGGTTCACGAGTTAATAAGGAGAAAACAGCGAATTTGACAATGAAGTAGCCTATATCTTATGCCTAATCCCCTCGTGCGTCAGCAAGCGCGCCGTCCCGGGACGCAAGGCCTTTGCTATGATCGACATTCAATGCAAGCACTATGCAGCCGTCGAGCCCCGGGCCATCCAAGCAGCGGTGGCACCGCCACCGCCAGCCCCGCCATCAGAACTTCAGCTTGAACCCCGCATACACGGAACGGCCCGCGCCGGGCACGGCCGTCCCCCACGGCATGAGGGCCGGGTTGATGCTCATGGTGTTGCCCTGGCCCAGATAGGCGCCGCCCAGCGGCAGGAAGTAGCGCCGGTCGAACACGTTCTCCACGCCCACATCGATACTGGCCCGCTGCCAGCCGTAGCTGGCGCGCAGGTGCAGCAGCGCGTAGCCGGGCGTGGCGAGCTCATTGCGCACGGCCGACACCTGATGCTTGGCGCGCACCATCACCAGTTCCGCGCTGTTGTCCCAGCCCTGCAGCTGATGGGTGAGAGTCAGCTTGCCGTTGAGCGGCATGATGTTGTACAGGCCGCTGTCCGTGTCGCGGTTGCGGCCATTCGTGTAGCTCAGCAATCCCTTGAGGCCGAACTTGCCCGCGCCCGTGGCCGCCAGCGGCATATGGCCGGACACGTCCACGCCATACAGCCGGGCCGACTGGTTGGCATACTGCAGCACGTTGTAGCGGTTGGTGCTGTAGCGGCCGGCCGGCACGGCGTCGATATAGTCGCGCACCTGCGTGTAGTACGGCGCCACCCGGAATTCCCAGCTGCGTTCAGCCCCATTCCAGCCCAGCGCCACGCTGGCCGTGTAGGCCGTCTCTGGCTTGAGGGGGACGTCGCCCAGGTAGCCATTGCCGTCGCCTACATAGTTGTTCATGACGGCCATCATGCCGGCGCTGGACCAGCTGTAGCGCTCGTACAGGTTGGGCGAACGCACCTTGCGGGCCAGGCCCAATTCCACCTCGCGGCCGGTGCCGGGGCGGTAGTGGCCCAGCGCCGCCAGGTCCCAGTTATGGTCGGTGCGGGCGCGCGGCGCGCCGTTGAAGGCGGCCGCATCGCGGCCCTGGTTCATCATGTCCATCGCCGGCAGCGGCGCGCCGAAGTCGGCCTGGTTGTAGCCGTGCACGGGGCCGGCATCGGTCGTCACCTGTTCATAACGCACGCCCAGCAGCCCGGTCCACTGCGGCTGCCACTGCTTTTCCCATTCCGCGTAGACGGCCTTGCGTTCGCGCTCGCCGTTGTGGATGTTCCAGAATGTGTTGGGCCCCATGCCCATGCTGCCCGGCACGGCCGGCCACCAGTCGTCGAGCCGATAGCGCTGCCATTCCACGCCCGCGCGCGCCTGGTCGCGTCCGTCCAGGTCGATGGTGGCGCCCAGCCGGCCGCCCGTGGTCTTGCCATCCGTGTGCATGGGCATGCCGGGCAGGCCGCCGTACAGTAGCTGCTTGTCGGGGCCGAAGTCCATGAAGTGCTCGACGTTCTCCTGATACAGCCGCGCCTCCAGCGCACCCCAGCCGAACTCGCCCGTATAGCGCAGGTTCAGGCGGCGCTGGGTGTTTTGCAGCATGTCCATGCGCTGGTT
>JAZJZQ010000185.1:0-3535 GCA_040389625.1 Pseudomonadota bacterium | reverse complement strand
ACAGGTAGAACATGGCCGTGATCAGCGAGAACAGGATGAACACTTCGTACAGGTTGGAGACGGGGATGTGGCCCACGTCCGCGCCGATCAGGTAGGACTCGTACCAGCGCACCATCATGCCCGTCAGGCCCAGCACGACGGCCGTCCAGCACAGCTTGGAGCCGATGGCCGCGCCCGTGGCCGAGCGCGTGGCCAGGCCGATGCCGTAGAACAGGGTGGACAGGAAGAACATCACGCTCATCCACAGGATGGCCGACTGGCTCGACAGCATGTTACGCAGCAGGAATTTCTTGGTGCCCATGTCCAGCTCGCCGCCGTACAGGGAAATGGCCCACAGCGCCAGCACGGCCACCAGCGGCATCAGCCAGCGCACCGGTTTCCAGTGCCAGCCCAGCGCCGCGAAGGCGGGCGCGGCGGCCAGCAGGATGCCTTTTTCATAGACATCCATGTAGTTGCCGAAGCGGTTCAGGCCGTACAGGACGGCGGCCAGCAGGCCGGCCGCGAACAGCCAGTCGAACAGGCCCAGGCGCTTGAAATAACCAGGCGCCTGGGTATAGGTAGAGGTGTTGCTTTGCGACAGTTCCATCTTCATCTCCGGCTTTTTTAGACAGCTTACGCCGATTGCGGCAGTTTTTCTTTCAGGCTCGCGAATTCATGTTCGAAATCGAGCGTCTTGCGCTGGGTACTCATGGCCATCACGGCATCGGTGCCGCCGCCCGCCTCCTTGACCCAGACCCAGACCCGGCGCTCGCGAATATAGAACATGGCGAACACGCCCAGCACCAGGAACAAACAACCGAGGTAGACGACGGCCTTGCCCGGCGAACGGGTGACCTGGAACACGGAAGCCTTCACTTCCGTAAAGTCGTCCAGCTGCAGGTAGACGGGGGCACCGTAGAAGAAGCTGTCGGACAGGGCATTGGTGGCCAGCTGCAGGAAGCGGCCATGGGCTTCGTCGGCCGGGGCCGGCGCCAGGCCGTCCTGGGCACGGGCCGCCTGCCACAGGTCCCACAGGGCGCCGTTGAGGATCTTCATGAAGATGTCGGCCGCCTTCTCCTGCTCGGCCTGGGGCACTTTTTCCAGGAAGTGGGAAATGGCGACGAAGCCCGCTTCCTTGTCGCTGCCGGCGAAGATGGCCATGCTGCGCTCGGCCGACTGCTGCAGCTGCTGGCGCAGGGCGTCGGTGCCGGTGGGCATGGCGCGGCGGGCGTAACTCTGGGCCGCGGCCGTGCGCAGGGCCGGGTTGTGGATGGCGGCCCGCAGGCGCATCCATTCGTTGACGCTGTGGCCGTCGTCGGCCGGGATGCGCAGGTAGCTGAACGGGTCGCCGGGGCTGACGCGCATGCCGGCCAGGAACACGGTGGCGCCATCGACCGTCACCGGCTGCATGTAGTTCTGGTATTCGCGGGCCTGGCCCGTCTTGTCGCGCAGCTTGTACTGCACGCTGGGGCCCACGTTCTTCAAGTCCTTGTTGTTGGCGTTCCTGGCGGCCGAACCGAGGTGCTTGTCCAGGCCCACGGCGAACTGCTCGTTGAAGCTCTGGCCCTTGGTGACGGCGCGCGCGTCCGTGCTGGCCAGGTTTTCCACGTTGAACGGCCGGAAGCCCGTCCACTCCACCGTGTAGGCGTCGCCCATGCCGGTGCTGCTGCCCACTTCGCCGCCGATCTGGAAGGTCTGCTTGCTGCCGCCGGCCATCGGGTAGCCGGTCAGGCGCAGCTTGCTGCCGCCATCCTCGAAGCTGGACTGGTACACGGCCAGGCCCTTGTAGATCAGGGGCTTGTTTACTTCGATGGTGGCGGGGAAAGTCTTGCCCGTGTCGTGGTCGCGGATCACGACGTCGCTGGCAAACAGCTTGGGCATGCCCGTCGTGTAGAACTCGATGTGGAACTTCTTGAGCTGTATGGTGAACGGCAAGTCCTGGATCAGCACGCCGTCCGCGCGGGGGATGATGGCGCTGTCGCTGGCCGAGCCTTCCGGGATCATGGTGTTGCCGCGGAAGGTGGGGTTGCCCAGGCCCAAACGGTGCTGCTTGGGGATGTCGGCGATGACGCCGTTGCCGGCGAACGGCGTCTTGCCCATGAACCATTCCTGCAGGCGGATCGGCATGTCCGAGTCGAGCAGGCCGCCGATGCAGATGATGACGATGGCCGAGTGGGCGAAGATGTAGCCGAACTTGTTGGCGGCGCCCTTCTTGGCCGTCACCAGCGTGGCGCCATCCTTTTCCACGGCCTTGCTGCGGTAGCCGGCGTCGTGCAGGCGGTCCATGGTCTGCTGCACCAGGGCGTGGCGGGCCAGGGCCGTCTGCCACTGGTGCTTGTGGTGGAAGTTGTGCAGCGACTGCTCGCGCACGTGTTCGCGCCAGCTGCGCATGTCCTTGAGCATCTTGGGCGTGTTGCGGATGATGCACAGCGAGGTGGACACGACCAGGAAGCCCATGATGGTGAGGAACCACCAGGCCGAGTACACGGCGTACAGGCTCAACTTGTTAAACACGTCGAACCAGAACGGCCCGAACTGGTTCACATAATTGGGCATGGGTTCGTTCTGCTTCATCACCGTGCCGATCATGGAGGCGATGGCGATCAGGGTCAGCAGCGCAATGGCAAAGCGCATCGACGAGACCAGCTCGACGGCTTCGGCCACGACGGGGCGGCGGGTTTTCAGTTCTATACCGGTGGTGCTGGGGCTACTCATGCGCTTCAATCTGTAAGGGAGGAGCGGGATCGGAAGGACGCAGCATACCAACAAAAAGGGCAGCCCGCTTTACGCTGCCGCCCTGTTCACTTCCGTGTCCGCCGCCGCGCCGGGTATTGCCCGGTGCGGGACAACAATCGATTATTTCAAGCCAGCGACGTAATCGGCCACGGCCTTGATTTCATCGGCGGACATGCGCTTGGCGATGGTGCTCATCTGGGCGCTGTTCTTGCGGGCGTCCGTGCGGAACAGGTCCAGCTGGGCCACGGTGTAATCCTGGTGCTGGCCGCCGATGCGCGGGTACTGCACCGGTACGCCGGCGCCGCCGGCGCCGTGGCAGCTGGCGCAGGCCGGCACGTTCTTCTCGGCGATGCCGCCGCGGTAGATCTTCTTGCCCAGGTCAACCGTGTCCTTGTTCTTGGCGGCACCCGGCTTTTGGGGCTGGGCGGCCAGGTAGGCGGCGATGTTGTGCTTTTCCTCGTCCGTGAGCACCTTGGCGTAGGTGGTCATGATGGCCTGGTTGCGCTCGGGGGTGGCGAAGTTGGCCAGTTGCTTGTAGATGTAGCCTTCGTGCTGGCCGGCCAGTTTCGGGTTGACGGAGATGGTCGAGTTACCCGCCTCGCCGTGGCACGAGACGCAGGCCGGCAGGCCGCGGCCCGCATCGCCTTCCGTAAACAGCTTGGCGCCCTTGGCCGCATCGGCCTTGACCACCACTGCTTCGGCATGGGCCGGCTTCTTCTCTTCGGACGCCGACGCGGTAGCCGACACAGCCAGCAGAGCGACGATCAAGGATTTTACAAATGGTGAAAACGCACGATTCATTCAGACACCCTGAGACTAG
>JAZJZQ010000184.1:0-3346 GCA_040389625.1 Pseudomonadota bacterium | reverse complement strand
TCAAGCTGAGCCTGAGCTACGCGTTCTAAGCGGACGATTGCGGGCAACCGCGGGCGCCCCTGGCGCGGCAGGCCGCGGGCCCTGCCGCGCGCGCAAAAATGGGGTACGTCCCCATTTTTGTCCCCGAAGCCGGCTTAGAGGTCCTTTAACTTAAGGGCATTACCTTCTAAGCCGGCGATTGCGGGCGACCGCGGGCGCCCCCGGGCGCGTGGATTCGTCACGCCGTACTTCACGTAGTTCTTTACGCAGTACTTAAATTAACGGCACCAGTATTTTTTCCTCTTTTTGCGCACCATGACAATTACCCTCACTCCCGCCGAACGTCTGCTGGCCGCGTTGCCCGGCCCCTTGCAGCCGGCCGCCGCGCGCCGCCTGGCGGCGCATGAACCGGCCCTGCGCCGGTTGCTGGCCGGCCTGTACGGCGGCCACGCCGGCTTCGACGCCTGGCTGGGCGACCTGATGGACCAGCTGGGCCGGCTGTACGCGGCCCGCCCGGAACCGCTGCGCCAGCTCGACGCGGCGCGCGCGCAGCAGCCGGACTGGTTCCTCAGCCAGCGCATGCTCGGCTATTGCGCCTACGTGCAGAACTTCGGCGGCGACCTGCAAGGCGTGGCGCAGCAGATCCCGCACCTGCAGGCGCTGGGCGTGAGCTATCTGCACCTGCTGCCCTTCCTGCGCGCGCGCGCCGGCGAGAACGACGGCGGCTTTGCCGTGGCCAGCTTCGACGAAGTGGAGCCCGCGCTGGGCAGCAATGCCGACCTGGAAGCGCTGACGGCGCAGCTGCGCGCAGCCGGCATCAGCCTGTGTTCCGATTTCATCCTCAACCACGTGGCGGATGACCATGCATGGGCGCAGGGCGCCCGCGCGGGCGACGTCAGCCTGCGCGCCATGTTCCATGTGTTCCCTGACCGTGCCATGCCGGACCGCTACGAGCGCACGCTGGGCCAGGTGTTTCCCCAGGTCGCGCCTGGCAACTTCAGCCAGGTGCCGGAGCTGGATGGCTGGGTCTGGACCACCTTCTACCCTTACCAGTGGGACCTGAACTACGCCAACCCGGCCGTGTTCGCGGCCATGGCGGCGGCCATGCTGCGCCTGGCCAACCGCGGCGTGGAAGTGTTCCGCCTCGATTCCACCGCCTTCCTGTGGAAGCGCGAAGGCAGCAACTGCATGAATCAGCCGGAAGCGCACCAGCTGCTGCAGGCACTGCGCGCCATCGTCGACATCGTGGCGCCCGGCGTGCTGCTCAAGGCCGAGGCCATCGTGCCCACGCGCGAACTGCCGGCCTATTTCGGCCAGGCCGACGCGCCCGAATGCCACATCGCCTACCACAGCAGCCTGATGGCAGCCGGCTGGGCCGCGCTGGCCGAGCAGGACGCCAGCCTGCTGCGTACGGTGGCCGCCAACACGCCGGCCCTGCCGCCGGCGGCCAGCTGGCTCAGTTACGTGCGCTGCCACGACGACATCGGCTGGAATGTGCTGCGCGCGGAAGCGGGCGCGGACGGGCAAGACCCGAACGCCCGGCTGGCCCGCGTGGCCCAGTTCTTCGCCGGCGCCAACGGCAGTTATGCGCGCGGCGCCGCCTTCCAGAGCAGCGATCCGAACGCGGCCCACGGCAGCAACGGCATGGCCGCCTCGCTGGCCGGGCTGGAGGCGGCCGACAGCGCCGCCGAGCGCGAACTGGCGCTGCGCCGCGTGCTGCTGCTGCATGGCCTGGCGCTCAGCTTCGGCGCGCTGCCCGTGCTGTACATGGGCGACGAGCTGGCCCAGACCAACGACTACGGCTACACGGACCGTCCGCAGCATGCCATGGACAGCCGCTGGTTGCAGCGCCCCCGCTTCGACCGCGAACGCTGGAGCGCCCGCCACGACGCCGGTACCATCCCGGGCCGCATGTATGGCGCCCTGCGCCAGCTGGTGCTGCAGCGGCGCCGTTACGACGCGCTGGCCGCCGGCGCGCCGCGCACCGTGCTCGATGCGGGCCACCCGGCCGTGCTGGCGCTGGCCCGCGGCCCGCGCCTGCTGGCGCTGATGAATTTCTCCGGACAGGAGCACACGGTGGCGCTGGACGGCGTCTGGACCTGCTGCCAGGATAGCCGCATACTGGCCGGGGCGGCGACGCTGGAACCGTGGGCCATGCTCTGGCTGGAGCGGCCCGCCGGGCAGGCGCCGACGGAGCAGGTGGCATGAGCCCCGACATAGATACCGGCATGAACACCGGCATGAACACCGGCGCAGGCACCGCGCTGGCCGGAGCGGCCCGCCGGCCGGCCATGGACGGCGTACGCGGCATCGACGCCGCACAACGAACGGATGGAGCAGATGACATGAACGATGCAGGCGCAATCGCAGTCTTTGGTGAAGCCCTGGTGGACGATTTCGTCACCGGGCAGGTGGTGGGCGGCGCGCCGTTCAACATGGCGCGCCACCTGGCCGCCTTCGGCGCGGCCACGCTGATGATCACCCGCATCGGGCAGGACGCGAACGGCGCCGCCGTGCGCGCCGAGTTCTCCCATTTCAGCATGACGCAGGCCGGCCTGCAGGTCGACCCCATCAAACCCACGGGCCGGGTGGTGGTCGAGCGCGACGGCGACGGACACCGTTTCATTATCCAGCCCGACCAGGCCTACGACTACATCGAGCCGGCGCCCGCGCTGGCGGCGTTGCAGGCGGCCCATCCGGGTACCCTGTATTTCGGCACGCTGGCCCAGCGCAGCAGCGGTTCGCGCGGCACGCTGCAGGCGCTGCTGGGCGCCACCCGGGCGCAGCGCTACCTGGACCTGAACGTGCGCGAAGGCCAGGTAACGGAGCGCTGCGTGTACGAATCGCTGCACCAGGCCGACATCGTCAAGGTCAACGAGGAAGAACTGCAAGCCCTGTTCGACTGGTACACCCACGACCGCCCCGGCACGGCCGACGCCAACAGCGCGGCGCTGCAGGCGGCCTGCGGCAGGCTGCTGCGCACCTTTTCGCTGCAGGGCCTGATCGTCACGCTGGGGCCGCGTGGCGCCGTCTATTTCGACGCGGACGGCGGCGTCACCGTCAGCCGCTCCGCGCCGCTGCCGGCGCCGCTGGTGGACACGGTGGGGGCGGGCGACGCCTTCTCGGCCGTGTTCCTGCACGGCCGCGCGCAAGGCTGGCCGCTGGCCGAAACGCTGGCGCGCGCCAACGCCTTCGCCGGCGCCATCTGCGGCATCGCGGGCGCCGTGCCGCAGGACCTGGCCTTCTATGCGCCGTGGCTGGCACGCTGGCAAGCCGGCGCCGGGCAGCTGGCTACCTCCGCTGCATCCTGAACGGGGAGACGACGATGGCATCGCACAAACCGCATCTGTCGTTCTGGCAGATCGTC
>JAZJZQ010000183.1:5070-8231 GCA_040389625.1 Pseudomonadota bacterium | reverse complement strand
ACGGCCGTGCGGCGCAAGATGCGCCTCAAACTGATCGTGCACCTGGTGCGCCGCAGCGCGCTGGAAGAGGAAGTGGAACGGCTGCCGTTCCAGTTCCCCACGGAAGACGTGCTGGGGCTGCCGATCCGCAAGGTTGTCATTCCTGTGGCGGCCGGCCGCAACATCGCCGTGCTGCTGGAAGCGGCCGTACGCAACACCATCTTGCAACTGCGCGGCATCGACACGCTGCAGGAGTTCATGGAGCGGCAACGGCAAGCAATGAGTGGAGATTGACGCTATCATCCCCCCATGCGCATCGTACTAATCACCGGCATTTCCGGCTCCGGCAAGTCCGTGGCCCTCAACGTCCTGGAGGACACGGGCTACTATTGCGTGGACAACCTGCCCCCGGCCCTGCTCTCGAGCCTGGTCAGCACGCTGCTCAACGAGGGCACGGAAGCGCTGGCCGTGGCGGTGGACGCCCGTAGCGCCGAGTCGCTGGCCACGCTGCCGGCCGACGTCAAGCAACTGCGCGAGGCCGGCCACGACGTCAAGGTCATGTTCCTGACCGCCACCACCCACTCGCTGGTGGCCCGTTTTTCCGAAACCCGGCGCAGCCACCCGCTGTCGCACGAAATGCGGCCGGGCCAGAACCCGGCCTCGCGCCGCACCCTGATCGAATGCATCACCGAGGAACGGGAGCGGCTGTCGGCCATCGAACAGCTGGGCCACGTGATCGACACGTCCGAGATGAGCGCCAACAAGCTGCGCGCCTGGATCAAGGACCTGGTGGCCATCGAGCGGGCACCGCTGACGCTGTTCTTCGAATCGTTCGCCTTCAAGGTCGGCGTGCCGCTGGACGCGGACTTCGTGTTCGACGTGCGCGCCCTGCCCAATCCCTATTACGACCTGGCCCTGCGCCCGCTGACGGGGCGCGACGCGCCCGTGATCGCCTTCCTGGACGCCCAGCCCAGCGCGGCCGAGCTGCTCAACGACATCCGCAACTTCATCGAGAAGTGGCTGCCGTCGTTCAAGACCGACAACCGCAGCTACCTGACCGTGGCGCTGGGCTGTACGGGCGGCCAGCACCGCTCGGTCTACATGGCCGAACGGCTGGCCGCCTACTTCCACCCCACCGAGCGCGTGGTGTTGCGCCACCGCGAACAGTCGTAAATTCCTGCCACCGGCTGGCAGGATTTGACTGTTTTTTGTCTTTTTTGCACACTCCGCCTGCCAGATACTGACGCTCATCCCGTCACCCTGGCCCGGAGTATTCCCATGCGCATTGCCAAATACACGCTCGCCGCCGCCCTGTGCGGCGCCGCCCTCCTGCTGGCCGGATGCGCCAGCGGTCCCGCCGCCATCGACGCCAACGCTTCCCAGCTCAATGCGCAGGACGGCATGATCGCGCCCTACCACGCCCGCTTCGGACGCAGCCAGCCGCTGGTGGCCGTGGTCGGCGACAACCGCAGCGCGGAGCTGAGCGATTACCTCGTGCCGTACGGGATACTCAAGCAGGCCGGCGTGGCCCACGTGCTGGCGTTGTCGACCGACGAGGGACCGCTCAGCACCACCACCGACATGGGCAAACCCGGCTTCCGCATCGAGGCCGAGACCACCATCACCCGCTTCGACGCGCGCTTTCCGGACGGCGCCGATTACGTCATCGTGCCGGCCACCCGCGACACGCCGGCGTTGCGGACCTGGATCGCACAGCAGGCGGCAAAAGGGGCAACCATCGTCAGCATCTGCAACGGCGCGCAGATCGTGGCCAGGAGCGGCGTGATGGACGGCCACCATGCGACGGCGCACTGGTCGTCGGAACAGGACCGCATGGAGCGGCAATCGTCGATACGGTGGGTCAGGAACGCCCGCTACGTGGCCGACCGCAACTGGGTGTCGAGCGCTGGAGTGAGCGCCGCCATCCCCACCTCGATCGCGCTGGTGGAGGCGATTGCAGGCCGCGAGCGGGCCACCGCGCTGGCGCAGGAACTGGCCGTCGCCGACTGGAGTCCGCGCCACGACAGCGGCGCCTTCCAGCCCCGGTTCGGCCATAACCTGACGGCGCTGGCCACCACCGTCTACACCAACGGCTGGTTCCACCACGACGATGCGCTGGGCATCCGCGCCGCCGCCGGGGTGGACGAAGTCACGCTGGCGCTGACGGTGGACGCCTGGTCGAGCACGGGGCGCAGCCATGCCTGGCTGGTGGCCGACGACGGCGCGCCATTTCGCACCCGACACGGCCTGCGGGTGATCCCGGATCGCGCCATTGGCGACGCGGCCAGCCTGGACCGCATGCTGGCCCTGCCAGCGGCAACGCCAGCGGGCAAGGCGATCGACCAGGCCCTGGCCGGCATCGCCAGCCTGTACGGCCGCACCAATGCCTACGGCGTGGCCCTGCTACTGGAATATCCCGACTTCCACGATTGAGCGGCGGCGCCAACTCTGGGATGATGGCGCTATTTCCCGTCACGGACAGCGCACCGCCTCCCATGCCAGCCCAGCCTCCTTGCCACATCGTCGTGCTCGCGCACGAGAACATGAACCTGCTCGACCTGACCGGCCCCGTGCAGGCGTTGGCCACGGCCAGCCGCCGCTGTTCCGGCACCGGCCCGGCCCTGTACGAGATCACCGTGGCGTCGGCCGACGGCGGCCTGGTGACCACCAGCGCCGGCCTGCAGGTGATGACGGTGCCCCTGTCGGCACTGGACGGCGTGGCGATCGACACCATCATCGCGCCGGGTGGTTGCAAGGGCCAGCAATACCATGCGCCGCCGCCGCTGGTCGCGTGGGTGCGGCAGCGGGCACCCACCGTGCGGCGGCTGTGCTCCGTCTGCACCGGCGCCTTCCTGCTGGCCGCGGCCGGCCAACTGGACGGCAAGCGCGTGACCACGCACTGGGAATGGGTGGAGCGCCTGGCCGCCCTGCATCCGGCGGTACACATCGATGCGGACCGGATCTACATCCAGGACGGATCGCTGTGGACCTCGGCCGGCGTCACGGCCGGCATCGACCTGACGCTGGCCCTGATCGAGCAAGACTATGGCCACAAGGTGGCGATGGAAACGGCGCGCCAGCTGGTCGTATTCATGAAGCGCGCCGGCGGCCAGTCGCAGTTCAGCACCCCGCTGGCGGCGCAGACGCAGGAAGGTGAACGCTTCACCGGACTGCATGCGTGG
>JAZJZQ010000183.1:2868-4970 GCA_040389625.1 Pseudomonadota bacterium | reverse complement strand
CCCCAATGCACCACCTCGATGGTGTGACCGTCCGGATCGACGATCATGGTGCCGTAATAGCGCTCGTTGATGTCGGGCCGCGGACCCGGCGCGCGCAGCGTGGTGGCGCCCAGCGCGCTGGCCGCCTGGTGGAAGCCCTGCGCCGCCTGGCGGCTGGGCGCGGCGATGGCGACGTGGCTGCGCTGGCCCGCCAGCGCGCCCTCGCCCGTGGCCGGGTAGAGGCAGAAACTCCACGCGCCGTCGGCGCCGTAGATCACCTGGCCGCTGTCCTGGTGCTGCATGGTGTAACCGAGCGGCGCGAAACAGGCGCTGTAGAAGTTGGCGGCGCGCGCCAGTTCGCGCGTGCCGATGGAGACGTGATCGATCATGATGCTGCTTCCCGTAAGAGTTCAGAGGCATCCATGATACGAAGCGGCGCCGATACGGCATTTCAAAATCGGCCCGCAAATGAGACATTGTTGCATCCGGCCGCGCCGCCGCTGACTACCTACAACGGCACCTTGGTTTCGAACTTGGCGCAGTTCATGGCCAGCAGGCTTTTGTAGTTGCTGACGTTGTTATTGGAGGTGAACACGCGCCGCGTGAAGGCCTGGAACGCCTCCATCGAGACGGCCGTCACCACCAGCATGAAGTCGAATTCGCCGGCCACCTCGTAGCAGGCCATCACGTCCGGCTCCTGCCGCATCAGCGCTTCGAACTGCTTCAGCAGCGACGTGTTCTGCTGTTCCAGCTGCACGGTGACGAAGGCCGTCAGCGGCCGGCCCACGCGCACCCGGTCCACCAGCGCCACATCCTTGACCAGGATGCCGGAGGCGCGCAGCTGGGCGATGCGGCGCTGGCAGGTGGCCGGCGAGGAGTACACCCGCTCGGCCAGGCGGCGCAGGGGGATGGAGGCATCCTCCTGCAGCAGGTTGAGGATCTCGATGTCGATCCGGTCCAGCGCCACCGTCACCGCGTCAATCCAGGTGGCGCAGCGGGTGGGCGTAGTCCGGCCACACGGGGGTGAAGAAGCGCGCCACCATCTCCGGGGTCACGTCGGCCAGCGCGGCCGGCTGCCACTTGGGAGCATTGTCCTTGTCGATCACCAGCGCGCGCACGCCTTCGAGCACTTCGCCATCCTCGAAATTGTGGCGCACCAGGGTGCGCTCCATGCGCAGGCAGTCGGCCACGTCGAGCGCGGCGCCGCGCTTGAGCAGCTCGTGGGTGACGGCCATCATCAGCGGCGAACGGGTCTGCATGGCGGCCAGCGCCTTCTGCGCGAACGGATCGGGATCCTGCGCCAGCGAGGCCATGATGGCGGCCACCGTGGGCGCGGCGAAATGGCGGTCGATCAGGGCCCGCTGCGCCTGCAGCACGGCCTGGCCCGCGGCGGCCCGCAGCGGGGCCGCGAAGGCGGCGATGGCCTCGCGCAGCCGGGCGCCCGGCGTGGCCTCGACCAGGGCCGCCAGCGCCGGCATCTGCGCCGCCGGCACGAAGTGGTCGGCCAGGCCCAGGTACAGCGCATCGGCCGCGCCTATGGTCAGGCCGGTCAGGCCCAGGTAGTTGCCCAGCTGGCCAGGCGCGCGCGACAGGAAATAGCTGCCGCCCACGTCCGGGAACAGGCCGATGTTCACTTCCGGCATGGCCATCCTGGTGCGCTCGGTGACGATGCGCACCCGGCAATCGGGTCCGCCCTGGGCCACGCCCATGCCGCCGCCCATCACCACGCCATCCATCAGGGCGATATAGGGCTTGGGGTAGTAGTGGATCAGGTGGTTGAGCGCATATTCTTCCGTGAAGAAGTCTTCCAGCAGCGCGCTGCCGCCCTGCGGGCCGGCGCGGCCCACGTCGTAGAAGAAGCGGATGTCGCCGCCGGCGCAAAAGGCCTTCTCGCTGGTGCTGCGGATGACCACCGCGTCGACGCCGGCGTCGTCGCGCCAGGCCAGCAGGGCGGCCGTCAGGTCGCGCACCATGGCCAGCGACAGGGAGTTGAGCGCCTTGGGACGGTCGAGGGTGAGAAAGCCGGTACGGTTGCTGACGCTGGTCTGGACGAATTCGCTCATGGCAGGTTGCGGAAAATGATGAAGCGCCTATTCTAACGCGCCCTGCCCGCGCTGCGCGCA
>JAZJZQ010000183.1:0-2768 GCA_040389625.1 Pseudomonadota bacterium | reverse complement strand
CGGAAGGCCAGCACGCCGACGCCGATGGCGCCGGCCATCACGAGGGCCAGCGACGGGTCCCAGCTGCCGCCCAGGTCGAGAAAGCCCAGCACCTTGGCCGGATTGCTCATGCCCGACACGATCAGGCCGATGCCGAAGATCAGGCCGGCCAGCAATGCGATTACGATGGTCATGCGGTTCTCCTTATCCGAACACGTGGCGCGCGAGGTAGACGGTGACGAAGCCGGCCGCCATGAAGGTGGCCGTGGCCACCATCGAGCGCGGCGACAGGCGCGACAGGCCACACACGCCATGGCCGCTGGTGCAGCCGGAGCCATAGCGGGTGCCGAAGCCCACCAGCAGGCCGGCCACGATCAGGGTGCCGCTGCCGGCATCGATCTGGACCGATGGCAGGCCCGCCACCAGGCCATAGACCAGGGGCGCGCCCACCAGGCCCAGCACGAACGCCACGCGCCAGCCGATGTCGCCCGCGCGCGGGCGCAGCAAGCCGCCGGCGATGCCGGCGATGCCGGCGATGCGGCCGTTAAACAGCAGCAGCAAGGCCGCCGACAGGCCGATCAGCGCGCCGCCGATCAGCGCGCCCCACGGCGTAAATACGTTCCAGGCGATGGTCATTACTGGGCTCCTTTGCCGTCATTACAAAATTGCTGGTACAGCACCTGCAGCACGGCCAGCGCGGCCGGGCTGGCGATCCGGTAGAAAATCTGCTTGCCTTCGCGCCGCGTGCTCACCAACTCCTCCTGGCGCAGCACCGTCAGCTGCTGCGACAGCGTGGGCTGGCGGATGCCCGTCAGTTCCTCCAGCATGCCCACGCTGTATTCGTCCTGCGTCATCTGGCACAGCAGCAGCAGCCGGTCCGGATTGGCCAGCGCCTTGAGCAGGCTGCTGGCCTGCCCGGCCGAGGCCCGCAGGCTGTCGATATCGATGCTCGCATTGTCCATCTGTACTCCCCCACTCCCGCTATCCGTCACGGCAAACATTATACCAAATTATATATTATGTGCATGTATGGTTTCAAGCGGGCGTTTGGACAGTGGCGCCGAATGCTGGCACACTGCCCGCTTGCCTCGATACCCACCGAAAGGACTCCCCCATGACGCAATCGACCCTCGCCGTGCAGTACGCCGACATCGCGGCGGCCGCGCAACGGCTGGCCGGCGTGGCGCACCCCACCCCGGTGCTGACTTCGCGCCAGGCCGACGAACGCAGCGGCGCGCAGCTGTACTTCAAGTGCGAGAATTTCCAGCGCGTGGGCGCCTTCAAGTTCCGCGGCGCCTACAACGCCATCAGCTGCCTGGACGAGGAGCAGAGGCGCCGCGGCGTGGTCGCCTTCTCGTCGGGCAACCACGCCCAGGGCATGGCCCTGGCCGCGCGCATGCTGGGGGTGCCGGTCACCATCGTCATGCCTACCGACGCGCCGGCCATGAAGCTGGCCGCCACCCGCGAATACGGCGCCGAGATCATCCTGTACGACCGCAAGACGGAAGACCGCGAAGTGATCGCCGCCCGCCTGGGCCAGGAACGCGGCCTGGCCGTGATCCCCGCCTACGACCACGCGCACGTGATCGCCGGCCAGGGCACGGCCGCCAAGGAGCTGTTCGACAGCGTGGGCGAACTCGATTACCTGTTCGTGAGCACGGGCGGCGGCGGCCTGCTGTCGGGCAGCGCGCTGGCGGCGGCCACGCTGTCGCCGCGCTGCGCCGTGATCGGGGTCGAGCCGGAGACGGGCAACGACGCCCAGCGTTCGCTGCGCAGCGGCCAGATCGTCCACATCGAGGTGCCCGACACCATCGCCGACGGCGCCCAGACCCAGCACATCGGCAAGCTGGTGCTGCCCATCCTGCAGGCCCACGTGCGCGACATCGTCACCGTCAGCGACGACCAGCTGCGCAGCCAGATCCGCTTTTTCGCCGAGCGCATGAAGATGGTGGTGGAAGGCGCCGGCGCGCTGGCCGCCGCCGCGGCCATGAACGGGGTGCTCGACATCCGCGGCAAGAAGGTGGGCGTGATCGTCAGCGGCGGCAATATCGACATGGCGCTGTTTGCCGAGTGCATGGCGCGCAGCGCGCCGCAGCACTGAAAAAACAGCATACCGTTTATATCGTTTATATGGTTTAAACGGGAAGCATGCGGCGCAATGGCCTGGGGCCGGGCGCAAAAAAGGGCGCCAGATGCGCCCTTTGTTTTCTCAAGCCGGGACCGTCTTATGCGGTGGCGGCGGGTTCGAAGGTGTCCGGCAGATGCTTGATCGCATCGTGGCCGTGTTCCTGAACTTTGGATTTGTATTTCATGACCTGACGATCAAGCTTGTCGATCAGGGTGTCGATGGCGGCGTACAGGTCTTGCGACAGGCTCTCCACATACACGGTCTTGCCGGACATGCGCAAATTGATCTCTGCCTTCTGGCGCTTCTCTTTCTCGGTGAGGTTATCTACGGTCAGGATGACAGCAATATCAATCACTTGATCGAAGTGGCGTTTGATGCGCTCCAGCTTGTTCTGCACATATTCGCGAATGGCTGGGGTCACTTCGAGATGATGTCCACTGATGGTGAGATTCATACACACTCCTAAAGATAATGTCGCTTCTTACGGTTAGTGCGGAGCCCATTACGGCCGGGCGCGCAGGAACCAAGTAACTACAAAGATTTACGGAGACTGACTGGTGGGATCTTCAACGCTTCGCGATATTTGGCAACAGTGCGTCGCGCAATCACCATGCCTTGTTCTCCCAGCATGTCCGCAATCTTACTGTCGGATAAAGGATTT
>JAZJZQ010000182.1:0-2936 GCA_040389625.1 Pseudomonadota bacterium | reverse complement strand
TCTGGCCGGCGCCGGCCACTTCGTGGTGGTGCACTTCGACCGGGATGCCCATCGATTCGAGGATCAGGCACATTTCCGAACGCATGTCCTGGAAGCTGTCGACTGGTGGCACTGGGAAGTAGCCGCCCTTGACTGCTGGACGGTGGCCGCTGTTGCCGCCTTCGATTTCCTTGTCGGTGCTCCACGATGCTTCGTCGGAATCGATCTTGACGAAGCAGCCGGACATGTCGATCTTCCAGCGCACGCTGTCGAAGATGAAGAATTCTGGCTCGGGACCGAAGTAGGCGGTGTCGCCCAGGCCCGACGATTTCAGGTAGGCTTCAGCGCGCTTGGCGATGGAGCGTGGGTCACGGTCGTAGCCCTTGCCGTCCGACGGTTCGATCACGTCGCACTGCATGAACAGGGTGGTTTCTTCCATGAACGGGTCGATGTTGGCCGTGTTAGGGTCCGGCAGCAGAATCATGTCGGACGCTTCGATGCCCTTCCAGCCGGCGATCGAGGAACCGTCAAACGCGTGGCCGGACTCGAACTTGTCCATGTCGAAGTGCGACACAGGCACGGTCACGTGCTGTTCTTTACCACGGGTATCGGCAAAACGAAAATCAACGAACTTGACTTCGTTGTCTTTTACCATTTTCAAGACTTCTGCGGCTGTCATTGCCATGCGTATCTCCTAAAGGGAATGTGTGGGTGAGCCGACCAACTGTGCGTGCGCGGATGCTCTGCGCGTCCCCGTGTAAGTGCGACCGAAACTCATCACGGGATTAAGCACTATCCGTGCCAGCTCAAAAATCATCACCATCTGCCAGAACCAACTTGGAACTTGCTGGCAAATGATTCTAAAATCGTTCGGCCAGCCAAATCAGTCCGGTTTGCGCCAGCGCAAGACTGCTCCATTATGGTGCGATTTTGCGAAATTGCACCGCTTTTGTGCATTTTTGAAAAAACAGGAAAAAATGCCTTCATTTGGTGCGTGCGCGCAGCACGGACGGTCAGGGCATCTATAATAAACTTAATATCCTTTCTGGAACATGACATGAGCGAAGTAGATGCAATCCTGGCCCTGGCCCGCGCCCGCAGCAAGGACTGGCCCTATGCCGGCGCCGTCAACCCGCAGGAAGCGTGGGAACTGTTGCAGGCCGATCCCCGCATCAAGCTGATCGACGTGCGCACCAATGCCGAGCGCGACTGGGTGGGCCGGGTGGCGATCCCGGAGACCCAACATGGTGCGGTCCAGTGGTCCACCTATCCGGGCGGCGTGGCCAATCATGAGTTCATCGAACAGCTGAACGGCCAGGCCCGCAAGGACCAGGTACTGTTGTTTTTATGCCGCTCCGGCGTCCGTTCGCGCCACGCGGCCAAGCTGGCCACCGAGCATGGTTATCAGCATTGCTACGACGTGCTGGAAGGCTTCGAAGGCGACAAGGACGACGCCGGCCACCGCAAGAACATCAACGGCTGGTGCCGGGCCGGCCTGCCGTGGCTGGGCGCCTGACCCCGCTGTTGTTCTAGACGGGCACGGTCGCCGGCGCCACCGGCGCCGCCTCGCTCAGCAGGCCAAGCACCCGTTCGCGCACGAAGTTGATATGGCTGCGCAAACCATACAAGCCATCCGCAAACGATAGCGGGATGGAAATCTGGTTCACCATTTCCTCGATTTCATTGAGCCGCACCAGCTGGGCCGCGTAGATTTCCATGCGCTGCGCGCCCAGCGACTGGGCTTCCTCCAGCGCCTGTTCCACCGTGCGCAGCTGGCCGTACCAGCGGTACACGCGCGAACGGATGCGCCACACGTACAGCGGCGGCACCACCTTGGACAGCGGCAGGATCAGCGCGCCCAGGCCCAGCACCAGCACCCACATGCGGTCGAAGAAGTTGGCCAGCCAGAAGCTCATGTAGCGCTGCAGGAACGGCGGCCCATCCTTGTAGAACTTGGCCGCCTCCGGCGCGACATGGATTTCCGTGTAGCGGGCGGACGGGAACTGGCCCTGCTGCTGGAACCAGCCGGCGCCGCTGTGGATGGCGGCGGCCGCCTGCACGAACAGATCGATCAGGGCCGGGTGCAGGCTCTCGCGCGCCACCAGCGTGGCGGTGGGCGCGATCAGGTTGTAGTCCTCGGGCGGCAAGTCGCGTCCCAGGTCGACGATGCCGCGCGGCAGCACCACGTGGCTGAGGAAAGGCAGCTTGCGGGCATAGGCTTCCGCCTGGTCGAAATTGAACAGCTGGATGCCCGGCGTTTGCAGCAGCATCTGGATCAACGGCGCTTCCGGCGCCGAGGTGAACACGAGGCCGTCGATGCGCCCTTCCAGCAACTCCACCGTGGCCGGGGTATTGGCCAGCGAGCTGCGGATCACTTCCTCCGGCTCGATGCCGTTCAGCGCCAGCACCTGCTTGAACAGGCGGGGCGAACCGGCGCCCTTGGGGCCGAAGTTGATCTTCTTGCCCTTGAGTTCGGTGAGCTTGGTGATGGGCTTGCCCTTGGTCTCGCGCAGGAACAGCCACAGCGGCTCGGTAAACAGGCTGCCCAGCGACACCAGCCCTTCCCGCTCCGCAGCCGCCTCGTCGGTCGAGCCGCTTTGCACGAAGGCGATATCGACCGCGCCGCTCTTGAGCCGGCGCAGGTTCTCGCCCGAGCCAGCCGATTGCAGCAGCGTCACCTTGACCCCGTGCTTAGCCAGCGCGGCCGCGTATTTCTTGCCTATCTGTTCATAAGCGCTGTTTTCCTGCCCCGTCGACAGCACCACCTGACGCGGCGGCGACGGATCGACCAGGAAGTAGGCCAGCGCGCAGACGCCGGCGATGGCCAGCAGCGTGGGCGCGGCGGCGACGATCAGGTCACGCACGGAAAATTGCGTGAACTTGAGGATTTTGGACATGGTTTGGCGCACAGGTTTCATGGTTTGACACCTTGCCAACAAATGCGCCGCTTGGCAAGG
>JAZJZQ010000181.1:0-2584 GCA_040389625.1 Pseudomonadota bacterium | reverse complement strand
ATGAAGACGCCGCCACCGACTTCATGCATTTCGTCAAAACCGTCGCCTCCCCCTACGCCTTCGACATCCTCCAGCGCTTCTGCCGCGCCCCATAAAAAAATGGGGACGTACCCCATTTCCGGCAGGTTGAGCCGAAAATAGGGTACGTCCCCATTAAAATTTTGCACTATGCCGCTGATCCAAATAAAAAATGGGACGTACCCCTTTTTTCTGCGGCTGGACAGGAATTGGGGTACGTCCCAATTTTTTTTAAGCTTCCAGCGTCATCAGGCTGGCGTTGCCGCCCGCTGCCGTCGTGTTGACGCACAGGGCGCGCTCGGCAAGCAAACGCCACAGGGGGATGGCGCCATCCTCGTTGGTGTCGATTAACGCCACCAGGGCCCCGTCACGGGCCGCCAGTTGCGGACGCAGGACGTTGACGAGCGACGATTCCACCAGCGCGACCTGGAACTCGCCATCCAGCTGCTCCAGCGAGGCGACCGTGCGGATGCGCTCCATGACGTCCGCCGGCAGGTCGGCCGGCAACAGGCAGGCCGTTTCGGTGCTCATCAGGGCGATATTGCCCGTCGCCAGGGTGGCCGACAGCTGATTCAACAGGCAGGCCGCCGTCGTCGCGGCGCAGACAATGGCGCCGCGGCCCACGAAACTGAGCGTGTTGCGCTCGCCCGTGGGACCTGGCAGGACGGTGGTGCTGCCCAGCATGGTGGTGCGGCTGTATTGCTCCGTCAGGCTGGCCAGACGCTCCTGGCCATGCATCCTGGCCCACACGGCCAACCCGTCCAGCGCGGCCGAACCCTGGTGGCCGTGCTGGGCCACGATGGCGGCCCCGCGCTGCAGGCGTTTCAGGTACAGGGGGCCGCCCGCCTTAGGGCCCGTGCCCGATTTGCCTTCGCCACCGAACGGCTGCACGCCGACCACGGCGCCCACGATGTTGCGGTTGACGTAGATGTTGCCCACATGGGCCCGTGAGCTGATGAACTCGATGGTTTCATCGATCCGCGAGTGGATGCCCAGCGTCAGGCCATAGCCGCTGGCGTTGATCTGCTCCACCAGCTTGGCCAGGTCGGCCCGCTTATAACGGATCACGTGCAGCACGGGGCCGAACACTTCCTGCTTCAGTTCGCTCAGCGAGCGGATTTCCATCACGGTCGGCGGTACGAAGGTGCCGGCCACGTTGAGCGGCAATTCCAGCGCGAAATGGCTGACGGCCGTCTGCTTCATGCGGTTGATGTGGCCCAGCAGGTTGTGCTGCGCTTCCGCGTCGATCACGGGGCCGATGTCCGTCGCCAGCCGGTCGGGATTGCCGACTTTCAGCTCCAGCATGGCGCCTTTCAACATTTTGATGGTCTTGTCGGCGATATCTTCCTGCAGGAACAGCACGCGCAGGGCCGAGCAGCGCTGGCCGGCGCTGTCGAAGGCGGACGAGATGGCGTCCTGCACCACCTGTTCCGGCAGCGCGGATGAGTCGACGATCATGGCGTTCTGGCCGCCCGTCTCCGCGATCAGCGGAATGTCCGTGTTCTCGGCCACGGCGCGGCGCGCCAGCGTACGGTTGATCAGTTGCGCCACTTCCGTCGAACCGGTGAAGATGACACCCTTGACCCGGGCGTCGTTGCACAGTCCGGCGCCCACCACTTCGCCGCGGCCGGGCAGGAATTGCAGTGCGCTGCGCGGTATGCCCGCTTCGTGCAGCAGCTCCACGGCGCGGAAGGCGATCAGCGGGGTTTGCTCGGCCGGCTTGGCCAGCACCACGTTGCCGGCGGCCAGCGCCGCGCCCACCTGGCCCGTGAAGATGGCCAGCGGGAAGTTCCACGGGCTGATGCAGGTCACGGGACCGAGCGCCAGCGTGTTGGTGGCGCCCTGCACCTGGCCCGCGTAGTAGCGCAGGAAGTCGACGGCTTCGCGGATTTCGGCGATGGCATTGGGCAGCGACTTGCCCGCTTCGCGGATCGCCAGCGTCATCAGCTCCAGCTGGTGGATTTCGAACAGGTCGGCGGCGCGGCCCAGGGCGGCCGCGCGCAGTGACGGTTCCGTCGTCTGCCAGTCCATGGCGTACTGGCTGGCGCTGGCCAGCGCCGTTTCCACGTCGGCCGCGCTGGCTTCGACCAGCTGGCCCACCACGTCCGTGCGCTGGGCCGGGTTGGTGACGGCTTGCGACGGCTGGCCCACGCTGACGGCGCCTTCCAGCAGCGGCGCGGCGCGCCAGCTGCGCGGCACGGCCAGCGCATCGGCCAGCGCGCGCAGCACGTCTTCATTGGCCAGGTCGATGCCGGCCGAGTTCTTGCGCTCGGCGCCGAACATGGCTTGCGGCAGCGCGATGGCCGGATGGGGCGAGCCGCCCAGCGTGCGCGCCTGTTGCAGCGGATCCTGGACCAGCGATTCGATGGGGACGTTGGCATCGACGATCTGGTTCACGAACGAGGAATTGGCGCCGTTTTCCAGCAGGCGGCGCACCAGGTAGGCCAGCAGCGTCTCGTGCGAACCGACGGGGGCGTAGATGCGGCAACCCTTGTCCAGGTTTTCCTTGCCCACCACCTGGTCGTACAGGGTTTCGCCCATGCCGTGCAGGCACTGGAATTCATAG
>JAZJZQ010000180.1:4649-5831 GCA_040389625.1 Pseudomonadota bacterium | reverse complement strand
TCGCTGGCGTTGACGCGGAACAGGCCCTGGTAGCCCTGCTGCGTGAGCTTGGGATTGGTGGCCACGGTGGCCACCAGCGCGCCGGCGTCGTGGTAGGTGCGCGAGGCGGGGATGGCCACGCCCGAATTGTAGGGGCCGACCACGTAGCGCACGCCGGCATCGACCAGCTTCTGGGCCACGGCCACGCCGGACTTGGGGTCGCCCTGGTCGTCCTCGGACAGCAGCTCGAACTTGAGCTTCTTGCCGGCCACGGTGATCGGTTTGGCGTTCAGTTCCTCGATGGCGAGGCGGGCGCCGTTTTCATTGTCCTTGCCGGAGAACGCCTGGGCGCCCGACAGGGGGCCGCTGTGGCCGATCTTGACCACCATGTCCTGCGCGCCGGCCGCGCCGGCCATGCCCAGCAGCGCCATGGCGCCTGCGATGTGCTTGAAATGCATTGAGTCTCCCGAGTTGGTGCGCCGGCCGGCGGCCGCGGCGCGGTGAGCGGCGAAGTGCGTACCGAAGTGCGCACAATTATCGCCAAATTCCGTACATATTATTGTGTGACTTGGCGCGCCATGACGGCTATTTTGGACGGAATCTGGCCGCAATGGCACGGTTGCCGGAATTTTATTTGGTTCCGGCAGCCGCCGGCCTGTCCCGCTGGCACTGCAAATGGCGCAACATTGCTCCAGCAAATGGTATGCTCGCCGTCAGAGCGTTTCAGCGTGCAACACTTGAGCGTGCAACGCAAGAGCAACCTGACGAGCATACCGGCATGGACGTGTACACCCCACAAGTCTGGCTACCGCATGAGCGCCCCACGCTGCCAGGGTCGCCGTCCACGCCGTTGCACTCGGACCGGCGCCGGGTGGCCTATCTGCTGGTGGGCCTGATCGTGGCCCTGACGGGCGGCCTGGGCAACGCCCTGGTGTCGGTCAACCTGCCGTACCTGCAAGGCTCGCTGGGCGTGTATTCCTCCGAAATCCAGTGGCTGCCGGCCGTCTACGTGATGGCCAATGTGTCGATGAACCTGTTGCTGGTGAAGTTCCGCCAGCAGTTCGGGCTGCGCCTGTTCACGGAACTGTTCCTGGTGCTGTACGCCGTGGCCACGCTGGCCCACTTGTTCGTGCACGGGCTGGCGTCGGCCATCGCCGTGCGGGCCGCCAGCGGCATGTCCGGCGCGGCGCTGACGGTGCTGGG
>JAZJZQ010000180.1:3471-4549 GCA_040389625.1 Pseudomonadota bacterium | reverse complement strand
TTCGAACGGCTGGACTTCCTCACCTTCGCCCTGTTCGCGCCCGGGGTGGCCTTGCTGTCGGCCGTGCTGGCGCTGGGGCGCACCGTGTGGTGGCTGGAGTCGCGCTGGCTGGGCTACAGCCTGGCCGCGTCCATCGTCCTGATCGCCGCCGCGCTGCTGGTGGAGCACAACCGCCGCGCGCCCCTGCTCAACACGCGCTGGCTCACCACCGGCAATATGCTGCGGCTGGCCCTGTCCGTGCTGCTGATCCGGGTGGTGCAGTCCGAGGCCAGCGGCACGGTGGGTTTTTTGCAGGCGCTGGGCCTGAACAACGACCAGATGCAGCAACTGTGGCTGGTGGTGATGGCCGGCACCGTGGCCGGCATGGTGGCCAGCGCGCTGACCATCACCCCGGCCCGCATCGCGCCCTCGCTGATGCTGTCGCTGGTGCTGATGGCGGCCGGCGCCTGGATGGACGCCCACGCCACCAACCTGACGCGGCCCGCCAATATGTATGTGAGCCAGTTCCTGCTCGGTTTTGGCGGCGCCTTCTTCATCGGTCCCACCTTCATTTCCGGCTTTGGCG
Organism: Pseudomonadota bacterium; assembly: GCA_040389625.1. Taxonomy (GTDB): domain Bacteria; phylum Pseudomonadota; class Gammaproteobacteria; order Burkholderiales; family Burkholderiaceae_D; genus Rugamonas. The sequence continues at coordinate 3,984 of JAZJZQ010000180.1, read as the reverse complement.
CCGTGATCGCGGCGCCGCGCAACCTGATCAGCTTTTCGCTGATGTTCACCATCACGCAGAACCTGGGCAGCCTGCTCGGCTCCGCGCTGGTGGGCACGTTCCAGGTGGTGCGGGAAAAATACCATTCGAGCCAGCTGGTCGAACATCTGACGCTGCTCGATCCGCAGGTGGCGGCGCGGGTGCAGGCGGGCGGCGCGGCGCTGGGCGGCACGCTGGCCGATCCGGCCGCGCGCAGCGCCCAGGGCGTGGCCTCGCTGGGGGCGGCGGCCACGCGCGAAGCCAACATCCTGGCCTACAACGATGTGTTCATGCTGATCTGCGCCGTGGCGCTGGCCACGCTGGCCTGGCTGGCGGCGCGCTATTTCTGGGACCAGTGCGTGGTCTGCAAGGGCAGTGGCGGGCCGAACGCGCAGACGGGCATGGCTAACGTATCTCTCAACAACTCCGGATCGCGATGACTACCACACCACCTGATGCGTCTACCCCGGCCGCCGCGCCGCCCGACATGGCCGC
>JAZJZQ010000180.1:0-3371 GCA_040389625.1 Pseudomonadota bacterium | reverse complement strand
GTGACGGAAGTGAAGGTGCAGGACTTCCAGCAGGTGCGCCAGGGCGAGCTGCTGGTGCTGATCGACGACCGCGTGTTCCAGCAGCGTTATGAACAGGCCCAGGCCCAGCTGGCGGCCCAGCAGGCGGCGCTGGCCAACTGGGTGCAGACGCGCCGCAGCGCGGAGGCGGGCGTGGCGCTGAACGTGGCGGCGCTGGCCAACGCGCAGGCGCAGGCGGCCAAGGCGGTGGCCGACCTGGGACGGGTGGACCAGCTGGCGGCGGACGGATCGCTCTCCGTGCGCGAGCAGGACCAGTCGCGCGCGCTGCGGGCGCAGACGGTGGCGGCGGTGGCGCAGGCCCGCGCCTCGCTCGACATCGCGCGCCAGCAGGTGCAGTCGGTGCAGGTCAACAAGGCGGCGCTGGAGGCGGCCGTGGCCAACGCGGCGGCCGCGCTCAAGGCGGCCAGGGTGGACCTGGACAACACGCGCATCACGGCGCCGGCCGATGGCCAGCTGGGCCAGGTCACCGTGCGCCAGGGCGCCTACGTCAACGCCGGGGCGCAGCTGATGGGATTGGTGCCGCGCCAGCTGTGGGTGATCGCCAACCTGAAGGAGACCCAGATGAATGCCGTGCGGGTGGGGCAGAGCGCCACCTTCAAGGTCGATGCGCTGGACGGCGCCGCGCTGACGGGGCAGGTGGAGCGCATCTCGCCGGCCACCGGGTCCGAGTTCAGCGTGCTGCCGGCCGATAACGCGACGGGCAACTACGTCAAGATCGCCCAGCGCATTCCGGTGCGCATCCGCATCGATCCGGGCCAGGCGCTGGCGCGCCGGCTGCGGCCGGGTATGTCGGTGATCGTCAGCATCGATACGTCGGCGGAGCTGAACGACGGCGCCCGTGCGCCCGCGTCCGCACGCGCATCTGCCTCGGCGTCCGCACCTGCGGCCGGAGCGCGGCCATGAGCGTGGCGCGCGCCGCATTGGTGGCCGTGCTGCTGGCCGGTTGCGCGGCCAGGGTGGCGCCGCCGCCCACGCCCACCCTGCAGGCGCCGGCCGCCTGGCGCTCGCCGGTGGGGCCAGTCGCCGGCGCGCCTGCGCTGGAGCGGCAGTGGTGGCATAGCTTTGGCGATCCGGCCCTGAGCGCGCTGGTGACGACGGCGCTGGCCAACAACGGCGACCTGCGCATTGCGCGCGCGCGCGTGAGCGAGTACCGCGCGCGGCTGGGTGTGGCGGCATCGGCGCAGCAGCCCAACGTCAGTGTCGACGCCTCGCCCACGCGCACCCGGCTGCTGGCCTACAACGGCGTGCCGTACGTGACCAATGTCTACCAGGCCGAATTCCAGGCCAGTTACGAAATCGACGTGTGGGGCCGGCTGGCCGCGCAGACGGATGCGGCGCAGGCCAGCTACCAGGCCGAACGCGCCAATGCCGATGCGGCGGCGCTGTCGGTGGCGGCGCTGGCGGCGTCCGGCTACCTGAACCTGCGCGGGCTGGACGCCCAGCTGGAACTGACGCAGGCGACGCTGAAGCTGCGCGAGCAGTCGCGCGCGCTGGCGCGGCGCCAGTTCGACGTGGGCTACAGTTCGCGGCTGGAATGGCTGCAGGCGCAGGCCGAATACCAGGCCACGGCGGAGCAGGTGCCCCAGCTCAAGCGCGCCATCTTCGAGCAGGAGAATGCGCTGTCCATCCTGGCCGGCGGCAATCCCGGCCCCATCGCGCGCGGCGCGCCGCTGGCCGACCTGACGCCGCCGGAGGTGCCGGCCGGTCTGCCGTCCGAACTGCTGCGGCGCCGGCCCGACATCGCGCGCGCCGAATTCAATCTGCTGGCCAGCAACGCCAGCCTGGCCGCCACGCGCGACCAACTGCTGCCGTCGTTCAAGCTGACGGCCGTGGGCGGGGTGCAGAACTTCCGTATCAAGGACTTGGTCAACGCGCCCACGGCCCTGTGGCGCCTGACGGCATTGGCCGCGGCGCCTGTGTTCGACGGCGGCCGGGTGCAGGCGCAGACGGATGCGGCGGCGGCCCAGCGCGACCAGGCCGCGTATGCCTACGAAAACGCCGTGCGCGGCGCGTTTGCGGAAACGGAAAATGGCCTCGGTGCGCTGCAGCGCTTGCGCGAGCAGGCCGTGGAAAACGACGCGCGCCGCGCCACGGCGGCCGAAACGCTGCGTATCGCCCACAACCGCTATCGCAACGGCTACGCTTCGTATCTGGAGGAACTCGATGCCCAGCGCACGCTGTACGGCGCCGACGTGGGACGGCTGCAGCTCAAGACGCGCATGCTGCAGGCGTCGGTGGATTTGTATCGCGCGCTCGGCGGCGGCTGGGCACCGTGAGCGCGGATCAATGTGTGGCGGGGCTCAGGCGACGGGGACGCACAGCTCGCAGCTGAAAGTGCCCGTGGCCGGGTCCACGGCGAAGTCGGCCGCGTAGCGTTCCAGGCAGGGGCGGGCGTCCATTTTCAGGCCGCTGGCCGGCAGCCAGCGGCTGTAGAGTTCATCCCAGGCGGCCGGGATCTGGTCGGCCGTGCCCTTGAACTGGGCCACGGCATAGCGGCCGCCGGCCAGCATGGCTTCCTTGGCCGGCTGCACCACGTTGTAGTCGGCGTCCACTTCCACGCAGGCGTCGTAGCGGCATTCCCCGGGCGCCGTGGTGGCCGGGTCGTCCTGCGCCACGCCGTAGCTGACGCGGCCCTGCAGGCCGAACGCCTTCTGCCACGGCGCGAACACCTCTTTCCAGAATTCGCCCAGCGCCGGGCCGAACGGACCCTTGTAGCGCAGGTAGGCCACGCGCACGGCCGGCAGTTCCTTGATTTGTACGTCCATGTCTTTCTCCATTCAGTTAGTGGCGGCCGCCGGCCACCTGGCGCAGTGGCGCGGTCGGTTCCGGCGGATGGCGGCGCAGCTTGCGCATGAGCCGTTGCAGCAAGTGTTCCAGGTCGTCGATGTAGGTGAACACGGCCGGCACCACCAGCAGGCTCAGTAACGTCGACGTGATCAGGCCGCCGATCACGGTGATGGCCATCGGCGAACGGAAGCTGGGATCGGCGCCCCAGCCCAGCGCCAGCGGCATCATGCCGGCGCCCATGGCGATGGTGGTCATCAGGATCGGGCGGCTGCGCTTGTGGCAGGCGTCCACCAGCGCTGCGAAGCGGCCCATGCCGGCCTGACGGGCCAGAATAGCATAATCGACCAGCAAGATTGAGTTCTTGGTCACGATCCCCATCAGCATGATCAGGCCGATCATGGACGGCATCGACAGGGCCCGGCCCGTGATCAGCAGCGCCACGAAGGCGCCGCCTATCGACAGCGGCAGGGCGGCCAGGATCGTCACCGGTTGCATGAAGTCCTTGAACAGCAGCACCAGCACGCAGTAGATGCAGATCACGCCGA
>JAZJZQ010000179.1:0-2279 GCA_040389625.1 Pseudomonadota bacterium | reverse complement strand
GACCTCGGCCAAGGCGCTGGGCAACGGCTATCCGATCGGCGCCATGCTGACCACCAACGAGCTGGCCAAGAGCCTGGGCGTGGGCAGCCACGGCACCACCTACGGCGGCAACCCGCTGGCCGCCACCGTGGCCCTGAACGTGCTGGAGACCATCAACCAGCCGGCCTTCCTGGCCCGCGTCAAGCAAGCGAACCAGGTGCTGGTGGCCACGCTGCAGAAGCTGATCGCCGACTACCCGCAGGTGTTTACCACCGTGCGCGGTTCCGGCCTGCTGCTGGGCATGGTCGTGGCGGAAGGCTTCAAGGGCCGCTCCAAGGACATCCAGAAGGCCGCTGAAGCCCATGGCCTGATGCTGCTGATCGCCGGCACGGAAGTGGTGCGCCTGGCGCCGGCCCTGATCGTGACGGACGCCCAGATCGCCCAGGCCGACCGCCTGCTGCGCGCTGCGCTGGACGACCTGACCAAGGCCGCCTGAGCTTAGCGAATTGTTCGCCCCGTCGCTCCCGCCCCCGCGCGGGAGCGCTGCGTTTTACCACACCGGCATCCGCAAGCCTGGTTTGAAATTGAAGGAGCTCCCATGTATGTTGTCCGTCCGGTAGAAATTGCGGATATTGCGGCCCTGGAAGCGTTGGCGGCTGTGACCATGCCGGGTGTCCATACGCTGCCCAAGACGCGCGAGCAGATCGCCGCCCTGGTCGAGCGCTCGATCGCCTCGTTCGCCGCCCACGTCGACATTCCCAGCGAAGAGTCCTACCTGTTCGTGCTCGAATCGCTGGCCGACCACACCATTCTCGGCACCGCGTCGATCTACGCGGCGGCCGGTTCCAACGGCACCTATTTCTCGTTCCGCAACGACGTGATCCAGCAAGTGTCGCGCGACCTGAACATCAGCCACAGCGTGCATGCGCTGACGCTGTGCTCGGAGCTGACCGGCTATTCCCAGCTGTCCACCTTCTACGTCGACCCGCAGGTGCAGGACGCGCCCGAAGCGGCCCTGCTGTCGCGCGCCCGGCTGCTGTTCGCCGTGCTGGCGCCGCAGCGCTTCGCCGAGCGCTTCTTCGTGCCGCTGGCCGGCATCACCGACGCGCAGGGCGGTTCGCCGTTCTGGGACGCGCTGGGCCGCAAGTTCTTCCAGATGGACTTCCTGGACGCCGAACGCGTCATCGGCGGCGCCCGCAACCGCACCCTGATCGTCGAGCTCATGCCGCACTATCCGGTGTACGTGCCGCTGCTGCCGGGCGACGCCCAGGCGGCCATGGGCCAGATCCACCCTTCGGGCGAACTGGCCTTCAACCTGCTGACGGCCGAAGGCTTCGAAGCGGACGACTACATCGACATCTTCGACGGCGGCCCTATCCTGCAGGCCCACAAGCACGCGCTGCGCACCTTCACCGGCGCGCTGCAGCGGCGCGTGGCCACCTGCCCGGCCGAGCCGGACCGCAACCGCGAGCCGCCCGTGACCTACGCCATCGCCACCGGCGCCGACCAGCACTTCCGCGCCGTCGTCATGGCCTGCGCGCCGCTCGAATCGCTGGCCGCGGTGGCGCTGCCGGTCGACGTGCAGGCCGCATTGCAGGTGACCGACGGCGACACCGTCGTCTGCGTCCGTCTCTAAGCACATTGTCAAACATTGGAAATCCTATGCTAGTTGTACGCGCCATCAAAGCCGACGACCTCGACGCCCTGTACCACATGGCCACCCAGGTCGGCAGCGGCATGACCACGCTCAAGCCGGACATGAAGATGCTGGGCGACCGGGTCAGCATCGCCGTCGCCTCGTTCGCCGAAACCATCCCGCCCGAAGAGCGCGACTACATGTTCGTGATGGAAGACACCGACAGCGGCCGCATCGCCGGCGTGTGCGCCATCAAGAGCGCCGTCGGCCTGACCGAACCGTTCTATAACTACCGCATCGGCACCCTGGTCCACTCCAGCCGCGAGCTCGACGTATTCACGCGCATGGAAACGCTGTACCTGTCGAACGACCTGACGGGCAGCACGGAACTGTGCTCGCTGTTCCTGCATCCGGACTACCGCAGCGGCAACAACGGCAAGCTGCTGTCGAAGTGCCGCTTCCTGTTCATCGCCCAGTTCCCGCACCTGTTCACGGAAAAGCTGATCGCCGAAATGCGCGGCTACCAGGCCGAGGCGGGCCGCTCGCCGTTCTACGAGGGCCTGGGCCGCCACTTCTTCAAGATGGACTTCAACCACGTGGACGAGCTGACCGCGCTGGGCAAGAAGTCCTTCATCGCCGAGCTGATGCCGCGCCAGCCGCTGTA
>JAZJZQ010000178.1:21123-24150 GCA_040389625.1 Pseudomonadota bacterium | reverse complement strand
CGCCTGTTCGACCGGGAAGTGCTGCTGCGGGGATTGATACAGGGCGCCGGCCTGCTCGCCATCCTGCTGGCCCTGAACCTGGCGCTGCGCGCCGCCGGGGCCGGCGATCCGCTGGCGCGCGCGCTCACCTTCGTCACGCTGGTGTGCGCTAACCTGGGGCTGATCTACGCCAACCGGACGTGGTCCGGCAACGGCTGGAACAAGTCCGGCGCCGTCAACCACGCCTACCGATGGAGCAGCGCCGCCACCCTGGCACTGCTGGCACTGGTGCTTGGCGTGCCGGAAGTGCGCACCCTGTTCGGATTCACACTGCCCACCTGGCCGTTGCTGTTGGTGGCGGTCGGGGTGGGCCTGGTCAGCACCTTGTGGTTTGAGGCCTGCAAGAAGATGCTGAACGGACGGCGGGCGGCGTCAAACGGTCAGTGGGACAGGTCAATGCCGTAAAGGGCAAATCCCTTGCCGCTGCCGTCGTCGGCCTGCAACTGCCTTACGTTGGTCAAACCCGCCTCGCGCGCCAGCGCCTCCATGCCGGGCGCCGTGTGAAAGACCACCGGCCCCTGATGCGCCACTTTCGCAAAATGCCAGCTGCGCGCCGAACCATGGGCGGCGCGGGTCAGGCTGTGCGTGGCGCGTATATAGGCGATCAACACGTCCCGGCTGGCGTCCGGCGCGGCCAGTATGGTCTTGCTGCCGTCCAGGCCAGGAAATGCCCCGCCGCCATTGGCGCGAAAGCTGTTGGTGGCAACCACGAAGGACTGCTCCGCCGCCACCGGAGCGCCCCGGTAGCGAAGGTCCACAATGCGCTGGCCCACAGGGCGGGTCACGTCGATCTCATAGTACACGTCCGGACTGGTAAGCATGTCGAAATTGAAGCCGGCGAAAGCCGTATCGACCAGTTCCTGCGGCGTGCTCACGGCAGGATCGATGCGGCGGAAGCGGCCGGCCCCCTTTTCCAGCCAGGCCCGCAGTTCCGCGCCCGTCACCTTGACCGCGTACAGGGCGTTCGGGTACAGGTACAGGTCCGCCGCGTTATTGAGCGCCACCGGACCGGGCTTGACGTCCGTGTAATCGCCCACCCCGGCCGCCCCGGTCTTGAACGGCGAGGCCATGGACAGCACGGGCAGGCCGGCGTATTGCGGCAGGTTGGCCTGCACGTAGCGGCGCACGTATTCCGTCTGGGCGCGGTTCACCAGTTCGATCGCGCTGGGGTCGCCCACGTCGGCGAAATAGCTGGCCAGGCGGAAGTCGCTGTTGCCCAGCGGCGTTTGCACGTAGGCTATCGTGGCCGCGTGCTCGTCCGCTACCAGCGCGGCGATGGCCGGATCGGGCGCGACGAAGCTGCGGTCAGCACGCTGGATGCTGCGCGCTTCCACCGTGGTGCGCTCCTTGTCCACCAGCCAGCGATGGCCGTCGTAACGCAGGTGCAGCCCGATCACGCCCAGGTATTTGCCCCACAGGCTGGCCATCACGGTCGGCACACCGTGGACGGTGCCGCGCACCTTGTCCACGCCGGGCAGGTTGAAGGCCGGTGCCGCGCTGGCGGCGTCCGGGAAGGTCTGGTGCGCGTGGCCGATCAGCATCGCGTCCACGCCGGGCACCTGGGCCAGATACAGGCCGGCGTTCTCCATGGCTGGCGTATAGGGTACGCCGTCGATGCCGCCGTGGGCGATGGCCACCACCAAGTCGGCGCCTTCGGCCCGCATCCTCGGTATGTATTTTTGCGCCGTTTCGCGCACGCCTTCCGTGTAGACCTTGCCCTCCAGCGCGCCCTTGTCCCAGTCCAGGATGGCCGGCGGAGTGAAGCCGATGATGCCGATCCGGATCGTCGTCTGCAGGGGCTTGCCGTCCGGTCCCGTGGCGCTGACCTGTTTTTCCAGAATCCGGTAAGGAGCGAACAGGGGCTGGTGCGTGCGCGCGCTGTACACGTTGGCCAGCACCAGCGGGAAATGGGGGCCGGCGCAGCGCGGCGCGGCCGGATCCACCCCGTCCACCTGGAACGCGCTGCCCGTGACCCGGCTCAGGTAGGCCAGTCCGTAATTGAACTCGTGGTTGCCGATGCCACCGCCCTCCACGCCCAGCGCGTCGAGCGCGCGGTAGATGGCCAGCGCCCGGTCGCAGGGCGGCGGCGCCACCAGCGCCTGGTAGTCGGCCAGCGCTGTGCCCTGGATCGCGTCGCCGTTATCGAGCAGCAGCGTGTTGGGGAATTCGGCCCGGGCCTGGCGAATCAGGGTCGCCGTGCGTTCCAGGCCGATGGCCGGTTCCGGCCTGAGCTTGTAATAATCATAACTGAGCACGGTCGCATGCAGGTCCGTCGTCTCCAGCACGGCCAGGGTGGCGGCGCTGCCGGTCGGCGGTGCGGCGCCACCCGCGGCCAGTGCCGCGGCAGAGGACAGCAACAATGGCAGGGATAGTACAGACAAGGAGACTTTGTGGTGCATGGGCGGCTGGCTCGTATGATTTTCGCAATATCGGCCGCATGATACGCCCGCCACGGGCACTGGTCTAGCGTCCGTGCCACGTCTGTGGACCAGGGCGGGCCCCGCTAGGGTATAATGCCAGGTTTGATTTCAGCCTAGAAAAGATCCAATATGGAAGCCGAACGCATCAACGCCCTCTCCGCCCTGCTCGCCGATCTCACGACGCGCGAAGCCGAACTTCGGAGGTATCTTTGACTTCGATAAAAAGTCAGAGAAACTAGAGCAAGTCAACGAAGAACTGGAAGACCCCACGGTCTGGAACGATCCCAAGCGCGCCCAGGACCTGGGTAAAGAAAAGAAGTCGCTGGAGTCGGTGGTGTTCGCCCTCACCAAGGCCCACGCCGACCTGGCCGACATGAACGACCTGTTCGCCATGGCCAAGGAAGAAAGCGACGACGACACGCTGGAAGCGGTCATCGGCGATACCGAGGAAATCCGCAAGGTCATCGAAGGCATGGAGTTCCGCCGGATGTTCAACAATCCGATGGACCCGAACAACTGCTTCATCGACATCCAGGCCGGCGCCGGCGGCACCGAGGCGCAGGACTGG
>JAZJZQ010000178.1:0-21113 GCA_040389625.1 Pseudomonadota bacterium | reverse complement strand
GCGCCAGTACCTGCGCTATTGCGAACGCAAGGGCTTCAAGGTCGAGATCATGGAACAGTCCGACGGCGAGGTAGCCGGCATCAAGACCGCCACCCTGAAGGTGGAAGGCGAATACGCCTACGGCCACCTGCGCACGGAAACGGGCGTGCACCGCCTGGTGCGCAAGTCGCCGTTCGACTCGGCCAACGGCCGCCATACCTCGTTTACGTCGCTGTTCGTGTACCCTGAGGTGGACGATTCGATCGACATCGAAGTCAATCCAGCCGACCTGCGCGTCGATACCTACCGCGCGTCCGGCGCCGGTGGTCAGCACATCAACAAGACCGACTCCGCCGTCCGCCTGACCCACCTGCCGACCGGGATCGTGGTGCAGTGCCAGAACGACCGTTCGCAGCACCGCAACCGCGCCGAAGCGATGGAAATGCTGAAGGCCAAGCTGTACGAACAGGAACTGCGCAAGCGCATGAGCGAGCAGCAGAAACTGGAAGACTCCAAGACCGACGTGGGCTGGGGCCACCAGATCCGTTCCTACGTGCTGGACCAGTCCCGCATCAAGGACCTGCGCACCAACTTCGAAACCGGCAACACCAAGGGTGTGCTGGACGGCGACCTGGACGAGTTCATCTCGGCCTCCCTCAAGCAAGGCGTATAAAGCATGGCAAACCAGCAGCGCGCATTCATCTTCGACATGGATGGCACGATCGTCGACAACATGGCCTTCCACACCCAGTCGTGGATCGCCTTTTTCGAACGCCGTGGCCACCAGATCGATGCGGACGAATTCTTCCGCGCCACCGCCGGCCGCCAGGGCCACGAGATCATGCGCCATTACCTGGGCGATCACCTGACGAAGGAAGAAAGCGCGCTGCTCGATTTTGAAAAAGAGTCGCTGTACCGCGAACTGTACGCGCCGCACCTGGCCACCGTGCCCGGTTTCGACCAGTTCATCGCCACTGCCAAGAGCCGCAGCGTGGCGCTGGCCGTGGCCACGGCCGCGCCCAACGACAACATCACCTTCACGCTCGACGGGCTGGCTCTGCGCAGCCACTTCAAGGCCGTGGTGGGCGCCGCCGACGTGGCGCGCGGCAAACCGAACCCGGACGTGTTCCTGCTGGCGGCCGAGCGCAGCGGCGCCCTGCCCGCGCACAGCATCGTGTTCGAGGATGCGCCGCTGGGCGTGGAAGCGGCGCGCCGCGCCGGCATGCGCGCCGTGGCGCTGACCACCACGCTGCCCGCCGAAGCCTTTGCCGAATTCGACAACGTGATCTGCATCGCGCGCGACTTCAGCGAGCTCGATATCGAGCAGCTGTTTGCCGCCGTACCGGCAGCCACCGCAATCTAAATACATCAATCTACGAGAACAACATGACTACGGATCTTCAAGAACAAGCAGCCGCCCCGGACGAAAACAAGATCATCGCCGAGCGCCGCGTCAAGCTGGCGGCCCTGCGCGAACAGGGCGTCGCCTTCCCCAACGACTTCAAGCCTGAGCACAAGGCTGCCGACCTGCACGAGCAGTACGGCCAGAAGTCGCGCGAGGAACTGGAAGCCAATCCCGTCACCGTGGTGCTGGCCGGCCGCATGATGCTCAAGCGCGAAGCGGGCAAGAAGGCCGCCTTCGCCACCCTGCAGGACGCCTCGGGCCCGCGCGCCGACGGCCGCATCCAGATCTACGCCACGCTGGACCTGACGGGCGAAGCGGCCATGGCCGCCCTGCACCACTACGACCTGGGCGACATCCTGGGCGTGGTCGGCACCCTGTTCAAGACCAAGACCGACGAACTGACCATCAAGGTCTCCGAGCTGCGCCTGATCACCAAGTCGCTGCGTCCGCTGCCCGACAAGTTCCACGGCCTGGCCGACCAGGAAACCAAGTACCGCCAGCGCTACGTGGACCTGATCATGAACGAAGAGACGCGCCGCACCTTCAAGGCCCGCACCGCCGCCATCTCCTCGATCCGCCGCTTCATGGACAAGAACGGCTTCATGGAAGTGGAAACGCCGATGCTGCACACCATTCCAGGCGGCGCGGCGGCCAAGCCATTCATCACCCACCACAACGCGCTGGACATGCAAATGTACCTGCGTATCGCGCCCGAGCTGTACCTGAAGCGCCTGGTGGTGGGCGGTTTCGACCGCGTGTTCGAGATCAACCGCAACTTCCGCAACGAAGGCGTGTCGATCCGTCACAATCCGGAATTCACGATGATGGAGTTCTACGCCGCCTACACCGACTACAAGTGGTTGATGGACTTCACCGAAGCCGTGATCCGCCAGGCCGCCATCGACGCCCACGGCACCGCCACCCTGACCTACGGCGGCCGCGAGCTTGACCTGGCCAAGCCATTCCACCGCCTGACCATCGTTGGCGCGATCAACAAGTACGCACCGCACTACACCCACGAGCAGCTGCACGACGCCGCCTTCATCACGGCCGAACTGGCCAAGTTCGGCGTCAAGCCGCACGCCCACTCCGGCCTGGGCGCGCTGCAACTGGCGCTGTTTGAAGAGACGGCTGAATCGCAGCTGTGGGAACCGACCTACATCATCGACTACCCGGTCGAAGTGTCGCCGCTGGCGCGCGCCTCGGACACCGTGCCCGGCATCACCGAGCGCTTCGAGCTGTTCATGGTCGGCCGCGAGATCGCCAACGGCTTCTCGGAGCTGAACGACGCGGAAGACCAGTCGGCCCGCTTCCTGGCCCAGGTAGCGGCCAAGGACGCCGGCGACGAGGAAGCCATGTTCTACGACGCCGACTACATCCGCGCGCTGGAATACGGCATGCCCCCGGCCGGTGGTTGCGGCATCGGCATCGACCGTCTGATGATGATCATCACCGACTCGCCCAACATCCGCGACGTGCTGCTGTTCCCGCACCTGCGCCGCGAAGAGTAAGCGCAGCGTACTCCCAAATAAAAAGCCGCCCGGTCGCAAGATCGGGCGGCTTTTTCGCAGACAGGGACAAAAATGGGGACGTACCCCATTTCTGTGTCCCCAGTTACTGGATCACGCGGTAGCAGGGGGTGTAGTGCTTGCCCGCCAGCTTCATGCGGTGCTGCGCGACGAACGATGCCAGCAGCGCGTCCATCGGCCCCATGATGGAGGCGTCGCCGTGGATTTCGAAGTGGCCGTGCTTTTCGATCGCGCGGATGCCTTCGTCTTTCACGTTGCCCGCCACCACACCGGAGAAGGCGCGCCGCAGGTTGGCCGCCAGCAGGTGCACTTCCTGGCTTTTGTGCAGGCTCAGGTTGCGCATGTTCTCGTGCGTGGGCGCGAACGGCTTCTGGAACTCGTGGTCGATCTTCAGCAGCCAGTTGTAATAGTAGGCGTCGCTGCGCGACTTGCGGAATTCGCGCACCTGCTTGATCCCGGCCTGCATCTCGCGCGCCACCAGTTCAGGATCATCGATGATGATCTTGTAGCGCTGCTGCGCTTCCGGCCCCAGCGTGTCGTGGATGAACTGGTTGATCTGCACGAAGTACTCGCGCGACGTTTCCGGCCCCGTGAATATCAGCGGGAACGGGATTTCCGCATTGTCCGGATGGAGCAGGATGCCCAGGATGTAGAGGATCTCCTCGGCCGTGCCGGCGCCGCCAGGGAACACGACGATGCCATGGCCCGTGCGCACGAACGCTTCCAGCCGCTTTTCGATGTCGGGCATGATCACCAGCGCGTTGACGATGGGGTTGGGCGATTCGGCGGCGATGATGCCCGGCTCGGAGATGCCCAGGTAACGGCCCGTGTCCATGCGCTGCTTGGCGTGGCCGATGGTGGCGCCCTTCATCGGGCCCTTCATCGCGCCCGGCCCGCAGCCGGTACAGATATCGAGCCCGCGCAGGCCCATCTGGTAGCCCACCTCTTTCGAGTAGTTGTACTCGGCACGGTTGATCGAGTGGCCGCCCCAGCACACCACCAGGTTGGGATTGATCTGCGGCTTGAGGATGCCGGCATTGCGCAGGATGTGGAACACCGCGTCCGTAATGCCTTCGGTGCTGTCAAGATTGAATTCGGGGTTGTCCGTCACCTCGTTGCTGACGAAGATAATATCGCGCAGCACGGCAAACAGGTGCTCGTGTATGCCCTTGACCATTTTGCCGTCGACGAAGGCGATCGCCGGCGCGCCCTTGATATCGAGCTTGATGCCGCGTTCGCGCTGGATGATGCTGATGTCGAACGACGTGTAACGCTCCAGCAGTTCCTTTCCATCGTCGATCGTGCTGCCGCAATTGAGCACGGCCAGTGCGCAGTTGCGGAAGATGTTATAGAGGCCGCCCTGGCTGGTGTCGAGCAGCTTGTTTACTTCGGCCTTGGACAGTACTTCCAGCTGTCCTTCAGGCGCGATCAGGGTATCGACAACGTCATGTTCCATGATACAAAAATCCTTATTCAGATTCGCTGCAACGTGATGGCTTGCAGTGCCAATATACGACAACTCGGCCCGTTTGGGGCCGGAGATTGCAGGGCGCCGCCGCTGTGGGGCGCCGCGGATATTATTAGCACAAAAGACATTTTTTCGCTGGCGACCATTCAAAAGGTGCGCCGCGACTGGTTTGTAGATTAAAATGCCGCACCCGGAAGACCGGTGTGGATCGTTGCGCCCATAGGCTTACCCAGCCAGGGTGTGGCTTCCCACCCATTTTATCGACCATAATAATTTTTAGGAGAAACCGCATGAGCGGTGCTACCAACCCTAACCAGGAAGTCGCTGTCCCCGAGTTCAAACAGATCATGGGACACCCAGCTCCGCTTTGGATGTTGTTCATGACCGAGTTCTGGGAGCGTTTCGCTTTCTACGGCATACGTTGGGCCCTGGTGCTCTACATCGTCGCCCAGTTCTTCAACGGCGATGCGGCCGGCGAATCGTCCGCCAACCTGACCTACGGTTCCTATCTGGCCCTCGTGTATGCGGGCGCCCTGTTCGGCGGCTACGTGGCCGACCGCGTGCTGGGCTACCAGCGCTCCATCATCGTCGGCGCCATCTTCATGGCCGCCGGCCTGTTCATGATCGCGCTGCCCGACCCGAACATCTTCAAGTTCGGCCTGGCCACCATCATCGTCGGCAACGGCATGTTCAAGCCGAACATCTCGACCATGGTCGGCAAACTGTATTCGCTGGCCGATACGCGCCGCGATTCGGGCTTCACCATTTTCTACATGGGCATCAACTCCGGCGCGCTGATCGCACCGGTGCTGACCGAGTTCCTGGCCACCAAAATCTTCGGCACCGGCGGCATGCCGGCCTATAAGGTGGTGTTCATCTCCGCCGGCGTGGGCATGCTGATCAGCCTTTTCTGGTTCAGCATCGGCCGCCGCGGCCTGAAAGGCATCGGCGCTCCCGAAGCGCAGATGCAGGACCCCAAGCGCATGCTGTGGGTGGCCCTGGGCGCGCTGTGCGTGATCCCGCTGGTGTACCTGCTGCTGGCCGTTGGCGCCAACCGCCTGCAAGGCGTGCTGTCGGTGCTGTTCATCGGCCTGTCCGTCATGCTGATGATTGAAGGTATCCGCAACGGCAAGGTGGCGCGCGACAAGGTCATCGCCATGCTGCTGATCTTCTTCTTCAATATCATGTTCTGGATGTTCTTCGAACAGGCCGGCAGCTCGTTCACCTTCCTGGCCGATAAGATCGTCGACCGCATGATGTTCGGCTGGGAGTTCCCGAACGCCTACTTCCAGAGCGTGAACTCGATCGCCATCATCACGCTGGCGCCGATCATCGCCTTCATCTGGGTGGCCATGGGCCGCAAGAACATCAATCCTTCGATCTCGCGCAAGTTCGGCCTGGGCCTGATCTTCAATGGCGTGGCCTTCGGCCTGCTGATGTTCGCCCTGTCGTCGCTGGTCGACGTGCACAACAAGATCCCTTTCTGGACCCTGTTCATGGTCTACGTGATCCAGTCCGTCGGTGAGCTGTGCCTGTCACCTATCGGCCTGTCGATGGTGACCAAGCTGGCCCCGACCCGCCTGGTGGGCCTGGGCATGGGCGGCTGGTTCCTCTCCACCGGCATCGGCAACAACCTGTCGGGCATCTTCGCCAGCTTCGTCAGCGGCGAAAAAGGCATGTCCGTGTCGTCGGCGCTGGAAGGCTACACCATGGGCTTCTACTCGCTGATGGCCGGCGGCATCCTGCTGTTCCTGATCGCTCCCCTGATCAACAAGCTGATGCACGGCGTCAAATAAGCCTCTACAGGGCTTGAGTACAAGAACGGCGGCCCGCGGGCCGCCGTTTGCTTTTGGGCCGATGCTTCAGGGTTTGCGCATCGGGTGGCCAGCTAGCCAGTCCTGCAGCACGCCCGCCGCATCGGGCGGCAGGTGCAGGCCCAGCTTGGAGCGCCGCCACAGGATGTCCTGCGCGCTGCGCGCCCATTCGTAGCGGCGCAGGTATTCCACTTCCGCCGCATACAGGCCGGCGACGATTTGCTCGCCCATGGCGCCGGGCGCTTCCGTCCCGGCCAGCAGCGTGTGCATGCGGGTGCCGTAGGCGCGGGCATAGCGCGCCACCAGTTGGGACGGCAGCCAGCCGTAGCGCAACTGCTGTTCGCGCAGCCAATCCGCGAATTCAAGCACGGAGCGGTTCTGGGGCGCGGCGCCGAACAGATCGCCGCCCGGCAGGCAGGCGCCCGCCGTCCAGCTGCCGTGCCGGTTGTCGAGCGCGCGCGCGATCAGGTCCACGGCCTCCTCGGCCAGCTTGCGGAAGGTGGTGATCTTGCCGCCGAAAACGCTCAACAGCGGCGCGCCGCCCTGCTCCACCTCCAGCCGGTAATCGCGCGTGACGGCCTTGGCGTCGGCCGCCTCGTCCTCCACCAACGGGCGCACGCCGGAATAGCTCCACACCACGTCGGCCGGCACCACCGGCGCGGCAAAGTAATAGCTGGCCAGTTCGCACAGGTAGGCGATTTCTTCCTGCGTGATGGCCACCTGGCCTGGATCGCCCTGGTAATCGAGGTCGGTGGTGCCGATTAGCGTGAAGTCCTGTTCGTAGGGGATGGCGAACACGATGCGCCCGTCCGGATGCTGGAAGATGTAGGCGTATTCGTGCTCGAACATGCGCGGCACGACGATATGGCTGCCCTTGATCAGGCGCAGCGGGCGCGGTTCCGCCTGCGGTACGGCCGCCTGCAGGAACGCTGCCGTCCAGGGCCCGGCCGCGTTGACCAGGCAGCGGGCGTTGATCCGGATGCTGCCGCAATCGACCTTGTCCAGCATGGCCTGCCAGCGCCCGCCCTCGCGTTTGGCCGACAGGCAGCTGGTGCGCGTCAGCACGGTGGCGCCCCGCTCGGCCGCGTCGATGGCGTTGAGCACCACCAGCCGCGCATCGTCCACCCAGCCGTCGGAATAGACAAAGCCACGCGTAAAGACAGGCTTGAGCGGCTGACCGGCCGGATGGCAGCGCAGCGATATGCCGGCCGACGCGGGCAGCAGCTCGCGCCGCGCCAGGCTGTCGTACAGCAGCAGGCCGGCCCGTATCATCCACGCCGGCCGCTGGCCCTGCGCGTGCGGCATCACGAAGCGCAAGGGGCGCATGATGTGGGGCGCGCTGCGCAGCAGGACTTCGCGCTCGAGCAGGGCCTTGCGCACCAGGCTGAATTCGTAGTATTCCAGGTAGCGCAGGCCGCCGTGTATCAGCTTGGTGGAAGCGGACGACGTGTGCGAAGCCAGGTCGTCCTTCTCGCACAGCACGACCGACAGCCCGCGCCCGGCCGCGTCGCGCGCGATGCCGGCACCGTTGATGCCGCCGCCCACCACCAGGACGTCGCAATCTATCGTATGCTGCGGTTCGGTCATATCGTCCCCGATACACTTGGGCCATGGGCCGAAGGCCATGGCGCCGGTTGCCGTTCAAACCATTATAAATACTCCCGCCGGCCGCCGTCTATCCTGCGTCCATCCCCACGCCCCAGCCACGGCAGGCGCCGTGGCCGCCGGCTTGGCCGCGCGCGCCGTACGAGACGGCCAATCGCGGCGGGCCTGGGCGATTGGTCTATAATCCCCCCACTTCGCAACCATGAGAATCTTGTCTTGAGTGCTACCCTGCCTGCAGCATCCCAGTTGTTCAAGCGCCGTAACATCGTCCGCGGCCTGATCGCCATCGTCCTCGCCGGCCTCGTCGCCGCCGGCCTGCTGGCAGCCTATCTGCTGCTGGCCATCGCGCCCAACCTGCCGTCGCTGGACGTGATCACCGACTACCGGCCCAAGATCCCGCTGCGCATCTACACGGCCGACAAGGTACTGATCGGCGAATTCGGCGAGGAGCACCGCGACTTCATCCCCATCAAGGATATGCCGGAGATGATGAAGAAGGCCATCCTGGCCATCGAGGATACGCGCTTTTATGAACACGGCGGTATTGACTGGGTGCGCGCGCTGGGCGCGGCCCGTTCCAACCTGGCCGGCGGCTTCCGCCAGGGCGGCTCCACCATCACCATGCAGGTGGCCCGCAATTTCTTCCTCACGCGCGACAAGGTCATCGGCCGCAAGCTCAACGAAGTCATGCTGGCCTATAAGATCGAAGCGGCGCTCAGCAAGGACCAGATCCTGGAACTGTACATGAACCAGATCTACCTGGGCCAGCGCTCGTTCGGCTTCGGCAGCGCGGCCCAGGTCTACTACGGCAAGCAACTCAAGGACCTGAGCATCGCCGAAATGGCCATGCTGGCCGGCCTGCCCAAGAACCCGGCCCACCACAACCCGGCCGTCAATCCCAAGCGCGCCAAGCAGCGCCAGCACGTGGTGCTGAAACGCATGCGCGAACTGGACTACATCACCGAAGCCCAGTACCAGAAGGCCCTGCATGAACCGCTGCGCGTGAACAACCGCGGCCAGGAATTCGACACCCACGCCGAATACGTGGCCGAACTGGCGCGCCAGGTGGTCTACGCCAAGTTCAAGGACGAGTCGTACAACAAGGGCATCAGCGTCTACACCACCATCCTCAAGGCCGACCAGGATGCAGCCTACGAATCGGTGCGCCGCAACGTGCTGGCCTACGACCAGCGCCACGGCTACCGCGGCCCGGAAGCGTTCATCGAGCTGCCGGCCGGCGAAGAGGAGCGCGACGACGTCATCGAGGAAGCGCTGCAGAAGCGCCCCGGCAGCGACCGTCTGATCCCGGCCGTGGTGCTGGCCGCGGGCGCAAAGAGCGTCAAGGTGCAGGACCCGTTCGGCCAGGAGATCGACATTGCCGGCGACGGCCTGCGCCTGGCCGCGCCCGCGCTGGCCGCCGGCGCCAAGGACGGCTTCAAGCTGCGCCCCGGCGCCATCGTACGCATCATGCACGGCGAGAAAAACGCCTGGGTCATCACCCAGGTGCCGCAGGTGGCGGCCGCCTTCGTGTCGATCGACGCCACCACTGGCGCCTACCACGCGCTGGTGGGCGGCTTCGACTACAACCTGCAGAAGTTCAATCACGTGACGCAGGCATGGCGCCAGCCCGGCTCCTCGATCAAGCCCTTCATCTATTCGTCGGCGCTGGAAAAGGGCTTTTCGCCGGCCACCATCATCAACGACGCGCCGCTGGAACTGACCGGCGCCGAGACGGGCAACGAGAGCTGGCGGCCCGGCAATGACGACGGCGTCTACGACGGCCCGATCACCATGCGCACGGCCCTGGCCAAGTCCAAGAACGTGGCCTCGGTGCGCATCCTGCGCAACATCACGGTCGGCTACGCGCACAACTACCTGGGCAAGTTCGGTTTCGACCTGGGCCGCCAGCCCAAGAACCTGACGCTGGCGCTGGGCACGGGCGCCGTCACCCCGCTGCAGCTGGCCGGGGCCTATGCGGTGTTCGCCAACGGCGGCTACCAGATCGAGCCCTACCTGATCTCGCGCATCGTCGACGGCAACGGCGCCGTGATCTCGGAAACCGCGCCGCCCGCCGGCCTGCAGGAAAACGCGCGCGTGATCGATCCGCGCAACGCCTACGTCACCGACAGCATGCTGCGCGAAGTGACGCGCAGCGGCACCGGCGCCGCCGCGGCCAAGCTGGGACGGCCCGACATCGCCGGCAAGACCGGCACCACCAGCGATGCGGTGGACGGCTGGTTCTCCGGCTATGGCGGCGGCATCGTGGCCGTTTCCTGGATGGGGTTTGACGATCCCAAGTCGCTGGGCGGGCGTGAATTCGGCGCCACGGTGGCAATGCCGATCTGGATGGATTACATGCGCGTGGCGCTGCAACGGCGCCCGCCGCAGGAGCGCCCGGTGCCGGCCGGCCTGACCCAGCTCGACGGCGAATGGCTGTACGATGAATTCATGGGCGACGCCGCCGTCCACTCGCTCGACATGGGTGACGCGGCGCCGGAGCCCGACGCGCCGGCGGCAGACAGGCCGGCCACCAACTAGTGGACTGCAACGGAAGAATCGGTCGTGAAGGACGTGCCTGCGGCGCGCAGGGCGCCGCGCGGCCTCAGGCCGCGCGCGCCGCCGTCAGGTAGCTGCGCACGAAGCGCACCGTGCTCTCGGCAAACTGGTCGGGCGTGACCTTGGCGGCGCGGTACTTCCAGCGCTTGACGTACCAGTCCTGGAACACGGCCATGCAGTGGGCCGCCAGCAGCGGCGCCACGCCGGGCGGACCCGGCTCCGCGCTGTTGATGATGCCCGTAATGAGCGTCTGCACGTACAGTTCCGAATCCTTGGCCATGGCGCGCTGCTCGGGCGGCAGCGCGCGCGAATCCATGTAGACGAAGTAGAACCACGGCTGCAGGATCTCGGACAGGAAGATCGAGGCCCGTATCAGCGCCTCCAACCGGTCCAGCGGGTCGGTCACGTGGGCAAACATGCGCGGCACTTCCTGGGTCGCGTGGCGCACCACCTCCTCTATCATCTCGGCCAGCTGGTCCTTGCCGCTGATGTAGCCGTACAAGCCCCCCATCGACAAGCCCGTCTCGCGGCACAGGTCGCGCAGGTTCATGGCCCGGAAGCCAACCTCGTTGGCCAGGCGGAAGGTGGCGTTGAAGATTTTTTCCAGGTTCTCCAGCGCCGGCCGGCGGCGCTTGACCCCGATGCGGTCGGCGTAGCGGTCGAGCAGGAAGGCCCAGATGTTGACGCCGTCGAGTGGCGTCATACGCTGGAACTGCTGAAAAGTGAAGTGGACAGGCAAGGTCGCCCCGAAGATTAAATTCGGGGTTGATTATAACGCAGGAAAACAACTGTCCCCGGCCGATTTTCCAATTTTGCGGCCCGCATTCGACCAACGTTAAAAATTAATCTAACGACAATGTTACATTGATAAAACCGAGCGAACGCTCGTTTTATTCCCGACGCAGAGCGGGAAGGAACGGTCGCCGCCGGGGTGCGTATGCCGCCGCCACGGCGCAACGTGCGCGGCGCAACGGCCGTCCCTGCCTTTACAACCTTCACGGAGACACCATGAAAAAACGCTTCTGGAAATACCTGTCGCTGTTACTGATCGCCCTCACCGCCCTGCCCGCGCCCTCGTGGGCCACGGGCTACACCCAGACCAAATACCCCATCGTGCTGGTGCACGGCCTGTTCGGCTTCGACAGCCTCGGTCCGGTGGACTACTTCTACGGCATCGCTTCCGGCCTGCAGAGCGGCGGCGCCAGGGTCTACGTCACCACCGTATCGGCCGCCAACAGCACGGAAGTGCGGGGCGAACAGCTGCTGACCCAGGTCAAGCAGATCCTGGCCGCCACCGGCGCCACCAAAGTCAACCTGATCGGCCATAGCCACGGCGGCCCCACGGCCCGCTACGTGGCCTCCGTGCGGCCCGACCTGGTGGCCTCGGTCAGCAGCGTGGGCGGCGTGAACAAAGGTTCGCGCGTGGCCGATGTGCTGATCGGCGCCGTGCCGGATGTGACCTACACGCTGGCCAACGCCGTGGCAGGCCTGATCAGCTTCCTGTCCGGCAGCCCCACCCTGCCGCAGGATGCCGTGGCGGCCGCCCAGTCGCTCAGCACGGCCGGCACGGCCGCCTTCAACAGCCTGCACCCGGAAGGCGTGCCGACCACGGCCTGCGGCGAAGGCGCCTACCAGGTCAACGGCGTGTATTACTTCTCGTGGAGCGGCGCCCAGCCCTACACCAACATCTTCGACATCAGCGATCCGGTGCTGGCCTTGACCGCGCTGGCCTTCAACGGCGCCAAGAACGATGGCCTGGTAGCCAGCTGCTCGAGCCACCTGGGCCGCGTGATCCGCGACGACTACGCCATGAACCACCTGGACGAGGTGAACCAGATGATAGGCATCACCAACCTGTTCGAAACGAGCCCGGTCACCGTCTTCCGCCAGCAGGCCAACCGCCTGCAGGGCCTGGGCCTGTAAGGGAGGACGCATGAACGCACGCGCAAACCTGTTGCGGGCCGGTGGGCTGGCCATGGCCGCCGGCGCCCTGTATTTCACGCTGCACCAGCCGGAAGCGCCGGCCCAGACCGCCCGCCCCGACCCCAACTATTTTGCGTTCGTGCGCTCGCAGGAAGGCACCACGCCCGACGGCGAGGTGCGCCAGGACGGGGCCGACAAGCTGGTGGTCGACGCCGAACTGGCGCACCTGTTCGACTATTATCTGGCGGGCCTGGGCGAGAAGCCGCTGGAAGCGATCCGGGTCGAGATCGGGCGCGAGCTCGATCGCCGCCTGAAACCCGGCCCGGCCGCAGAGGCGCGCCGCCTGCTGGGGCAATACCTCGACTACAAGCGCGCGCTGGTGGAGCTGGAACGCAGCCTGCCCAAGCCGGCCAGTCTGACGGCCGGCGCGCGCGCGCGGCTGGAGGCGATGCAGCAGCTGCGCCACCGCTATTTCAGCCAGGATGAAAGCGATGGCCTGTTCGGCGCCAGCGACGCCTACGACACGGACGCCATCGCCCGCCTGGAAATCAATGCCGACACCAGCCTCACGCCGGCCCAGCGCCAGCAAA
Source organism: Pseudomonadota bacterium (assembly GCA_040389625.1). GTDB lineage: Bacteria > Pseudomonadota > Gammaproteobacteria > Burkholderiales > Burkholderiaceae_D > Rugamonas. The sequence goes on along the minus strand of JAZJZQ010000178.1, from coordinate 8,244 downwards.
AGCTGGCCGCACTGGACGCCAAGCTGCCGCCCGCGCTGCGCGAAGAACGCGAAGCGCCCACCCGCGTGGTGCGGCTGGAGGATGAAGTGCAGCGGCGCCGTGCCCAGGGCGCAGGCGACAACGAAATCTACCAGCTGCGCGCGGCCACCCTGTCGCCGGCCGCCGCCGACCGCTTGGCGGAGCTGGACCGCGACGAGGCCGACTGGCAGCGCCGCATCGCCAGCTACCAGGCCCAGCGCCGCCAGTTGCAGGCGCGCGCCACGCCGGCCACGGCGGAGGAATTGCAGCAGCTGCGCGATGCCGGCTTCACGCCGCTGGAACAGAAACGGCTGCCGGCCTACGAATAGGTCGTCCCGGCAGCCGGGGTAGCCCGGGCGGCCGGTGCCGGTGCAGGACGGGAGGGAGCGTGGCAGGCCGTGCGGCTTGCCCGCCACATGGCCTTACCGAATTGACGCGCCGCCCGCGTTCGGTGCTACAATTTTTGTCAATTCAACATCATCCGGGTGCGGCATGGCGATGTCACGGCTCAGCGTCACGATCACCGCGCCCATCGTCCTGATCGGCGCCCTGGCGATCGGGTTGAACGCCTACCTCAGCGTCGGCAAACTCGATCGCACCCTCAACGAGCTGGAACAATCGCGCCTGCACCTGATCCTCGACGACCTGCGCGACAACCTGGAAACGGGGCTGGACCTGGGCCTGCCCGTCAAGGGCCTGGGCAACGCGCAGGCGGCCATCGAACGGGAGGCGCGCCAGGACGATGCCATCGTCGGCATCCGCGTGGTCGATGCGGCCGGCGTGCCCGTGTTCAGCACGGGCCACGCGACCGGCGGCGCCACGCTGCGCACTCCCCTGTCGAACAACTTCGGCGTCACCATGGGCGCGATCGAGCTGCGCTATGCACGCCAGGCCCAGGAACTGTCGGTCGCGGCCTACTCGCGCCAGCTGAAGCGGGCCGCCGCGCTGATCGCCGCCGCCGGCGCCGTGCTGGCATGGTGCGCGATCCGGCTCTGGATGCGCCGCATCGGCCGCACCGTGGACAGCATCGAATCGGCCCTGGCCCACACCCCGCCGCCGCCCCACCCCGACGCCGAAGCGGCCGCCCTGGCCGGCCAGGCGCGCGAGCGCGCCGACGGCGCACTGCAGGAATTGGACCGCGCCACACGCGCCATCACCTGCGCCGACGTGGCCGGGGAACGCCAGTGACGCCCGGCCAGCGCCTGTACGCGCGGCCGGTGCGCCAGCTGTTCGCTTTTGCGCTGGCGCTGCTGGTGGTAACGCAGCTGGCCCTGTCGTACTACGCTTGGACCCGTGCCGAGGACAGGCTGCTGCCGGAGCTGGGCAGCAAGGCGCGCACGGCCGCCCTGTCGCTGTCGTCCAGGCTGGAACGGGCGCTCGGCTACGGCATCCCGCTGGCGCGGCTGGAAGGGGTGCAGGAATATTTTACCGACGTCCTCAGGCAAAATCCGGACCTCGCCTATCTGCGCGTCAGCGACGCGGACGACGCGGTGCTGTTCCGCGCCGGCCAGGACGGCGGCGCGCCGGACGACTACATCGACCAGCCGGTGCCCTTGCGCCTGCATGGCGCCATCGTCGGCCGGCTGCACGTGGGCGTGGGCCGCAGCTACCTGGCCGCCCGCGTGCGCGACCTGCGCTACGATATCGGCATCGTGCTGCTGGCCAGCGTGCTGATCGCATTTGAAGTGCTGTGGTTCGTCGTCACGCTCAACTTCACCGCCCCGATGCGCCAGATCGCGGCCATGATGACGCGCCTGGCGGCGGGCGACTTTCGCCGTCCGCGCCTGCCGCAGGGCAGCGAACCGCTGGCACTGCGCCTGGGCGCGATCGCGGCCGCCGTCAACCTGGGCTACGAAAAGCTGGCGGCGCTGGCGACCGGCCAGCGCGACGCGGCGCGCCAGGACAGCGCCGCCACGGCGCTGGGACAGCTGCGGCGCAGCTACGCATTCGGGGACAGCGGCGCCGATGGCGAACTGACGCAGCAGCGCGTCGTGCTGGTGCGGGTGCTGAGTTTCCTGTTCATGTTTGCGGAAATGCTGTCGCGCCCCTTCCTGCCCGTCTATGCGACAACGCTGCCGCTGCCGGGCGTGGCGCTGCCGGCAGGCCTGCGCGCCAGCCTGCCGGTGACGGCCTTCCTGCTCGGCGTGGCGCTGAGCATGCCCGCCGCCGGCCACTGGTCCGATCGCGCCGGCCGGCGCAGCAGCTATGTGACGGGCGCGCTGCTGGTCGTCGCCGGGCTGGCCGCCACCGCCCTGCTGCCGCAATACTGGGTGCTGCTGGCCGCGCGCGCCGTCACGGGCGTCGGCTACGCCGTCATGTTCATGGCCTGCCAGGGCTATGTGTTCGACAGCACCGACAGCGCCAACCGGGGCCGCGGCATGGCCCTGTTCGTGGGCGCCATCATGGTGGCGGAAATCTGCTCGCCCGCCGTGGGCGGCATCCTGGCCGACCGGCTGGGCTACCGGCTCGTTTTCGCACTGGGCGCGGCCATCGCGCTGGCGGCGGCGCTGATCGCCGGCGCGGTGCTCGACGACGGCGCTGCCGCACCCAAGGCCCGCCAGCGCGCGCCCCTGCGCACGCTGGCCCGCAACCGGCGTTTTGTGGCGCTCACCGTCTTGTCGGGCATACCGGCCAAGTTCCTGTATTCCGGCTTCCTGATCTTCCTGGTGCCGGTGCTGCTGAACGGACTGGGTTACTCCAAGTCGGAAATCGGCCGCTACACCATGCTCTATGGCCTGTGCTGCCTGATGCTGGCGCCGCTGTTTGCCCACCTGGCCGACCGCTACAACGCCTACGCCGCCATGGTGGCCGGCGGCGGGCTGCTGACGGCGCTGGGCATGCTGTCGGCCATGCGCGGCGCCAGCGCGCAAGCGGTCCTGCTGGGCATCGCCGGATTGGGCATAGGCCAGGCCATGAGCATCTCCGCGCAACTGGTGCTGGTCGCCCGCGTGACCCGTAACGAAACGCTGGACGCGGGCACCGGCCCCGTGATGGGCGTGTTCCGCCTGATCGAACGCCTGGGCGCCGCCGCCGGCCCCATCGTCACCGGCGCGCTGGTGGTGCGCTACGGCGCGGCCGACGCCATGCTGATCCTGGGCGCGGCGGGATTGGCGTCTACGCTGCTGTTCGCGGCCACGCTGTGGCCGTCCAGGCCGCGGCGGCTGCACCGGGAGGGGATGTCATGACGGCCGCCATGCCGGCCTCACCAAGCCCGCCGCAATCATCGCCGTCGCCGCAAGCACCGCCGCGGCGCGCCCTGCTGCGTGCGGCCGGTGCCGCCTGTGCCTGGCTGGCCACGCCGGCGCTGGCTGCCGGCCCGCGCCCGTTCCGTATCTACATGATGCTGTACCGGGGCCAGAGCGCCGTCGAACAAGGCTTCCGCGACTACTTCGCCGTCAACGGCATCGCCGTGGACCTGGTCGTGCGCGACGTGGCGCAGGATATCGCCAGGGTGCCGCAACTGGTCGCCGAAGCGCGCGCCCTGCATGCGGACCTGATCTACACCTGGGGCACGCCGGTGACGCTGGCCGTAGCCGGACGCGAAGGCGCCGTCGATCCCGCCGTCCACGTGACGGATATCCCTATCGTCTTCACGATGGTGGCTTCGCCACAGGGTTCAGGCCTGGTCAGGTCGCTCGCCTCGTCGGGCCGCAACCTGACCGGGGCTTGCCATGTGGTGCCGTTGCAGCAGCAGTTAAGCGCCATCCGGGCCTACCGCCCGTTCGAGCGGATCGCCGTGATCTACAATCCGGCCGAGCCCAATTCGGTGCAGAACGTGGCCGAATGGCGCGCCATGGCCGCCGCGCACCGCCTGCAGCTGGTGGAAAAACCGGTGCCGCTGGACGCCAGGGGACAGCCTGAGGCGGCCGCCCTGTCCCGGCTGGTGGCCGGCCTGGCCGCCTATGGCACCCAGCTGCTGTACATCGGGCCGGACAGCTTCCTCGCTGCCAACCGCAAGGCGCTGACGGAGGCCGCCCTGGCGCAGCGCCTGCCCACCTTCGCCGCCACGGAAGTGCACCTGCGCGACGGCAAGGCCCTGTTCGGACTGGTGTCGGGCTACGAGAGCGTGGGCCGGCTCACCGCCCACAAGGCGGCCCAGATCCTCGTCCACCATGTGCCCCCCGCCGCGATACCGGTGGAAACGCTGGCCCGCTTTTCCTACCTGGTCAACATGTCGGTGGCGGACAAGCTCAGTCTCTACCCACCCCTCAAGGTCATCAACTACGCGGAGCTGTTGCGGTGAGCGGCGACAGCCCATTTCGCTGGCGCCCGTTGCGCCAGGAAGAAGCGTCTGCCGCCTGGGGCCTGCACGCCCAGGTGTTCGCGGCCACCCCGGCCGGCATGGTGCGACCGGACAGCCTGTCCCATTTCGAGCAGCACATCCACATGCTGGGGCGCATCCTGGGCTGTTTTGCCGGCGACCAGCTGATCGCGTACGGCGTGCTGGGGATCAGGTCGGAGACGGTGACGCACCTGGCCGGCCTGCTGGCGCTGAACCCGGCCGACTGCCTGCGGGCCTGCGCGCTGGACGGCGCCGCCTCGCTGCCCCAGTGGCGGGGCCAGAGCCTGCACGGCGCGGCGATTGACGCACGGGGCGAACTGGCGCGGTCGCTGGGCCGCACGCTGGTGCTGGCCACCGTGGCGCCGGAAAACATGCGCAGCCTGCGCGGCCTGCTGCTGCACGGTTATGCCGTGCATGGCTACGCCACCATTTACGGCGGTTTGCCCCGGTTGTTGATGGCGCGCGATCTGCTGCAGCCACGCCAGCAATGGCAGCTCGCACTCAAGGTGGCGGCGGCGGATCATATCGGCCACCGGATGGCGCTGGCCGAAGGCCTGCTCGGCTACGGCTGCCAACAGGACTATGCCAAGGCGTGGCATATCGAATACGGCAAGCCGGCGCCGGCCGGGCCAGGCCATGATGGGTTTTCATGCGGTGGTGCGCAGCAACAGGTAGGCCCCGGCGATTAACACGGACATGAAGGCATACAGCCCCCAGGTTTGCCGGTTGAGCGTCTTGAGCATATCGGTGCGCTGCTTGTGCATCTCGGTCGAGAATTTCTCCAGACTGGCGTCCAGCTTGTCGCGCAATTCGTTTGTGCCCTGCTGCAGACTCTTGCTGAGCTCTTCCTTTTGTTCCCGCAGGGCAGAGCTGAATTCGATTTTCTGGTCATGCAAGGCCGTCTTGAATTCAAGCTGCTGCGCGTGCAAACTAGTTGAGAACTCAACCTTCTGAGCGTACAGCGCGGCCGTCAATTCGGTCCCTTGCTGGTGCAGGGCGGCCGTCAGTTCATCCTTCTGATCGCGCAACGCCTTGGTGAGCCGCTCATCCTGATCATGCAACGCCTTGGTGAGCCGCTCATCCTGAGCACGCATCGCAGTGGTAAATTCGTCCCGCTGCTGATGCAACTCCCGGGTCAACTTTTCATCCAGCGCGTGTAGCGCCGCGAGCAATTCTTCCCTTAGCCCGTGCAGCGCCGTATTCACTTCTTCCTTATGTGCGTAAAAGGCCGAGAGTATGCCTTCCCTAAGCCCGTGCAATCCCGCATTCATTTCTTCCTTGTGCCCATGAAACGCACTCAGCAATTCCAGCTTGATCGCATGCATCTCGTCGCTCATGCGATGTTGATCGTCCTTGCTGACATAAGTGGAGCGCGTCACAGCCATATCAACCTCGACTACCGACAGGCGCGCTTCGATTTTAGCCACCCGCGCCTGTGTTTCATCATAGGCCCCGCGCCGCGTGCTTTCAATGGTCTCCGTGCTATTGTCCTCTTGCATGATGTCCCCGTCTTCGCCGCCCCGAAAACATCAAGCTAGCACCACCGTAGTCACGCGCACTTGCGCGGTCTCAATCGTGCGGACGGCCTTGCCGTCTCAGCTTTCCCCGCGCCCCTGGCCGGCGCCCGTGCGTTTTCGTCCCAGGCCGCCGCGCCGCTGTTCGCGCTCGCGCTGGCGCAGCACGTCTATCATCACATTGAACGTGCGGGCCAGCTGGCCGATCTCGTCGCTGGACGTGACCTGGATGTTGGCCCGCTCATAGTCCCCCTCCTTGAGCGCGTTGGCGGCCTCCGTCAGCCGCGCCACCGGCCGTACGATGCTGCGCGCGAACCACAGCGCCAGCAGCAGGAACACCAGCCCCACCAGGGCCACACTGAAGAGCACATTGTCGAACAGGTGACGCAGCGGCGCCTCGAAGCGCTCGCGCGACTCGGTCACGCCCACCACCCAGTCATGCCCGCCAACGGGCGCAAAGCCGGCATACTCGTCCACGCCCGTCAGCGTGGAACGGTAGCGGATGCTGCCCGTGGTATGTGCGCCGACCATGGCTTGGGCCAGCTCCGGCATCTGCAGGCTCTCGATGCGGTGACGCCGGAAACGCTGGTCGGCCACGATGCGCGCCAGCGCCGCACGCGGCAGCGGCGCCAGGCTGCGGTACAGCATGCGCTCGTCCGGATACTGCACCAGCACGCCGTCGCCGTCGATCATGAACGGCTGGCGCGAACTGTTGGCACGCACCTGGTCCAGGATGGCCCCTATCGTCGAGCCCTTGATCCGCAAGACCACCACGCCGATCACGGCATGTCTGGCGTCGAACACGGGATTGGCGTAATAGACTCCCGGCTTGCCTTCGGTGGAACCGACAATCACGCCGGTGGTGAACGGACGCCCCTGCATGGCCTCCTGGAAGTACTGCCGGAACTTGAAGTTCAGCCCCGCCACACCGGGCTCGCTCGACACCAGCGCCTCGCCGTCGCCGTTCATCAGGAACATCAGGTGTACATCGGGATTGGATTTGACCACGCTGAGCAGACGCCCATAGACGGCCTCCCTGCCGGCAGCGCCTGGCGCACGCAGGTAGTCGATGAAGACCGGATCGGCCGCCAGATAGGCCGCCAGGTGGCGCGAGTCACCCAGCAGCTGTGCCACTCGTCCGGCCGTGCTTTGCGCCAGGCTCTCCAGGTTGCGCAGTTCGCTGGCCGACACGGTCGCCACGCTGGCGCGCAGGTTGTAATAGGCCGTGATCGTCATCGGCAGCAGCGCGGCCAGCACCAGCGCCAGCGCCAACTTCACCATCAGCGGCCAGGAGGCGGGCCGCCATATGGCCCGGCCGATGCGGCGCACGCCCTTGGTCAGCCGCTTTTGCGCCTCCATTTCCCCCACCCGCAACGCGTCCTGCAACCCCAGGCTGCCGGTGTGGGCCGCAAACAGGCTGCGCCCGAAGTCGGCGATGGTTTGCGGCCGCTGCGCCGGATCGAGCATCAATGCCTGGTCGATCGCCCCCAGGAAGGCGGCACTGTACTTGCCCGCCGCGGCCTCCCGCGCCGGCACATATAGCGCCACGCCGTGCTGACGCTCCGGGGCAGGCGCCGGCTTGCTGCCGGTGACCATCCAGTACAGCGTCGCCCCCAGGGCATAAATGTCGGTCCACGGTCCCTGTGGGCCGCCATCGTATTGTTCCGGCGGCGCATAGCCTGGCGTGACCACGTCGGCCGCCTGCTGCGCGCCACCGGCTGTCTGCCGCGCGGCGCCGAAGTCGAGCAGCACCAGGCTGCCGTCCTCCTTGCGCACGTAGATATTGTCCGGCTTGATGTCGCGGTGCAGATAGCCCGATTCATGCACCAGCGCCAGGCCGTCCAGCAGGGGGTGGAGCAGCGACAGCAGCTGCGGCTCCGGCGTTGCCCGGTGCCGCTCCCACCACTGCTTGAGCGGTTTGCCGCGCTCGTATTCGAGCACCATGTAGGCAGTCCGATGGGCCTCGAAAAAACGCGCCACGCGCACGATGTTGGGGTGGCGGAACGTGGCCAGCGTGCGCGCCTCGACCAGGAAGCTTTCCAGTCCGCTCAGGTAGAAATCGCTGTCCGCTGCCCAGCGCGGCGAGACGGAATGGTCCGATGCGCGGGTGGCATAGTCGCCCGGCAGGTACTCCTTGATTGCCACCCTGGCGTTCAGGTTGACGTCCGTGGCCAGGTAGGTGATGCCGAATCCGCCCTGCCCCAGCACGGTGTCGATGCGGTATTCGAACAGCTGGAAGCCGGGGCTCAGCGCCAGCGGCAGCTCCACCCCGGGCGCGGCGCCTGCGGGCGGCGGCACGGCCGGCAGCACGCTGCGCGGCGGCTGCGACAGTGTGGCTGGCGGCACGCCCGCCGCCGCGGCGATGCGCACCGCCGCCAGCGACACGCTGCCCTTCGCTTCCATCCCGCTAGCCGCGATGCGGGTCGCATC
>JAZJZQ010000177.1:0-2060 GCA_040389625.1 Pseudomonadota bacterium | reverse complement strand
GCGCCGATGATGGCGATGTGGCCGGGCGCCACGCCGGGCACGCCGCCCAGCAGCAGGCCCATGCCGCCCTTGGATTTTTCCAGGTGGGCGGCGCCGGCCTGCACCGCCATGCGGCCGGCCACTTCGCTCATGGGGGCCAGCAGCGGCAGGCCGCCGTTGGCGCCGGTGATGGTTTCGTAGGCGATGCAGACGGCGCCGGAGGCCACCAGCGCGCGTGTCTGCTCAGGGTCGGGGGCCAGGTGCAGGTAGGTGTACAGGATCTGGTCGCGGCGCAGCATGGCGCATTCCTCGGGCTGCGGCTCCTTGACCTTGACGATCATCTCGGCCCGCGCAAAGATTTCCGCCGCCGATTCCACGATGGTGGCGCCGGCGCCTTCGTACATGGCGTCCGTCAGGCCGATGGCGGCGCCGGCGTTCTGCTGCACCAGCACCTGGTGGCCGCGCAACACCAGCTCCTTGACGCTGGCCGGGGTCAGGCCGACGCGCGACTCCTGGTTCTTGATCTCTTTGGGTACGCCTACTAGCATGCTGGTCTCCTCGTTATAGTTTGAGATGCAAAGTAAAACGTCAGGCGGGGCAGGACGATGCTTGTGGCGGCGCCCGCCCCGTTACAGCGTGGCCGGTCAGGCCAGGTCCTTCAGCACCCGGGCGAGCTTGCCGAACAGCTCGTCGATGTGTTTTTTCTCCAGCACCAGCGGTGGCGACAGCGCGATGATGTCGCCCGTGGTGCGTATCAGTACGCCGTCGGCGAAGGCTTTCTTGAAGGCGTCGAAGGCGCGCGCGCCCGGCTTGCCGGCGATCGGCTCCAGTTCGATACCGGCGATCAGGCCGATGGTGCGGATATCGATCACGTGCGGCAGGCCGCGCAGCGAATGGACCGCGTCTTCCCAGTACGACTGCAGCCCGGCCGCATGCTCGACGATCTTCTGTTCCTGGAACACTTCCAGCGTCGCCAGCGAGGCGGCGCAGGCCAGCGGGTGGCCGGAATAGGTGTAGCCGTGGAACAGCTCGATGCCGGCCGGCGCCTGCATGAAGGCCTCGTACAGGAACGGCTTGGTGAACACGGCGCCCATCGGCACCACGCCGTTGGTCAGGCCCTTGGCCGTCGTCATCAGGTCCGGCTCGACGTCGAAGTAGTCGGAGGCGAACGGCGTCGTCAAACGGCCGAAGCCCGTGATCACTTCGTCGAAGATGAGCAGGATGCCGTGCTTGGTGCACAGTTCGCGCAGCCGCTTGAGGTAGCCCTTGGGCGGGATCAGCACGCCCGTCGATCCGGCCACCGGCTCCACAATCACGGCCGCGATGGTGGAGGCGTCGTGCAGGGCGACGATGCGTTCCAGCTCGTCGGCCAGGTGGGCGCCGTATTCCGGTTCGCCGCGGGTGAAGGCGTTCTTTTCCAGGTTGTGCGTATGCGGCAGGTGGTCCACGTAAGGCAGCATGGCGCCGTAGGGCTTGCGGTTGCCGGCGATGCCGCCCACCGAGATGCCGCCGAAGCCCACGCCATGGTAGCCCCGCTCGCGGCCGATCAGGCGGGTGCGGCTGCCTTCGCCGCGCGCCCGGTGGTAGGCCAGCGCGATCTTGAGCGCCGTGTCCACCGCCTCCGAGCCGGAGTTGGTGTAGAACACGTGACCGAAGCGGTGGTTGGTGTACTCCATCAGCTTTTCGGCCAGGTCGAAGGCGGCCGGGTGGCCCATCTGGAAGGTGGGGGCGAAATCGAGCTGGCCTATCATCTCGCGCACGGCCGCCACGATCTTCGGCTGGGCGTGGCCGCACGGGACGCACCACAGGCCGGCCGTGCCGTCCAGGATGCTGTTGCCGTCCACGTCCTTGTAGTACATGCCCTCGGCCGACACCAGCAGGCGCGGATGGAGCTTGAAGTCGCGGTTGTTGGTGAACGGCATCCAGAAGGACGCCATCGATTCTGGTCGGGTTTCATTCATGTCTATCTCCTGTTCCGTTGGACGGCGCCGAGGACGGCCGGGCGCATCGTAAAAATAATTTACCGGTTGGCAAAATGATGATGCAATAATAGACAGCGCAACAACTATGGCACAGATACA
>JAZJZQ010000176.1:21407-24970 GCA_040389625.1 Pseudomonadota bacterium | reverse complement strand
AACCCCCGATTTTTTTTCAGCCGCAGGTCTGGGTGCCGGCCGTGATGGCTTTCAGCATGGCGGAATTGAGCAGCTCGATTTCGCGGTTGCTGACCCGTAGCATGCCTTCCTTCTTGAACTTGGACAGCAGGCGGCTGACGCTTTCGATGGTCAGCCCCAGGTAATTGCCGATTTCCTCGCGCGTCATGCGCAGCTGGAAGGTGGTGGCCGAGTAGCCGCGCGCCTCGTAACGCGACGACAGGTTGACCAGGAAGGCGGCGAAACGCTGCGTCGCTTGCATATTGCCCAGCAATAGCATGACGCTCTGCTCGCGCGTGATCTCCTGGCTCATCATGCGGTGGAAGTGGCGCAGCAAGGTTGGCATATCGACCAGCAATTGCTGCAGGCTGCCGAACGGAATCTCGCACACTTCGCTGTCTTCCAGCGCGATCGAATTGCAGTGGTGGCGGTCGGTGCTGATGGCGTCCATGCCCAGCAGCTCGCCGGCCATCTGGAACCCCGTGATCTGTTCGGCGCCGTCCGGGTTGACCTGGAACGTCTTGAAATGCCCGAGGCGGATCGCAAACAGGCTGGCGAACGGATCACCGATGCGGAACAATGTGCCGCCGCGTGGCACCTTGCGGCGCCGGCCGATGATCTGGTCGAGACGGTCCATGTCGGCCGTGTCCAGCCCCATGGGCAAGCACAGCTGGTGCATGCTGCAACTGGAACAGCGCGCGCGCAACGCTTCTACCGATACACCCGGCAAAACGAGGGAGGGAAGAGCTTGTATCATGCTGCCAGTGTAGCCTATTTGCCGCCAAATGCAGGCAATGCCACACTCATCCAATCAGGTATTCAAGCCCGAAACCTGCGACTTGCAAGCAGCATGCCGCGGCTGTTATCGTTCTTGCCATGGACAGTCATTGATAGGAGAATTCCTACGTGGCCGCGCACACTGCTGACCGTTCCACTCCGCTAGCAAGGACCCCCATGAAGCCGCTCGGCATCAAAGCCAAAGTCGCCCTGGCCACCAGTCTCACCTCGATCCTGATGATCGCGCTGGTGACCGTGGTGCAGACGCAACGCATGCGCGACGATTTCACCAAGGTGCTGTTCGACCAGCAGACGGCCCTGGTCAACCGCACGGCCGAGGAACTGGACGACAAGTTGCTGATGCTGCTGGCCATCGTGGAACGGTCGGCCAAGCTGCAGCCGCCCGCCATCGCCGCTTCGGCGGACCAGCTGCGGGCCTATTACCGCGAGCGGGCCGTGCTGTCGCTGTTCGACGACTTGCTGGTGCTGGGCCCGGACGGTGCCATCCTGGCCGACCTGCCGGCCGTGCCGGGGCGCACCGGTACCAGCGCCGCCGACCGCGCCTTCTTCCAGCAGGTGATGCGTACCCGCAAACCGATGATCACGGAACCGCTGGTGGGCAAGATCGGCAAGCAACCGATCGTGCAGATGGCCGCGCCCGTGTTCGATGCGCACGGCCAGGTGGCATGCGTGCTGGTGGGCGTGTTGCGGCTGTACAAGGACAACCTGCTGGGCCACCTGCGCACGGCCAAGGTGGGCCGCAGCGGCTACTATTTCGCCCTCACGCGCGGTCCGGCGCCCGTGTACGTGCTCCATCCCGACCTCAAGCGGCTGCTCCAGCCCCGTCCCCCCAATGCCAACCCGGCCACCACGCGCGCCCTGCGCGATGGCTACGAAGGCACGGTGATCTCCACCAACAGCGCCGGGGTGCGGGCCCTGACCAGCCTCAAGGCCCTGAAGTCGGTCGACTGGGTACTGGGCGCCTCGCTGCCGGCCGAGGAAGCGTTCGAGCCCTTCGACGGCGTGCTGTACCGCGTGGCCCTGTGGAGCGCGCTGGCCGCCGCGCTCGGTGCGGTCCTGATCGGCTGGCTCACCCTGCACCTGGTGGCGCCGCTGCTGCGCCTGCACGAAGCCATCGTCCGGCTGCGGCGCGACACCAGCCATTTCAGCCCGCTGCCGGTGCAAAGCCAGGACGAGATCGGCCAGCTGACGACGGCCTTCAACAGCCTGATGCGCGAACGGCTGGCGGCCGACGCCCGCCTGCAGCGCCTGATCGAACTGGCGCCCAACGCCATCGTCGTGGTGGATGGCGCCGGCCACATCGAAACCTTCAACCGCGAGGCCGAACGCTGCTTCGGTTACGGGCGGGCCGACGTCATCGGCCAACCGCTGGAAATGCTGATGCCGGCCCGGCTGCGGGATCGCCACGCGGCGCACCGCCTGCAGTTCGTGACCGTCCGCCTGAGCGACGAGCCGGTGCGCATGGGCAAGGGCAGCGAGCTGCTGGGCCTGCGCCAGGACGGCACCGAGTTCCCCGTCGATATCAACCTGAGCGCCGTACGCACGGACCAGGGCACCAAGGTGCTGGCCGTGATCGCCGACGTCACCGAGCAGCACCGCCTGCGCGGCGAGCTGGAGGCGCGCGCGCGCGAGCTCGAACGCGAACGGGACCGGGCCGAGGCGGCCAACCGGGCCAAGAGCGACTTCGTGGCCAACATGAGCCATGAAATCCGCACCCCCATGAATGCCGTGCTGGGCATGGTCTACCTGCTGGCCAACACGACGCTCACGGCGCAGCAGCGCAAATACCTGACCATGGTGCGCATGTCGGGCCAGTCGCTGCTGGCCATCCTCAACGACGTGCTCGACTTCTCCAAGATCGAGGCGCGCCGCATGGAACTGGCGCCGGCCGAATTCGAGCTCGATGAAATCCTCAACACGCTGGCCACCACCATGACCATGAGCGCCGGCGACAAGGAACTGGAGCTGGCCATCATGGTGGAGCCGGACGTGCCGCGCCTGCTGCACGGCGACGCCCTGCGGTTGCAGCAAGTGCTGGTCAACCTGGCCGGCAACGCCATCAAGTTCACGCCCCAGGGCGAGGTGGTGGTGAGCGTGGCGCTGGCGCAGCGCGAGGGCCAGACGGCCAGTCTGCGCTTCGAAGTGCGCGACACGGGCATCGGCATCACGGCCCAGCAGCAGGGCCAGTTGTTCACGGCCTTTTCCCAGGGCGACGTCAGCATCACGCGCCGCTTCGGCGGCACCGGCCTGGGGCTGGTCATCAGCAAGCGCCTGATCGAACTGATGGGCGGGCAGATCGACGTCAGCAGCGTGGCCGGGCAGGGCACGCGCTTCTGGTTCACGCTGCCGTTCGAGGTGCTGCCGGAGCAGGGCCGGCCGCGCCGCACACCCGCGCTGGGACCACTGCGCGTGCTGGTGGCGGACGACAACCGCACCAGCCGGGAACTGATCGGCAAGCTGATCCGGGCTTGGGGCTGGCAGGCCGACGAGGCCGACTCCGGCACGGCCGCCCTGGCCCGCTACCGGGCCCAGCGCGAAGCGGGCCAGCCCTACGACGTGGTGCTGGCCGACTGGCACATGGCCGACATGGGCGGCCTGACGGCGGCCAAGGCCATCAGCCAGGCGCCCCACGGCGGCAAGCAGCCGATCGTGGTGATGATCAACGCCTTCGCGCTGGACCGGCTGGAAGAGATTTCCAGCGCGCCCGAGGCGGACGTGGTGCTGGTCAAGCCCATCACCAGTTCCAA
>JAZJZQ010000176.1:0-21307 GCA_040389625.1 Pseudomonadota bacterium | reverse complement strand
TTTCCAGCGCGCCCGAGGCGGACGTGGTGCTGGTCAAGCCCATCACCAGTTCCAATCTGTTCGACGCGCTGCACCAGGCGCTGGCCGCCAAGGCTGGCGGCGACGATGGGCCGGCGCCGGAACGCGGCATCGGCGGCCGCCTGCGCGGCGTGCACCTGCTGCTGGTGGAGGACAACCTGCTGAACCAGATGGTGGCGCGCGGCATCCTGGAGCAGGCCGGCGCCACGCTGGACGTGGTGGGCGACGGCCAGCAGGCGGTGGACTTGCTGCGCAGTTCAGCGGGCCGCTACGACGCCGTGCTGATGGACATGCAGATGCCGGTGCTGGACGGCTTCAGCGCCACCCGCATCCTGCGCCAGGAGCTGGGCCTGCGACTGCCCGTGATCGCCATGACGGCCGGGGTGCTGGCGTCCGAGCGCAGCCGCTGCGTCGAAGCCGGCATTTCCGACTTCATTCCCAAGCCGATCGAAGTGGAGCAGATGCTGGCCGTGATCGCGCGCCAGTTGCCGGCGCTGGCGGCGGCATCCGCAGTGCCAGCGGCGGTGGCTTCCGCAGTGCCAGCGGCGCCGCCCGCCGCCGACGACAGCGCGTTCAACATGGACAGCCTGATGCGCGTGATGGGCAAGGACCCCAAGGGCCGCCAGGTGATGTACAAGATGGTGCAGGGCGTACTCGACACGGGCCTGCAGCCCCTGACTGACGCGGCCACGGCGCTGCGCGAAGGCCGCATGGAAGACGCGGCCCGCCTCTACCACAGCCTGCGGGGCGCCGTCGGCGTGCTGGGCGCCAAGCGCCTGGTGCAGGCCACCATCGCGGCCGAAAGCGGCATCACCGAGCAACACGATGACGCCGCCCAGGCCCACTGGCAAGCCGTCCATGCCGCACTGTCCGACACCTTGAGCCAGGCCCGCGCCTGGCTCGCACGCGAACAGGGCTGATGGCGCGTCATGGCCGGCGCCACCGCGGCGCCCGCCGTTAGTCGGCCTTAGGCTCGGCCTTGTTGTCGCCCAGGTATTTGCGGTAGATGGCGTCGAAGTGGCCGTTTTCCTTGATGTGCTTGAGGCCGGCGTTGAAGTCGTCGCGGAAGCGCTTGTTCCAGAACACGGGACGGTAGTCCATGGGGTTGAACTTGACGAAGCTTTGCTCCGTCACGGGCCGCAGCTGGATCGATTTGTTCAGCGACAGCAGCAGCGTGAAATAGCGGAAGATGTTGCGGTCGCTGAGCACCACGTCGTAGCGGCCCTTGTCGAGCGTGAGCACTTGCAGCGCCTGGTCGTTCTGTTCGAAGTAGCGGCCCGCCCTGCTCACCGCCCCCAGCCAGTCGGGATAACGCTTGGCGCCGCCGGGGAAGGACAGCACGCTCAGGCCCCGCAAATCCTCGGGCTTGCGGATCACCAGGTTGCGCTCCTTGAGCGTGATGAACACGTTATCGTAGAACACGGCCGGATCGCCGTAGTAGGCACCCACGGCCCGCATGTCCTGGCCCAGGTCCGTCATGGCCGCGTCCACCTGGTGCGCCTTGAAGGCGACGGGGATGCGGGCGAACGAATAGTAGATGGGCTTGAGCACGTGGCCGCGGAAGGCCAGCGCCTGGCCCAGCACTTCGATTTCGATGCCCGAATTGGTTTCGGGGAAGCAGAACGGCGGGATCTTTTCGCCGAACGCCATGGTGATCTCATCGGCGCGCGCCAGCGCCGTCCACAGGCACAACGACGCTGCCGCCGCCCACCGCAGCCGCCGGCAAGGTCCACCGCTTTCCGCCCACATGACACACTCCGTTCAAAACTGGTGACGCATCCCCGCCGCGATCACGCGCCGCGCGCCGCCGGGCAGCGAGACCTGGTAACTGGCCCCGCCGTCGTTGCTCAAATGAGAGCCGATCAGGTACAAATTGGTACGCCTGGACAGCGTGTGATAGTAGGCCAGCGCCAGCTGGGTGGCGTCCGCGTCGCGATTGTAGTAATCGCTCTTGTGCACATAGTCGGCCGCGATCAGGTTGCGCCCGACCGGCATGCTGAGGCCGAACAGGGTGTCGCGCGTGTCGAGCGTCGTGTCGTTGCGGCTGCGGGCCAGCACCAGCCAGCCCTTGAAGCGGCCGAAATCGTAGCTGCCGCCCAGCAGCTGGCTGCGGGCCAGCTTCATGCCCAGCAGGTCGTTGGCGTTGTGGTAGGCCAGCACCACGTTGAGCTGGCCGGCCGCGTAGCCGATGTCGCCGCTGAGCTGGCGGTTGGCCTGGCTGTTGCCCGCCACTTCGCCGGCACCGTAGGCCAGGTCGCCGTACACCCCGCCCAGCGTGGGCGGCAGCGAATACTTGACCGTGTTATCCATGCGCACGCCGGAGTCGTAGAACACCCGGGTCGATTCGCCCGGCCCCTTGGCGTCGAACGGGTCGTTGGTGGCGATGGCGCCGAAATAGGGGGTGAACATGCGACCCGCGCGCACGGCGCCGAACGGGCCGCTCAAGCCCACCCAGGACTGGCTGCCGAACGGACGGCCGGCGAACGAAGGCTGGCCCGTGTCGGCCTCGATCTGCGATTCGACCACGAAGATGGCGCGCAAGCCGCTGCCCAGGTCTTCCGTGCCCTTGATGCCGAGCCGGCTGGCCGTCTGCTGGCCGCTGTCGATCCGGGTCAGGCGCTTGCCGGAATCGCTGTCGGAGGTAATAGCCAGGTCCAGCACGCCGTACACCTCGACCTGCGCGTGCGCCAGCATGGGCTGCAACGCCAACGCCATGCATATCGGTATAAATCGTTTCACGCTGATCCTCCGTGGCATGGCGCAGCTGGCAATGCAAGTCGCCGATGAATCTCCGTTGTACTCTGCGGCGTGCCACTGGTCAATATCTTGTACCCGGGCGGCAACAGGATATTGCCGCCTGTGGCAAGGCGTCCCAAGGCGGGCCATGCCGGCCACGCGGCATGGAAACAACAGCTGGCGGCGCCCGGCCCGCGCCCATGCCCGACCGGCCTGGCTGGCGGGCACCGCGCACGCCGTCTTACCTTGCTATGAGGCAAGAATGTACGGTATCGTATTGGTCGCCAGCGCGCAGGCGATGCGCTACCATTGAACTTTACCAAAATCCAACCTTTTTCTGGAGACAGCTATGCCACGCCAAGAAGTCACACTCGACGAAGTCACGGCGGCGGCCATCGACCTGCGGAACGAGGGCAAGGAAGTGTCGCCCGACACGGTGCGCGAAGCGCTGGGCACCGGCTCGGCGGGCGCCATCCACCGGCACCTGGCCGCATGGCGCGGTCGCGAAGCGCTGATCCAGGCCGAGCGCGACATGGATGAGCTGGCCAAGGCCGGCGAAACGCTCGAAAGCGAGCGCGACGAACTGAAGGCGCAGCTGGCCAGCGTGACCATCGCGCGCGACCAGGCGCTGGCGCTGTCGGCCGAGCAGACGGAAGACATCGAGCGGCTGCGGGCCGAACTGCGCGACGCGCGCCAGGTGGCGACGGATGCGCTGGTGGGCAAGGCCAAGGACCAGCTGGCCATCGAGGGCAAGGACGCCCAGCTGGCCGACCTGCGCCAGCAGATGGAGCGCAACGTGGCCTCGTCGGCCGCGCTGTCGGACGCCCGCCTGAAGGCCGAAATGGACCTGGTGGGGGCCGCCACGGCGCGCGACAACTTCGAGGCCGATGCGAAGGAACTGCGCAGCAAGCTCGACAAATCCAACGCCGAGCGCATCGCGCTGCGGGCCGAGCTGGAGGCGCTCAAGGCGAGCGCATAAGGCCACCGACCGGGGCCGCAGCTGAAAGAACGCCCCGCCCGGGGCGTTTTCGTTTTACCTCCCCGACTATGCCTACCTGCCGTGCATCGCCTTTAATATTCCCAGCAAATCGAATCCGCGCGACAGGTGGAACAGCAGGGCCACTCCCAGCACGGTGGCGACGGTGACGACGATGGTCTTTTTCATGGTTGCTCCTCAAGCGTGGGCCAGCGCCACGCGCACCGGCAAGGCGGCGGCGCGGCGGGCGGGAAGGTAGCCGGCCATCAGCGCGCCGGCCAGCACCAGGGCAAGCCAAAGCGCCGATGCCATTGGCGAGACGACGAAGGGCAGCGGCATGCCGAATGACGCGCGCCCCAGGAAGTCGCCCAGCGCCGCCGACAGCGGCAAGGACAGCAGCACGGCCGCCACCCAGCTCAGGCCCGCCGTGGCCAGGCCCTCGCCCAGGATGTTGCGCATCAAGGTGGGCCCGCGCGCGCCGATGGCGCGCATGATGCCGATTTCGCGCGTCCGTTCGACTACCGCCGTCGCCATCGAGGAACCCAATCCCAGCACGCCCACCAGCGCCATCACCACCGAGATGGCGACCAGGTTGAAGATCAGGATGAACACATGGCCATTGAGCGCCGTGTCCAGGGCCGACTCCGTGATCACGCGGCGCACGCCGACGCCGGCTTGTTCCAGGCGCCGTTCCACCAGCGCGGCCGCGCCGGCCCGGCTCGCGGTGTCATGCCGGTCCAGCGCGACGCGCAGCAGGGCGACCTGGCCTTCCGGCAGGCCACCGGCGAGCGCCAGGGCGCGCGGCGAAACGAAGCCCTGCGCCGGCGAAAGGATTTCACGCACCATGCCGACCACTTGCAACCGTATGGCGCGGCCTTCCACGTCGACCATCAGCGGCTGGCCGACACGGGCCTCGGGGAAGCGGGCGCGCGCGCCGGGATTGAGGACGATCTCGTCGCCGCTGCCCGGTGCGAGCCAGCGCCCTTCGAGCACTGGCAGCGCCAGCATGGTGCTGCCGGCCGGCGCCGCGCGCAGGTCCAGGCTGCCGTGGCCGCCGTCGGGATAGGTGCGCTCGATGGACTGCCCGTCCGCGCGCGCGCGGCTGGCGGCGACGGTGTCCCACGCCTCGACCGCCCGCACGCCGGGCAGGCCGCGCAACAGCGGCATCACGGCCGCTGCGTCCTGGGCGTGGTTGAGCGCCACCTCCAGGTCGTAGTGGCGCTCGTCCGCCGACATGGCGATGTTGCGCTTCCATGCCGCCGTCACATCCAGGCTGGCGATGAACAGTGCGCCGGCAGTCGCCAGCAGCCCGACCGTGAGCAGCAGGCGGCCGCGCCGGCGGAACATATTGCGCAGCGCCAGCAACAGCGTGCGGTCCACGCCGCGCACACGGCCCAGCAGGGCGTCGATGCGGTGGCGGCCGAAGTCCTTGTTGCCCACGCCCGTGTCGTCGATGGCCGCGCGCACCGTGATGCGGCTGGCGCGCCGCACCGGCGGCAGCGTGAAGGCCAGCGGCACCAGCGTGCCGGCCGCGAACTGCACCAGATAGACCCAATGCGGCGCGGCGCGGCTGGCGAGCGTGAAGTTCAGCAGTCTGGCGACGGCGCCCGTCAGCGCATCGCCCGCCACGGCGCCGAGCGGTATGCCGATGGCGCAGGCCAGGACGGCGCTCGCGGCGACGGCGCCGAGGTACAGCCGGGCGATCTGCCAGGAGCGCGCGCCGACGGTCTTCATCACCCCGATCTGGCGCACCTGCTGCGCCAGCATGGCATTGACCATGGTGGCCGACAGGATGGCGCTGACCACCAGCGCCAGCACGCCGAACATCAGCAGCATCAACAACATGCCCGACATCTGGCCCTGGTGCGGATGCTTGCCGGGCGGCGGCACGTAGATCGCGTGGACGGTGTGGCCGCGGGCACGCAGCCAGCTGGCCGTCTGGCCGGCGATGCGGGTGATCGACTGCTCGCTCATCGGGTCGCCGGCGACCATGATCTTGAGGATGGCTTGCAGGTGGATGTCGCCCAGCGCGGCGGCGGTGGCCGGCGTCATGTAGGTGTAGGCGGCCTGCTCCTGGCCGGCCGGCGCGAGGCTGGGGTCATGCACGGTGCCGGCCAGGACGACGGCATGCGACTGGCCCTCGCCATCCTTGACCTGCAGCGTGGCGCCATCCTTCGCGTCCAGCATGGCGGCCGCCTCCCGTTCCAGCAGGATGGCGCCGTCCGGTGCCGGCCAGGCGCCGCTGTTGGGGAAGAAGCGGCTGATCCCCATGGCGCGGAAGTCCGGCACGACGAACACCTTCATGCCGTACCACTGGCCGCCCGGACTCTGCACGCGGGCCTGCCCGGTGGCGCGCGCCTCGGCGGCGGCGATGCCGGGCAGGGCCCGCACCTGCGCCAGCAAGGCGTCATCGATCGCATCGACTTCGAGCGAGGCCGATGCCGGCCGCGTATCCATGTAATTGCGGTTGACCTCGCGCGTGAGCACCGTGTACGCATCGAGCAGGGTGCCCACGCCCGCCACGCCGGCGGCGATGGCGGCCACCATCATCAGCATGCGGCCGCGCGCCAGCCACAGGTCGCGGGCGATCTTGGTCCAGCGCGGACTAGTCATGGCTCAGCTCCTCCACACGCTGCGGGCTCGCTTCGGCCACGAAGGCGCCGTCCACCAGCGTGAGCACGCGCGAGAAGCGCGGCGCGTATTCGCGCTCATGCGTCACCATGATGATGGTGCGGCCCTCGCCGACCAACGACTGGAACAGGCGGATCACTTCGCCGGCCGTGTGGGTATCGAGGTTGCCGGTCGGTTCATCGGCGACCAGCAGCGGCGGGTCGTTGGCGAGCGCGCGCGCGATGGCCGCGCGCTGCTGCTGGCCGCCGGACAGATCGCAGGGCAGCTTGTCGGCCTGTTCGCGGATGCCCAGCTTGTCGAGCAGGGCCAGCGCCCGCGGGCGGCGCTCGGCGTTGGGCCAGCGCTGGCAAAAATCCATCGGCAGCATGACGTTCTCCACCACCGTCAACGTGGGCAGCAGCTGGAAGAACTGGAACACGATGCCCACGTTCAGGCCGCGCCACGCGGACAACTGCTCCTGGTCCAGCGCGTGCACGGCGGTGCCGGCGACGTGGATTTCTCCGGCGCTGGGACTGTCGATGCCGGCCAGCAGGTTGAGCAGGGTGGACTTGCCGCTGCCGGATTTGCCGACGATGGCGACGAATTCGCCGGCCTGCACCTGCAGGTCGACGTCGCGCAGCGCCGTGAAGCTGCGCCCGGCGACGGGATAGCGCTTGCCGACGCGCCGCATGGTGATCAATGGTGGTTTGGTCATGGTGTTTCCCTCGGTGGTGACAGTGACGCCATTGGAACGCCGCCGCATTGCTGGCACATGTCTGGCCTCCGCATTTTTGCTTCCGAAGATTTCCCGCCCCCGGCCAGCAACATTGGGAAACAAAACGATAGCGTTCCATCAAGGTTTTCGGCTATAACAACGGCATGCCCCCCACTGACCACATCCTGATCGTCGACGACGACGCCGACATCCGCGAACTGCTCGCGCAATACCTTGAGCGCAACGGCTTCAAGGTGAGCCTGGCCGCCCACGGCCGCCAGATGCGCGCCATCCTCGCCGCCGGCGCGGTGGACCTGGTGGTGCTGGACCTGATGCTGCCGGGCGAGGATGGCCTGCAACTGTGCCGCGACCTGCGCGCGGGCGCCGGCGCGCACCTGCCGGTGGTCATGCTGACGGCGCGCGGCGACGAGGCCGACCGCATCCTCGGGCTGGAGATGGGCGCCGACGACTACCTCGCCAAGCCCTTCGCCGCGCGCGAACTGCTGGCGCGCATCCGCGCCGTGCTGCGCCGCGCCCGCGCGCTGCCGCCCGGCCTGGCGCGGCGCGAGGACGCAGGCATGCTGGCCTTCGGCAGCTGGCGGGTCGACACGCACGCGCGCAACCTGCTCGACCGGCAGGGCACCACGGTGGTGCTGTCGGGCGCCGAATACCGCCTGTTGCGCGTCTTCCTCGACCACCCGCAGCGGGTGCTGAGCCGCGACCAGCTGCTCAACCTGACCCAGGGACGGGATGCCGACGCCTACGACCGCTCGATCGACATCCTCGTTTCGCGCCTGCGCAGCCGCCTGCGCGACGGCCAGAGCGACGTCGCCTACATCAAGACGGTGCGCAACGAGGGCTACGTCTTCGCGGCGACGGTGGAAGGGGGAGGTTCCGAATGAGGGCCTGGCCGCGCACGCTGTTCGGCCGCCTGGTGGCCATCGCCGTACTGGCCCTGCTGGCGGCGCACGTGCTCAACTTCACGGTGGCGTTCTATGTACAGAGCCATGCCGCGCGCAGCGGCGCCAGCTACACCGTCGGGCGCGACATGGCGGCGCTGATCGGCGTGCTGGAACAAAGCCCCGCCGCCGAGCGCGCGGCGTGGCTGCGGCGCCTTGCGCGGCGCGAATACACCTACCGCCTGGGCGGACCGGATGGGAAGGCGCTGGCATCGGAAAACGCGGCGCGCTTCGCGGCCGGGGTGCAAGCGGCGCTCGGTCCTCCATATGTGGTGCGCGCGAGCGAGGCCGCGCGGCCGGAGGCGGCGCTGTCGCTCGGCGTCACGCTGGCCGACGGCACGCCGCTGCACGTTGACGTGGCGCCGCCCGAGCCGCCGGACCGGCTCTGGCCCGGCGTGTACGTGGTCGTGCAACTGGTGTCGATCGTCTTCTTCACCTGGCTGGCCGTGCGACAGGCCACCATGCCGTTGTCGCGCCTGGCCGACGCGGCGGACCGGCTGGGCACGACGGCGGACCCGGTGGTGCTGGCGGAAGCAGGCCCGCTCGAAGTGCGGCGCGCCGCCAGCGCCTTCAATGCGATGGGACGCCGCATCACCGCCCACCTCGCGGAGCGCCTGCAAATCCTCGCCGCCATCGCGCACGACCTGCAAACGCCGATCACCCGCATGCGCCTGCGGGCGGACCTGATGGACGACGCCAGCCAGCGCAACCGGATCGAAGCGGACCTCGACGCGATGCAGGCGCTGGTGGAACAGGGCCTGGCCTACGCGCGCACGGCGAACAGCGCCAGCGAGGCGGCGGTCCGGCTGGACGTGGACGCGTTTATCGACGCGCTGGTCTGCGACTACCGCGATGCCGGGCAAGTGATCCGCATCGACGGCGCCTGCGGCAAGCCCGTGCGCGTGCGCCTGCAAGCGCTGCGCCGCATCGTCACCAACCTGGTGGACAATGCCTTGCGCTACGCCGGCGACGTGGAGATCGGCCTGGGCGTGGGCGCAGGCGGCGCGCTCGAACTGGAAGTGCGCGACCGGGGACCGGGGATACCTGAGGGTGAACTGGCCAGTGTCATCCAACCCTACTACCGGCTCGAAGCGTCACGCAACCGCGACACGGGCGGCGCGGGCCTGGGACTGGCGATCGTGCACCAGCTGCTGACCGCCATGGGCGGCACGCTCGAATTATCGAACCGCCCCGGCGGCGGCCTGGTGGCGCGCTGCGTGGTGCCGGGTTAGGCGGGCGGAGGCAGCTCCAGCGGCGGAAAGTCTGCGATCAACTCATCAAGCACGGCCTTAGCGCGGAACAAAGACATGCTGCGACAAGGAATATGATCGCATGAGACTAAACACCTTATTAATTCGGCGTAAAGATGTCGATCGCCGCTACCGGGCAGCCCAGTTTTAATAGTGAAAGCGGCAAGCTACGACGTAGATCACGCCAAGTTCCAACGCATAAACCAAACGGTGCTCGCGGTCGATCCGGCGCGTCAATCTTTTTTATGGAAACTAGCTAGAGGTAAACAGGGAAAACGGAAATATTCGGGCGCTAGGCCTCATGCCTTATCCTTGAAATCCCGCAGCGGCCGATATTTGTGCTCGTCAGCCATCCTGTTCTGGCGCCAGACATAATCTTCTGTCAGATTGATACGACTTCCAGTTGGCCCAATTGCTCAGGCGACTATCGCGGGATGGCCTGTAATTCGCCCGTGCGCCCCATTTCATTGATACGTTTGAGTGTCACGCGCTTGAATACCGGCCTGCATTGACCGCAGTAGTAATCCTTGATACCCACCTTCCCCGAGATTGACTGCGGACGCACTACGCCGCTGAAGGTGAGCAATTGCAAAGCTTCGCGGTCGGGCGCTCCTTTGACGGGATTGGTGGCAAGGCCGCTTGAGTACTCGGCGGTGAAGCTCAGCAATTTTTTCTTCGGATCGTATGCCAGGTCTTTGATGGTGGCGCGGGCCGGCTCGGAGCTGCCGATGGCGACCGTGACATGACCGACCGTTTCCGCTTCGCGTTGATAGAGCACAACGTCGTATCCGGAGACAAAATGTGGATCATCAGCGCCTTCGGCCCGCATATTCGAGTAGTAGCCGATCAAGCGCGCCGGCACCGACTCTACAGCGTGCGCCGTCGGAAGGAGACATGCGGCGATCAGAAAGGTAGCGATAAATTTCATATTAGTGTCCCGTGGTTGACCAGTGCGGTCTGTCAGCATTTCCGCCGACAAATTTTTTGACGCCATACGTCAGTCCAACAGCCTTAAGCTGCAGGTTCATGCCCGTACGCGGCATGGTGTTGATCGCCGTGATCGAGCCGTCCTTGTTGGCGATGTTCAGCGTGCCGATCCAGGTAATCGACATGTCGATCGCTTCGCCGCTTGTATGCAAGGTGTTTAGGGCCGGCGGTGTGTTCGCGGCCAGCCCTCCGATACCGAACCCTGCCGACATCTGGCGCGCCGCGTTCACGGAAGCCTCCAGCGTAGGGTGGTCCCATTTAATGTTGACGCCGGCCATGGGCGGTACCATTGCCGGATCGAAACCGTTCTTTACGATCATGTGCGCCCAGTGCATGAGGTATGCGCGTTCGGGCGGCCTGTAGGTCGCCGCGATATTCTTGACGCCGCCAGCCGCCTCGATTGCAGTAATAAAGGCGTTGCAGTTGTCCCGGAAGTCGGGCCTGAGAGTTGATGTATCTCTGCTACCCGGAAAGCGATTGCACCACACAGGACCGCTAAGCTCAGGCGTGACGCTAACAGTCGCAGGCGTAGTGTTCGTGGTCGGTGTGAGGGGTGCTGTCGTGGTCATAATAGGGCACTTCTATCGTCGCGTTCTGTGGGTGGTCCGAGCATGCCTTTTCGGTCATGCCGCCGGCGTCGGTGGTACCGATAAGCTCAGTACCGTCGTCCAAGGTGATGCGGTAGCGCGTATACGCAAGCGCCTTTCCTGTTGATTCATCCTGGACGCGGAAGGCGAGGTCGTATTTGCGATCATGGTGAGCGTCGCCCATCGGCGGCATGGCGGTTGTTCCACCGAGGGCTGCGGCAAGAGCAGTGGGCGTGGCGGAGACCGAAGGGCTGACTGTTCGCGGCGCGGCGCCACCGCCATATTCCACAGTGTCGGTAAACTGGGTGGCGATCAGGGTAGCCCCGCATGCTGTTTTCATACCCGCAAGCGCCACACCCATCCCGTAAAAGGAGGTGGTCATGGCGCCCTCGCTGATGGGAAACGTGCCTTTGCATTTGGGACAGTATGTTTTATGTCCGATAAAGGCAATCGGCTTGTCGAAACAGATGTCGGTAAGACTCCCTTCAAGTACCGTTCCGTCGTGACTCGTCGGATCGCCGAGCCTGATGATTTCTCCTGCCATTGGTGCACCATGCAATATTAAATTGCATAGAGATTAACATGCACTTGCTTATTTGTCATTGAAGGGAAGGTGTGGGACTGCGTGCAGGGGACTACTCCCAAGTTTTCCCGGAACGGGTGGCTGGTCAGCGCCGCCCAGTTGGCTGGGCTCACCTACGTGCCAGAACTGTCGCGCCTCAGCCTCCGGCGGGGAATGACCACCGCCGCATATCGCGCCGGCGCGAACTCCGCGACATCAAGCGGCAGGGCGCATGGCGCCACGATGGCACGGTTCAGGGCTACATCATGGACGCAGGCGTATTCGACCAGAACACGGCCAGAAGCGTTCTGCGATCAAGGATCAAACCGTCTTGGAATTACCTTAGCGCCCGATTTTTTCCGTTTGCCCTGTTCGCCCCAGATACTTCCTATCGAGATTTTACATTGTGCGTACGTCGGCCGCATCCATGCAGTCCTGTGGCCACCTCATCAAATTAGGTCGCACTAGGAAGACATATTAATCGCCCTTCGTTACGCCTACTAACACTCCGGCGCGTGCGACGCCGGTCGTGAAGGAATCTGAGCTTTCCAGAGTAGATGGACCTAGCGCCGCTCCGGCTCAGCATTAAAAAGCCCACGTGGCCAAATCATGGCACACATGGGCTACTGCAACGAAAAAGGTGTCAGGACCACTTGTGTCAAACTTTATTGTGTTGTGACAGACTTTATTGTTTTGGGTCCGACTTTATTGTTTGCGCACAACTGGTG
The DNA here is from genome assembly GCA_040389625.1 of Pseudomonadota bacterium. Taxonomy (GTDB): domain Bacteria; phylum Pseudomonadota; class Gammaproteobacteria; order Burkholderiales; family Burkholderiaceae_D; genus Rugamonas. The sequence continues at coordinate 9,179 of JAZJZQ010000176.1, read as the reverse complement.
TCACACCTGCGCGCAAATTACTCCACCGTCACCGACTTGGCCAGATTCCTCGGCTTATCCACATCCGTCCCCCGCGCCAGCGCCGAGTGGTAGGCCAGCAGCTGCAGCGACACCACGTGCAGGATCGGCGACAGCAAGCCGTAGTGCTCCGGCATGCGGATCACGTGCACGCCTTCGCCCGGCGTGATGCGCGAATCGACGTCGGCGAACACGTACAGCTGGCCGCCGCGGGCCCGCACTTCCTGCATGTTCGACTTCAGCTTCTCGATCAGCGTGTCGTTCGGGGCGATGGTGACGACCGGCATTTCCTCCGTCACCAGCGCCAGCGGGCCGTGCTTGAGCTCGCCCGCCGGATAGGCTTCGGCGTGGATGTAGGAAATCTCCTTGAGCTTGAGCGCGCCTTCCAGGGCGATCGGGTAGTGCATGCCGCGGCCCAGGAACAGGGCGTTTTCCTTGCGGGCGAAGTCTTCGGCCCAGGCGATGATCAGCGGTTCCAGCGCCAGCACGGCGGAAATGGCGACCGGCAGGTGGCGCATGGCTTTCAGGTGGGCCGCTTCTTCCTCGTCCGTCAGGCGGCCGTTCACTTGCGCCAGCGTCAGCGTCAGCAGGAACAGGGCGGCCAGCTGGGTGGTGAAGGCCTTGGTGGAGGCCACGCCCACTTCCACCCCGGCGCGCGTGATGTAGGCCAGCTTGCATTCGCGCACCATGGCGCTGGTGGCCACGTTGCAGACGGTCAGCGTGTGCTCCATGCCCAGGCTGCGGGCGTGCTTGAGGGCGGCCAGGGTGTCGGCCGTTTCGCCGCTCTGGGAGATCGTCACCACCAGGGTGTTGGGGTGGGGCACGCTGTCGCGGTAGCGGTATTCGCTGGCGATCTCCACGTTGACGGGGATCTTGGCCACCGATTCGATCCAGTACTTGGCCGTCAGGCCGGCGTAGTAGCTGGTGCCGCAGGCCAGGATGAGCACGCGGTCGATCTGCTTGAACACCTTGTAGGCGCCGTCGCCGAACAGTTCGGGCATGATGCCCGTCACGCCTTCGAGCGTGTCGCCGATCACGCGCGGCTGCTCGAAAATTTCCTTCTGCATGTAGTGGCGGTACGGGCCCAGCTCGGCCGCGCCCGTGTGGGCGTGGACGGTTTTCACTTCGCGCTGCACTTGCTTGCCGTCGGTGTCGACGATCCAGGTGCGGCCCAGTTGCAGGTCGACCACGTCGCCTTCTTCCAGGTAGATGATCTGGTCGGTGGTGCCGGCCAGCGCCATGGCGTCGGAGGCGACGAAGTTTTCGCCCTGGCCCAGGCCCACGATCAGGGGCGAGCCCTGGCGCGCCGCCACCACGCGGTGCGGTTCTTCGCGGCAGAACACGGCGATGGCGTAGGCGCCATGCAAGCGCTTGACGGCGTGCTGCACGGTGTCGAACAGGTCGCCGTTGTACATGTGGTCGACCAGGTGGGCGATCACTTCCGTGTCGGTCTGGCTCTGGAACACGTAGCCGAGGGCCGTCAGTTCCGCGCGCAGTTCGTCATGGTTTTCGATGATGCCGTTGTGTACCAGGGCGATGCGGGCCTGGTCGGCGCTGGGCGAGAAGTGCGGGTGGGCATTATGGGTGGCCGGCGCGCCGTGGGTGGCCCAGCGGGTGTGGGCGATGCCGGTAAAGCCTTGCAGGTGCGATTCCTGGGTCTGCTTTTCCAGGTCGGCCACGCGCGAGGTGCTGCGCGAACGCTGCAGCTGGCCATCCACGTGCAGCGCCACGCCGCAGGAATCGTAGCCGCGGTATTCCAGGCGCTTGAGGCCCTCCAGCAGGATGGGGGTGATGTTACGTTGCGCTACCGCGCCGACGATGCCGCACATAATGACCTCTTGGGGTAAGAAATTTGCAATGAATGCATCGTAGAACAGCAGCAATGAAATATGCTGTCTAAATTAACCTGTTTTTGAAATAAAATTTCATCATGATAGAGACATGAAATAATATTTCATCTTCTACGATATTTTTTACGAATCCATCACACCACCATGACTGATACCAACTTGCCGCTGGACGACATCGATCGTCGCATCCTCAATGCCTTGCAAATTGATGCGTCACAAACCAATAGTGAGCTGGCGCAGGAAGTCCATGTGTCGCCGCCCACATGCTTGCGCCGCGTCAAGCAGCTGACGGCAACGGGGGTGATCGCCCGCCAGGTGGCCATCGTGGCGCCGGAGAAGGTGGGTGCCCGCCTGACGGCCATTGTGGAAATCTCGCTCGATGTGCAGGCGGCCGAACGCATGGACGAGTTCGAAGCTCGGGTGGCGGGCGAGGATGCGGTGCTGCAATGCTACCGCGTGGCGCCGGGGCCCGATTTCGTTCTCATCGTACAGGTGACGGATATGCCGGCCTACCACGCGCTGGCGCACCGGCTGTTCGCCACCCAGGCCAATGTGCGCAACGTGAAAGCGTATTTCTCCACCTTCCGCAGCAAATTCGAGACCCGTATCGTCATCTGAGCCACTTATCCCCGCCTTGTTCAGGCGGTTTTGCACAGCCTTATCCACACTGCAACGCAAAACATGCTGGCGCTGGAAAACTTGTCCCGGGTTTTCCAGCGGCTATCCAGTGCTTTTCCCGCTGGTTCTGCACATGTTTATCCACAGTAAAAAGTTATTCCGGCATTTCCCACCGCTTCCCCACAGGCTTATCCACATCGGGTGACGCTGGAATGGAAGAATGGCATCGCTACAGGCCCTATCCGAATCCGGCTTGCTGACCCCGCTCATGAGTGCGGACTTATCCCATGGTTTTCCCGTAGTTATACGGACGTTTTCCTCCGCTTGTTCCGGGGCTTCTCCACATGTTTATCCACAGAACAAAAATACGGCTGTTTGGAATAAAAATGCGAACGAAAAAAAGCCGGGAAGTTATCCCGGCTTGTTCAGGCACTTGCCCACAGCTTTATCCACAAAGCCGTGGAACCGGCTGCCTGGCTACTTCTTGATCTTCACGGGGCGGGTCCAGCTGTCCAGCGTCACCTGGCGGGCGCGCGACACGGTCAGCTTGCCGGCCGGCGCATCCTTGGCCAGCGTGGTGCCGGCGCCCAGGGTGGCGCCCTTGCCCACGGTCACGGGCGCGATCAGCTGGGTGTCGCTGCCGATGAAGCAGTCGTCCTCGATCACGGTGCGGAACTTGTTGGCGCCGTCGTAATTGCAGGTGATGGTGCCGGCGCCGATGTTGACGCGCGAACCGACCGTGGCGTCGCCCACGTAGGCCAGGTGGTTGGCCTTGCTGTGCGCGGCGATCTGGCTGTTCTTGATTTCCACAAAGTTGCCGATGTGGACGTCCTGCGCCAGTTCCGTGCCCGGCCGCAGCCGCGCATAAGGGCCGATGATGGACGCCTCGCCCACCACCGCTTCCTCGATGTGGCAGAACGGCTTGATGGCGGCGCCGGCCGCGATGCGGGCATTGACCAGCACGCTGTGGGCGCCGATGGTCACGCCGTCGCCCAGTTCCACCCTGCCTTCGAACACGCAGCCGACGTCGATGGTGACGTCGCGCCCGCAGATCAGCTCGCCGCGCACGTCGATGCGGGCCGGGTCGAGCAGGGTGACGCCCTGTTCCAGTAAGCGGTTGGCGATATTGCCCTGGTGGATGCGCTCGAGCTGGGCCAGCTGCACCTTGCTGTTGACGCCCGCCACTTCCCACTGGGCGCCCGGCTGGGCCGACACGACAGGCACGCCGTCGGCCACGGCCATGGCCACGATATCCGTCAGGTAGTACTCGCCCTGGGCGTTGTTGTTCGACAGGGCATCGAGCCACTGCTTGAGCTTGCCGCCGGGGACGACCATGATGCCGCTGTTGATTTCCTTGATGGCGCGCTCGGCTTCCGTGGCGTCCTTTTGCTCGACGATGCGCACGATGCGGCCGCCTTCGCGGATGATGCGGCCCAGGCCGAACGGGTCGTCCTGCTCCACCGTCAGGATGGCCAGCTTGTCGTTGCCGGCCGCCTCCACCAGGGCGCGCAGGGTGGCGGCGGTGGTCAGCGGCACGTCGCCGTACAGGATCAGGGTGGGCAGCTTATCGTCCAGCGCGGGCAGGGCTTGCTGGACGGCGTGGCCCGTGCCCAGCTGGGGTTCCTGCAGGGCGGTGGCGACCGGCTCGGTCTGCCTGGACAGCAAATCCAGCACGGCCGCGCCGCCATGCCCGTAAATCACGCATAATTGACCGGGAGACAAGCTGCGCGCGGTATCTATCACGTGCGACAACATCGGCTTGCCGGCCACCGGGTGCAATACCTTGGGCAGGGCCGATTGCATGCGTTTGCCCATGCCGGCGGCGAGGATGACTACATTCATAGGCCGTAGAACTCTGAAAGTTGAAAAGATGGAAAAGTTTAACATGCACGCCGCTGCGCTACGGCGCGCGACGCGTCTTTTCCTGCTCGCCATCATGGTGCTGTTGGCCGCCTGCAGCTCGCTGCAACTGGCCTATAACCACGGCGACACGCTGCTCTACTGGTGGCTGGACGGCTATGTGGATCTCGACAGCGACCAGAAGCCGTGGGTCAAGCGCGACATCGGCAACTTTTTCCAATGGCACCGCAAGACTCAGCTGCACGACTACGCCCAGGTGCTGCAGACGGCCCGGCGCCAGCTGCAGGGCACGCCCACGGAGGCGGACTTGCTGGCCGACTACAACGACATCCGCCACCGCACCGAGCAGTTGCTGCTCAAGACCCTGCCCCAGCTGGCCGAGCTGGCCCGCGCGCTGCGGCCCCAGCAGATCGCCCAGGTGGAGAAGAAGTTCGCCGCCAACAACGACGATTTCCGCCACAAGAACATGAAAGGCGACCGCGAACACCAGCTCGCCTTCCGCTACGACAAGGCGATGGACCAGTTCGAGCTGTGGTTCGGCCGTTTCAGCCAGGAGCAGCAAGCGGCCATCCGCCAGGCTTCCGACGCCCGTCCGCTCGACAACGCGCTGTGGCTGGATGAGCGCATGCGGCGCCAGCAAGCCATCCTGGCCCTGCTGCGCCAAGTGCAGCGCGAGCGGCTGGGCCAGGATGCCACCATGGCCCTGATCCGTACCCTGATCGAGGACGGCTTCGCCCGCCGCGACAAATCGGGCGAGCGCCGCGACTTTTTCGAGCTGTACGACCAGGGCACGGCGCAGCTGGTGCTGACCGTGATCCGCCGGGCCACCCCGGCCCAGAAAGCGCACGCCCTCAAGCGCATGCAAGGCTGGATCGACGACTTCAACAGCCTGGCGGAGCAGGCCCGCTGACCAGCGCCAGCAAGGCCGTATGGTATAGTGCTTCCTGTTGAATCAATGACTTAGCCACATGCCCAAGAAGCCTGCCAAGCCCGCAAAGCCCGCCAAAACGCCCGTCCACGGTCCCAAACACAGCAACCAGGTGCGCATCATCGGCGGCGCCTGGAAGCGCACGCCGCTGCCCGTGCTGGAAGCGCTGGGCCTGCGTCCGACCCCGGACCGGGTGCGGGAAACCGTATTCAACTGGATCAACCACTTGCGCGACGGCTATTGGGCCGACGCCCAGGTGCTGGACCTGTTCGCCGGCAGCGGCGCGCTGGGCTTCGAGGCAGCCAGCCGGGGCGCCCAGGCCGTCACCATGGTCGACAGCCACAGCCCCGTGGTGCGCCAGCTGGAAGTGGTCAAGGACAAGCTCAAGGCCGACAACGTCCAGCTGCTGCGGGGCGACGCCCTGGCCGTGGCCCAAGGCGCGGCGGCCCGCGGCCAGCGCTACGACCTGATCTTCCTCGATCCGCCCTACCAGCAGGATTTTCTCGGCCGCACCCTGCCGCTGTGCACTAAACTGATGAAAGAAGGCGGCCTGGTCTATGCCGAATCGGGCCTGCCGCTGACCATGGAAGAGGGCGCCGATGTACCGGACTGGCTGGCGCCATGGGAAGTGATCCGGGCCGACAAGGCCGGCATGGTGTACTACCATTTGTTGCGGCTCAAGCCGGCGGCGGCCTGAAGCGAACCCCGCGCCGAGGGAGGCGCTAAAACCCGTCCACATCATGGCGGGCGGCCCCCGATGGGGGCGAACGCCCGTTTTTAAGGCATAATGCGCGTTTATTGGTGCATCTGCAGGGAGCCGCAATGGTTGTAGCCGTTTATCCGGGAACTTTCGATCCGCTGACCCGCGGTCATGAAGATTTGGTGCGCCGCGCATCCGGTCTGTTTGACACGCTGGTGGTCGGCGTTGCCGACAGCAAGAACAAGAAGCCCTTCTTTTCGCTGGACGAACGCCTGACCATCGCCAACGAGGTGCTGGGCCACTATCCCAACGTCAAGGTGCAGAGCTTTTCCGGGCTGCTGAAAGACTTCGTGCGCGAGCATGATGCGCGCGTGATCGTGCGGGGCCTGCGGGCCGTGTCCGACTTCGAGTACGAGTTCCAGATGGCGGGCATGAACCGCTACCTGCTGCCGGACGTCGAAACCCTGTTCCTGACCCCGTCCGACCAGTACCAGTTCATTTCCGGCACCATCGTGCGGGAGATCGCGGTGCTGGGCGGCGATGTGTCCAAGTTTGTTTTCCCATCGGTCGACCGGTGGCTGCAAAAGAAAATTGCTGCCACCCGCGACGAGTAAGCGAGTACTGCCATGGCATTAATAATTACCGACGACTGTATCAATTGCGACGTGTGCGAGCCCGAGTGCCCGAACGACGCGATCTACATGGGCGCCGAAATTTACGAGATCAACCCGGACAAGTGCACGGAATGCGTGGGCCACTTCAATGAGCCTCAGTGCCAGCAAGTTTGTCCGGTCAGCTGCATTCCCTTCAATCCGGCCTGGCGCGAGACGGAAGAACAGTTGCGCGCCAAGTTCGAACGGCTGCAGGCCGCCAAGGCCTGATCCCGCCCGCCGCGGACGCCCCGTCCGCGGCTTGCCCCCGGTGGCCGCCCTGGTCGCCGGCTGCATGGTCACACTAGGGGTCTCCCTCTAAAATAGCATGGGCGTGCGGCAAATTGGCCGCATTGCGCATCCACGCGCTGCGGCCGGTGGTATATTTCAGCCACGCCAACATCGCGGTCAGCATGTGGGCGGCTTACCACTACCCCATGGAGACAGAATGATCAATCGCAGAACCACCCTGAAAAGCCTGCTGGCCGCCGCCATGCTGGCATCGAGCTTCAGCCTGCCCGCCGTGGCCGCCACGGAAGTGGCCGGCATCAAGTTTGACGACAACATCAGCCTGGCCGGCAAGGAATTGCAGCTGAACGGTGCCGGCCTGCGCACCAAGTTGATCTTCAAGGTGTACGCCGTCGGCCTGTACCTGCCGGAAAAGAAAACCACGGTGGCCGACATCCTGGCCCAGCAGGGACCGCGCCGCGTGTCCATCGTCATGCTGCGCGACCTGAGCTCGGAAGATTTCGGCGAAGCCTTCATGGCCGGCCTGAAGGCCAACACGGCCGAAGCGGAGCGGGCCAAGATCCTGCCGCAGACGATGAAATTCGGGGAAATTTTTGCCCAGATCGCTTCCCTGAAAAAGGGCGACGTGCTGGCGCTGGACTGGACGCCGGGCGAGGGCACCCAGTGCCAGCTGAACGGCAAGAAGATCGGCGCCGTGCTGCCCGACCTGGCCTTCTATAACGCGGTGCTGCGCATCTGGCTGGGCGACAAGCCCGTGGACAGCTCGCTCAAGCCCCACCTGCTGGGCGCCGCAAAATAATTACGGCAGTCTGGATTGCTGCGATGCGGCATCGGGGCTCGCCCCCGTGCCGCCCGTTACCTGATCAGGCGCGCGCGGCCAGTGCGCGCAGTTCGGCTGCGTGGCTGGGCGAACCTTCCATCGAGTTCAACATGCGGTTCAGCATCATGGCATCGCGCATCTGACGGCGCTGCAAACGCTCTTCCTTGGTCAATCTCGGCTTAATCACCAACATCAGCGCCCGGGCCACGCCCAGCAACAATGGTTTGAACAGCAGCGCCAGCGCCAGTGCCACGCTCAGGCCGGCGGTAATTTGCAGTGCAGCAATCAGGGAAAAATGCGTCGCGGCAGCGTGCACGAGGGAGATGAAGGTAGACATGATGTTCCGGTACATTTAGAATCTACCGTAACTATAGTGCAGCGCAACATATCCATCCAATTTCATTTCTCGATAACAATTATACTGATCATGAATGGGATGGCTTATAGTTGACGAGGAAATCATATTTCTTAATTTGCCCGCCTTACTCTACACTTTCCTTCAATCAACTTACTGCTGAGCTGCCATGAGCTTTCTGACGCTGGACTTGAATTTGTTGCGCGTCTTCGACGCCGTGATGACGGAACAAAACCTCACGCGCGCCGCCGGTCACCTGGCCATGACCCAGCCTGCCGTCTCCAACGCCATCAAGCGCCTGCGCGAAAGCCTGGGCGACGAACTGCTGATCCGCACCGCCTACGGCGTCAAGCCCACGCCGCGGGCCGAAACCCTGTGGCCGTCCGTGCGCAGCGCCCTGGCCAGCCTGGAGGCGGCCGTGGCGCCGGAAACGTTCGACGTCTCCAAGGCCCACGCCACCTTCCGCATGGCCATGGCCGACGCCACGGCCGCGTTCTGGCTGCCGTCGCTGATGCGCTCGATCGAGAGCGAAGCGCCGGGCGTCAACGTACGCATGATGCCGCTGACCACGCGCGAACCGCGGCCCATGCTGCTGCGCGGCGACATCGACCTGGCCGTCGGCTTCTTCCCCGGGGTGGCGGCCCAGTTGTCGAGCGATATCGGTTCGCCCATCCGCCATGAACGGCTGTACTCGGGCCACTATGTGTGCGTGATGCGGCGCGACCATCCGCTGGCCAAGGCCGAACTGACGCTGGACAATTACTGCGCCGCCAACCACTTGCTGGTCAGTTTCTCGGGCCGGGCCCACGGCCTGGTGGACGAGGCGCTGGCCCAGCTGCAGCGCGAGCGCCGCATCCTGCTGACGGTCAACCAGTTCTTCACGGCCGGGCGGGTGGTGGCCAATTCCGACCTGATCACCGTGCTGCCGCGCCACCTGATCGCCTCCACCGGCATGACGGACGCCCTGATTTCCAAGGATCTGCCGTTCACCCTGCCGGCCGTGCACCTGGACATGCTGTGGCACGAGCGCGATGCCCGCAGCCCGGCCCACAAGTGGCTGCGCCAGCACCTGGAAAGCATGAACACCGTGGCCCAGCGCACCGCCCCCGGCACGGCGCCGAAGAACGACAC
>JAZJZQ010000175.1:0-3410 GCA_040389625.1 Pseudomonadota bacterium | reverse complement strand
CGGCCGACCAGCTGGACGGCGGCATCGGCGGCGTCATCGACCTGCGCACGCGCCGGCCGTTCGACTTTGCCGGCCGCCAGCTGGCCGCCACCGTCCGTCTGGTGCGCGACGATCTGGTGCAGAGCAGCCGGGGCCAGTGGTCGGTTCTGGCCAGCCAGCGTTGGCGCGCCGAAGGCGAGGGCGAGGTCGGACTGCTGGTCAACCTGGTGCGCCAGCAGCGCGCCTGGCGCGAGGACCAGGACAGTACCGCGCCGCTGGCCGCGCGCAACGACCTGGTCGGCGGACGTACCGTGTATGCGCCGGCCGGCACCACGGAGTCGGCCAGTACCGGCCAGCGTGAGCGCAATGGCGTGTCGGCCGCGCTGCAATGGCGTCCGGCACCGGGTATGGAGATTTGCGCCGAGGGCAGCTATGCCGAATTCCGTACCCGGCAGGACACTTATCAGATCACGCTGGGCGCGCCGGCGACTGTGGCGCCGGGCAGCGTGACGCTGTTTCCCGGCACGGCCAATGTGCGTGGGGTCACCTGGGTCGATGCGCCGGCCGGCATCTTCAGCTTTGCGCGCGATACCGTCGACCGCGACCGCAGCGTGGCTGTGGGCGGGCAGTGGCAGCAGGGCGCGCTGCGGCTGAAGCTGGACGCCAGCCATAGCGCCAGCCATAACGACCTGTATTTCGCCGGCCCCCAGTTGAACGGCCGCGCCACCTATAGCCAGGACCTGTCCACGGAGGTGCCGCAGGCGCAGGTGCCGGGCGGTGAGCTGCTCGACCCGGCCCGGCTGCGGGTGGCCAGCATCGCCTACCGTGTTCGTCCGTTCGATGGCCATCTGGATGCGCTGCACGCCAGCGGCGAATACCGGCTGGCGGGCGGCTGGCTGTCCGCGCTGGCGGCCGGTTTGCGCTACGCCAGCCGCGGCGCCGACGACGGCAACGGCACCGTGTTCGGCGATGCCCCGGTCGCGCCCGGGCTGACGCTGGCGGGCGTGCCGGGCCTGGCGGCCGGCTATCCGTTCGCCTCCTACTTTCCCGGCGGCGGCCAGACCGTGCGCAATTACCTGGTGGGCGACCTGGGCCTGGCACGCGACGCGGCGGCACTGCGCGCGGCGACCGGTTTGAGCCCGGTGCTGCCCACGGTGAGCAATGTGCTCGGCATCTGGCGCATTCGTGAACGGACGGCGGCGGCCTATATGCAGGCGCGCTTTGCGGCCACCGCGCTGCCGCTCGACGGCAATGCCGGCCTGCGCCTGGTGCGCACCTGGGAGACGGTCCAGGGCAACCAGAGTTTGCCGGCCACCGGCCGGACCGGCCCGATTGCCCTCGACCACGCCTACGGCGACGTGCTGCCCAGCGTGAACTTGCGCTATAAGGTGCGGCCGGATCTGTATCTGCGGGCGGCCGCGTCCAGGACCGTGACCCGGCCCAATTTCGACCAGCTGTCGCCGTCGTTGTCGCTGGTGCCCAACAGCGTCACGCCCAGCGCCAACAGCGGCAGCGCCGGCAACCCCGCGTTGCGGCCGATACGGGCCGACAACCTGGACCTGGCGCTGGAGCATTACGCCGGTCCCGCCGCGTCGGCGACGGTGACGCTGTTCCGTAAGAACGTCGACGGCTTTATCGCCAATGCCAGCCGCGCCGAAACCTATGACGGCATGGTCTACCAGGTCAGCCGCCCCTACAACATCAGCCGGGCCACCATCCAGGGGGCGGAGCTGGGTTACCAGCAGCTGTACGATTTCCTGCCCGGCTGGCTGAATGGCCTGGGTTTGCAGGCAAACTACACCTATGTCGACAGCGCGACGCCGAACAGTGTGCTGGGCGGGAACGTCCCGCTGCAGAACCTGTCGCGCCACAGCGCCAACGTGGTCGGGCTCTACGAGCGGGACCGGATGTCGGCCCGTATTGCCTACAACTGGCGCGACCGCTTCTTCAGCGGGACCAGCAACGTCGCCGGCCAGGGCACGCTGCCGGTCTACACCCGGGCTTATGGCTGGCTGGACGCCTCGCTTGCCTGCAAATTCAGCGGACGGCTGACGGTGCAGCTGGAAGGCAGCAATTTGCTGCGCACCACGCGCAGCGCCTATTACGGCGGCACCACGCTGTCGCAAAGCGCGTGGATCAACGACAGGCAGATCAGCGTGACGGCGATGTTGCGGTACTGAGGGGGCGGGGCGGTTGCGATGGACGGAACGCGATGGCAGTGTCGAACATGCGGCCGGCGTTCCAGTATCCAGCGAGGACAACTTGCCGGAGCATGCGGCCCAGGTGTGAAACAAGGATGGATGGTCGGGGTGAGAGGATTCGAACCTCCGGCCTCTACGTCCCGAACGTAGCGCTCTACCAGGCTAAGCTACACCCCGCTTAGGGATAATTACACCAGAAAATGATGGTTTGATCAACTATCGGTCTGCAATTTTTCTTCGGAATTGATGCCGCATTGGTGTATTTGCCGTGAACACTGATGCCTTCTCTGCTGCCGATACTTTGCTTCGAGATCATAAAAAGACTATATTAAGTCTTTCAAGACGGAGGCGTGGCCATGCGTTACTCATCTCAAATCAAGCCGATCAGCTACCTCAAGGCGAACGCTGCCGAGGTGCTGGCCGATCTCGCCGAACGGCGTGTGCCCCTGGTCATCACCCAAAACGGCGAAGCCAAGGCCGTGTTGCAGGATATTGCTTCTTTTGAGGAGACGCAGGAAACGCTGGCGCTCCTGAAAATTCTCGCGCTGGGCAACCAGGATCTGGCCGCAGGCAAGGTCAAACCTGTGGCTGACGTGGTGGCCCGTCTGCGCGCCAAGCGCGCTGCGGCCTGATGGCAGGCGTCCCCGTCAAGTTTGAAGTCTTGCTCACCGAGGGGGCGGAGCAGGACTTGGAGGCCATCCATGATTACATCGCAGAATTCGACAGTGCGGCCCGAGCCGATGCCGTGCTGGATGAGTTGCTGGCGGCTGCGGAGAGCCTGTCGACGTTTCCGGAGCGCGGTAGCTATCCGAAGGAGCTAGTCGAACTTGGTATCAAAGAGTACCGCCAGACATTGTTTAAACCGTACCGCGTGATTTACCGCGTCGCAGGAAGCCAGGTTGTCATCTATTTGATCGCGGACGGACGTCGCGATATGCGGTCTCTATTGGCGCGCCGGCTGCTGGGCGCATAGTCCACCTTGCAGGAATCGATTGAGTGCATGCGGCACGCGCCATTTGCCCATTTCGGGGATAATGCCTGCCTCGTTTTCAGCTATCGAAGGACAACCATGGGCATCACCATCTATCACAACACCGCGTGCGGCACGTCGCGCAATACGCTGGCGCTGATCCGCGCCGCCGGCGTGGAACCGGAAATCGTCGATTACGTGAAGTCGCCGCCCACGCGCGCGGCGCTGCAGCAGATGATCGCGGCGGCCGGCCTCTCGGT
>JAZJZQ010000174.1:540-15089 GCA_040389625.1 Pseudomonadota bacterium | reverse complement strand
GAACTGCACTCGAAGAACCTGGCCTGCGTGATGGTGACCTACCCGTCCACCCACGGCGTGTTCGAGGAAGGCATCCAGGAACTGTGCCAGATCATCCACAGCCACGGCGGCCAGGTCTACATCGACGGCGCCAACATGAACGCACTGGTGGGCGTGGCCGCGCCGGGCAGCTTCGGCGGCGACGTGTCGCACCTGAACCTGCACAAGACCTTCTGCATCCCGCACGGCGGCGGCGGCCCCGGCGTGGGTCCGATCGGCGTGGGCGCGCACCTGGCCAAGTTCCTGCCGAACCAGCGTTCGTCCGGCTACCAGCGCGACGCGGCCGGCATCGGCGCCGTCAGCGCCGCGCCGTTCGGCTCGGCCAGCATCCTGCCGATCTCGTGGATGTACATCGCCATGATGGGCGCCGAAGGCCTGACCGCCGCCACCGAGACGGCCATCCTGGCCGCCAACTACATCGCACGCCGCCTGGCGCCGCACTACCCGGTGCTGTACTCGGGCCACGACGGCCTGGTGGCGCACGAGTGCATCCTGGACCTGCGTCCGCTGACGGACGCCACCGGCATCAGCAACGAAGACGTGGCCAAGCGCCTGATGGACTTCGGCTTCCACGCTCCGACCATGAGCTTCCCGGTGCCGGGCACGCTGATGATCGAGCCAACCGAGAGCGAATCGAAGGCCGAGATGGACCGCTTCATCGACGCCATGATCGCCATCCGCATGGAGATCGCGAAAGTGGAGTCGGGCGACTTCGACCGCAACGACAACCCGCTCAAGGGCGCGCCGCACACGGCCGAGATGCTGACGGCCGACAGCTGGGAGCACAAGTACAGCCGCGAAGTGGCGGCCTATCCGGTGCCGTCGCTGCGCCAGCAGAAGTACTGGCCACCGGTGGGCCGTGCCGACAACGTGTACGGCGACCGTAACCTGTTCTGCGGCTGCGCGCCGATGAGCGACTACGAGTAAGCGCGACGTGGCATGAGGACCGGCGTCAGCGGCGCGCAGTCAGCGCCGGTTTGATGCCAGACGCAGGCGGGCTTCGCGGCCCGGTCCTGCGTTTTTTTTCGTCGCCGCCGCCAGCGCCAGCTCGGGCCGGGCGGCCACGTCGTCCAGCTTGAACAGGGTGACGGCCTGCGACAGGCTCAGGGCCTGTTCCTGCAGGCTGCTGGCGGCAGCCGCCGCCTGCTCCACCAGCGCCAGGTTCTGCTGCGTGACCTGGTCCATCTGGACGATGGCATGGTTGACGTCCTGCAGCCCGGCCGCCTGCTCGGCGCTGGCCTGGCTGATCTGGCTGATGATGTCGCCCACCTGCTGCACCGAGGTGACGATGTCGGCCATGCTGGTGCCGGCCTCCTCCACTGAACGGCTGCCGCCCTCGATCTCGGCCACCGATGCCGCGATCAGCGTCTTGATCTCGCGCGCGGCCGTGGCCGAGCGCTGGGCCAGGGTGCGCACCTCGCTCGCCACCACGGCGAAACCGCGGCCATGTTCGCCGGCGCGGGCCGCCTCCACGGCCGCGTTCAGCGCCAGCAGGTTGGTCTGGAACGCGATGCCGTCGATCACGCTGACGATTTCCACCACCTTGCGCGAACTGCCCCGGATCGACGCCATCGTCACTTCCAGCCGCTGCACCACGCTGCCGCCGCGCACGGCAAAGCCGGTGGCGCTGCGGGCCAGCTGGTTGGCCAGCTGGGCGTTGTTGGCCGTCTCGCTGACGGTGGCCGTCAGTTCCTGCATCGAGCTGGCCGTCTCCTCCAGCGAGCTGGCCTGGGCTTCCGTGCGCACCGACAGGTCGGCGTTGCCGGCGGCGATCTCGCGCGAGGCGCTGTCGATCGACTGGGCCGAGGCCAGGATGGTCTTCAGCGTGGCGTTCAGGTTGCGGATGCTGGTGTCGAGCGCGCGCGACGTTTCCGCGATTTCATCCTTGCCGTAGATGCGGTGCTTGACGGTCAGGTTGCCCTCGGCCAGGTCGATGGCGGCCGCCCCGATCTCGCGCACTTCCTTCAGCAGCGCGTTGCGCACGGCCATGGTCACCAGCAGCGACAGCGCGATCGACAGCGCCACCACCACCGGCAGCAGGGTCGACAGGGTATGGAACTCGGCCTCGGCCGCCTGGTAGGCCCGCTCGCCCAGGGTCTGCTCGAGCGCCGACAGCTGTTGCAGGCGCTGGGCCAGCGCGTCGAATGCCCGTTCGGCCTTGGACATGGCGTTGGTGGCCATGGACGGATCGGCCATGCTCATTTCCACCACGTCGTTGACGGCCTTTACATACAGTGCGTGCGCCGCGTGCGACTGGGCCACCAGCGCATGCTCGTCGGCGCTGGCGCCGGTGGCCAGTTCCAGCTGCGCGTACTGGCGCTCGAGCGCCCCGTGGCGGCTGCGGATGTCCTGCACCAGCGCGTCCACGCGGGGGGCGGAAAAGCTGGCGTTTATCCACGTCAGCAGCTGGTAAGCCTCGGTGTGGGCCCGGTTGGCGCCCGCCACCAGGTCGGCCGCCGCCTTGGTGCGCGCGGCCCGCTGCTGCACCAGGTTTTCCAGCAGGCCGTTCTGGCGCACCAGGCCATAGTAGGCGCCGGCCGACAGCACCACCAGCAGCAACAGCACCACGGCCGGCGCCAGCAGCAGTTTGGGACCTATCCGTAATTTGCTCAGCATATCGTTCCCGACCCGAAAAAGCGGCGTGGCGCCGCAATCAGGGGCGCCCGCTGCCGCTGGCCGTCGGCGCCCGTGTCCGTGCTGTACCAGCGCCGTGCCCGCGCTGCCTCAATGCTTGTAGATGCCCGCCTCCAGCGCCACGTCGCCCACCCGCAGCACATAGGTGGACTTGGCCTCCACCTTGCCCGTCTCCGGATTGCGGAACTTGTAGTCGACCCAGCCGTGGCCCTTGCCCTTGGCCAGCGCCAGCAGCTCCTGGCGGAACGGCTTGCCGTCGGCGTCGGGCACGTCGAGCAGGTTCTTGCCGATCAGGGCCTTGGTGGGATGGGCGATGGTGATGCCCTCCAGGTCGCGCATGGCCAGGTACAGCGCGCCCTGGTTGAATTCCGGGTCCTTGTTGTTGATCTTGGCGATCATCTCGGCCTTGCCGTGCTGCTTGACGAACTGCGCGCCCCGCTCGGCCAGCGCCATTGCATCCTTCTCGCCCGGCGCCGCCAGCGCCAGCTGACAGCACAACAGCGATGCCACGCACAGCAGCTTCTTCATGGTCACTCCCCTTGCATGTGGATGGCCCGGGTCGCCGCCGCGGCTCCGGGCAGGTATGATAGGCGGCATGGCGCCGCCACGACTGGCCCGGACTCGTTCTTGCCTGGGCGCATGTCGTAATCTACGCCGTACTGCCTGCCGCAATCTTGCGCTGGCTCAATCTGTCCGCTGCCGCGCGCAGCCGTTTATAGGCTATATGAAACCATCGATTAAAGCGGCGCTGTGGTCGGCGCTCGTGTTTCCCGGCCTGGGCCACCTGCTGGTGCTGCGCCGTCCGCTGCGCGGCTGCGCCTTCCTGGTGCCGGCCGCCCTGGCCCTGGCCTACCTGCTGGGCAAGCTGTTGCCGCTGGTGGACACCCTGAGCGAACAACTGGCCAACGGCGCGCTGGCGCCCGATCCCGAACTGATCGCCCAGCGCGTGGCCGAGGCGGGCCTGGCCGGGCCCGGCGCCAGCGCGGCCCTGCTGGTGTGCACCCTGTGCTGGGTGGGCAGCGTGGCGGACGCCTTGCTGGCCGGCGTGGCGCCGCCGCCATAGCGCGGCCCGGCATGCGCATGGCCGGCACGCCAGCGTTGTAAGACCAATAGTTATGTTGCGCTGCTTCCTAGCCCAGGCTGTACTTTCTCTCTGGGAACTGTCACCATATTGGAGAAAAGTAACATAACCATCAGTCGCATCACATTGAAGGTTCCGGCTCGCCTGTTTCCTTCCCTGGAACCATTGCATGACTAAAGCAATCCGGCCCGCACGGGCCGCCTCGATCCGGGCCGGCCAGACGGCCGCCCTGCTCCTGCTGCTGGGCGCACGCGTGCCGGCCGCCGGCGCCGTCACGTCCGGTGGCGGCCAGGACCTGACCACGCTGCCGCTCGAGCAATTGCTGGCGTTGGACGTCTACAGCGCCTCGCGCTACAGCCAGCAGACCAGCGAAGCGCCGGCCAACGTGACCGTCATCAGCGCCGGCGACATCCGCGCCTACGGCTGGCGTACCCTGGCCGACGTGCTGCGCAGCCTGCGCGGCCTGTACGTGAGCTACGACCGCAACTACAGCTACCTGGGCGCGCGCGGCTTCTTGCGCCCGGGCGACTACAACAGCCGCTTCCTGCTCCAGATCGACGGCAACCGCATCAACGATGCCGTCTACGACCAGGCCCCGCTGGGCGAGGAATTCCCGCTCGACCTGGATCTGGTGGAACGCATCGAATACGCGTCCGGGCCCGGCTCCTCCGTGTACGGCGCCAACGCCTTCTTCGGCGTGATCAACGTCATCACGCGCCGCCCCCAGGAGCTGGAAGGTGTGCGGGCGGCGCTGGACGGGGGCCAGGCCGGCACCCGGCGCGGCGGCGGCAGCTACGCCTGGCGCGACGGCCACGGCAACGAACTGCTGCTGGCGGCCAGCCGCTACAAGAGCGACGGACGCGACCAGTACTACGCCGTCTACGACACGCCGCAACAGAACAACGGCGTGGCCCACGGCCTCGATTACGAAACCTCGCAGCGCCTGTACGCCAAGGCCATCAGCGGCCCGTTCACGCTGTCGCTGCTGCACGGCGACCGGCCCAAGGGCGTGCCCACGGCCTCGTTCAGCCAGTCGTTCAACGATCCGCAATCGCGCACCATCGACACCCAGAACTACGCCGGCCTCGATTACCGTGCCCCGCTGACGGCAGCCACGGAGCTGAGCGCGCGGCTGTACTGGGGCAGCTACGACTCGCTGGGCGACTACGCCACCGACAACGCCGACCACACCCTCAACCGAGACCTGAGCAACGGCCGCTGGTGGGGTGGCGAGGCGCGCCTGCTGTCGACCGCCCTGGCCGGCCACAAGCTGATGGTGGGGGCCGAATACCAGCACGACTACCGCCTGCGCCTGCTCAACTACGACCTGGCGCCCTACCAGCTGTACCTGAATGAAAACCACGCCGGCCAGCGCTACGGCCTGTTCCTGGCCGACGAGTTGCGCCTGGGCGCGCCGCTGCTGCTCAACGCCGGCCTGCGCTACGACCACCATACCAGCACGGGCGGCGTGTTCAACCCGCGCGTGGCCCTGATCGGCCAGCTCACGGCAGACACCACGCTCAAGGCCATCTACGGCAGCGCCTACCGCACGCCCAACATCTACGAACGCTATTACGCCTTCATCGGCGACGGCGGCCAGCTGGCCAATCCGGCCCTGCAGCGGGAACGCATCCGCAGCACGGAACTGGTGCTGGCCCACCAGTGGCAGGACAACCGCCGCCTGACCGTCAGCCTGTTCCACAACGACGTGTCGGGCCTGATCTCGCAGGTGACGGACGGCGCCAGCGGCCTGCCCATCTTCCTCAACACCGGCTCGCCGTCGGCCCACGGGCTGGAGGCCGAATATGAGCACAGCTGGAGCCCGGACGCGCGGCTGCGCGCCAGCTACAGCTGGCAGCGGGTGCATCAGGACGGCACG
The DNA here is from genome assembly GCA_040389625.1 of Pseudomonadota bacterium. GTDB lineage: Bacteria > Pseudomonadota > Gammaproteobacteria > Burkholderiales > Burkholderiaceae_D > Rugamonas. The sequence goes on along the minus strand of JAZJZQ010000174.1, from coordinate 9,456 downwards.
GACACCGTCAATTCACCGGCCCACCTGGCCAAGCTGAATCTGACGCTGCCCCTGCGCGGCCCCTGGCGCGCCGGCCTGGAAGCGCAGTACGTGGGGCCGCGCGACGCCGTGCGCGGCAACCATGCGGGCGGCTTCTTGCTGGCCAACCTGAACCTGTTCAGCGTGCGGCTGACACGCCACGCAGACCTGGCCTTCAGTGTCCACAACCTGGGCGACCGGCGCTACGCCGATCCGGTCGCCGATTCGCTGGCGATGGACACGGTGAACCAGGACGGTCGCCGCCTGGCCGGCCGCCTCACCGTCGACTACTGATCCCATGACCACGCGCGCCGCCCCGCTCCCCACCGCCACCCGGCTGCTGCGCGCCCTGTTGCTGGCGGCATGCTGCGGCTGCGGCCTGGCGACGGCCCAGGTGGCCGAATACGACCTCAAGGCGGCATTCGTGTTCAATTTCGCCGTCTTCACGGAATGGCCGGCTGAAGCGCTGCCTGGCGGCGCGCCGCTGCAGCTGTGCGCCTATCCGGGCAATTCGCTGCACGGCGCGCTGGCCGCGCTGGGCGACAAGCAGATCAACGGTCACCGCGTGCAGCTGCGCCAGCCCGGCAGCGGCGCCGCCGCCCGCGCCTGCAATGTGCTGTTCCTGGACGGCCAGGACCGCGAACGCTGGCACGCGCTGCGCCCGGAACTGGCCGGCGCCAGCGTGCTGACGGTGGCCGACGACCGCGTGATCGGCGCCGCCGGCGCGATCCTGGCGTTGGCCATGGACCATGCCCGCATCGTGTTCGACGCCGACCTGGCGGCCGCCCGCCAGGCGCACCTGACCATCAGCTCCAAGCTGCTGCGCCTGGCCAGGAGCGTGCAATGATCGCCCGCGCCAAGATCTCGACCCGCGCGCTGGGGCGGCGCGTGGCCCACCTCAACATGCTGGCCGCCGGCGCCGCCCTGGCGCTGGCCGGCGTGCTGCTGATCGTGGTCCAGTTCATCGCCCTGCGCGGCGCCCTGCGCGACGACTTGCAGGTGCAGGCCCGCATCGTGGGCAGCAACAGCAGCGCGCCCCTGCTGTTCCAGGACCGGCGCGCCGCCGCCGAAACGCTGGCCGGGCTGGCGCTCTCGCCCAGCGTCCAGGGCGCGGGCATCTACGGCCCCGCCGGCGTGCTGCTGGCCGGCTACCAGCGCCGGCCGGCCGACGCCATGCCGGCCAGCGACCAGCCGCTGCCGCCGCCGCGCTACGAATTCGGCGCGCGCTACGTGGAAGTGCGCGAGCCGGTGGAGGCGAACGGTGCGCGCATCGGCACGGTGCTGATCCGCGCCTCGATGGCGCCGCTGTACCAGCGCCTGGCCAGCTTCACCGGCTTCACCCTGGTGGTGGCGGCCGGCTCCTACGCGCTGGCCTGGCTGCTGGTGGCGCGCATGCGGCGCGCCGTGCAGCGCGCCGAGGACCACCTGCACTACCTGGCCCACGTCGACCCCGTCACCGCCCTGCCCAACCGCAACGCCTTCAACGACAAGCTGGCCACGGCGCTGGCACACGCCGACCGCCAGGAGACCAGCGTGGTGCTGCTGCTGCTCGACCTGGACAACTTCAAGGTGGTCAACGACACGCTGGGCCACAACAGCGGCGACGTGCTGCTGCAGATGGTGGCGCAGCGCCTGACACAGACCCTGCGCACCACCGACGTGATCTGCCGCATCGGCGGCGACGAATTCGTCGTCATCGTCGAGCCGCACGAGGACGAGACGGAGCCGGACGCCGTGGCGCGCAAGATCCTGCGGGCGCTGGCCGCCCCGTTCCAGCTCGACCACCACCTGCTGTACGTCAGCGCCAGCATCGGCGTCAACGTCTATCCGCAGCATGCGCGCGACGAGCAGGCGCTCATGCGCGGCGCCGACACGGCCATGTACTACGCCAAGAACCAGGGCAAGAACGACTACGAGACGTTCAAGCCGGAGATGGAGCAGCGGGCCCGCAAGCGGCTGCAGCTGGAAGCCAATCTGCGCCGTGCGCTGGAAAACAATGAACTGAGCCTGCACTATCAACCGCAGATCGACGTGGCCAGCGGCCGCATGACGGGGCTGGAAGTACTCACGCGCTGGACCTGTCCCGAGCTGGGGCCCGTCAGCCCGGTCGAATTCATCCCCGTGGCCGAGGAAAGCGGCGTGATCGTGCCGCTGGGACGCTGGGTGCTGCAGACGGCCTGCCGCCAGGCGGCCGCCTGGCACGCGGCCGGCCTGCTCGACGAGATCAGCCACGTGGCCGTCAACCTGTCGGCCTGCCAGACCCGCGACAGCGACCTGATGGCCGACGTGCATGCCATCCTGGCCGAGACCGGCCTGCCGCCGGCGCTGCTGGAACTGGAGATCACGGAAGGGGTGCTGATGGAGAACGTGCATGCCAACCTGGCGCTGATGCAGCAGATCCAGACGGCCGGCATCCACCTCTCGATCGACGACTTCGGCACCGGCTACTCGTCGATGGCCTACCTCAAGCGTTTCCCCATCGACCAGCTCAAGATCGACCGCAGCTTCGTCAACGACGTGCCGGGCGACGGCGCCGCCATCGCCACCGCCATCATCGCCATGGCGCACAGCCTGAATCTGAAAGTGGTGGCCGAAGGGGTGGAAACGGAGCAGCAGGTGCGCTTCCTGCGCGAAGCCGGCTGCGACGTCATGCAGGGCTACTACTTTGCCAAGCCCATGCCGCCAGCCGCCCTGGAACAGCTGCTGGCCGAACGGCGCCAGTTCCTGGCCGCCGCCTGACCCCGCCCAGCTGGCCCCGCCCTGCTTACAAAAAAAGGCAGGGCATCGCTGCCCTGCCCTCCTTGTCATCCAGCCTTCATCGGCGCCCGCGGTACGGGGCTGATGGCGGCGTCAGTTCGATGCCTGCATGGCCGCCTGCGGCAGCTGCGCCACGGCCGGCCCGGCGCCGTCCCAGCCGCCGCCCAGCGAGCGGATCAACGCCACTGTCGTCACGGCCCGATTGCCGCGCAACTGCACGGCGTTGCGTTCGACCGTGGCCAGGTTGCGCTGGGCGTCGAGCAGGTCCAGGTAGCTGGAACGGCCCGCCGCGTACAGCTTCTGCGCCAGGTCGGCCGAACGGCGCGCCGAGACGACGGCGTCGTCGATCTGCGCCGTCTGCCCGGACAGGATGCGCAATCCGGCCAGGTTGTCTTCCACCTCGGCGAACGCGGTCAAGACGCTCTGGCGGTAGCTGCCCACCGATTCCTGCAGGGCCGCCTCGCTGCGCGTGATGTTGGCGCTGTTGCGGCCACCGTCGAGCAGCGGCATGGACATCAGCGCGCCCAGCATCCAGGATCGGCTGCTCCACTTGAACACGTCGGCAAAGGTGCCTGCCGCGCCGCCGCCGTTGGCGCTGATGGTCAGCGCCGGGAACATGGCGGAACGGGCCACGCCGATGCGGGCGTTGGCCGCCTCCATGTTGCGCTGGGCGGCGGCGATGTCGGGCCGGCGCTCGAGCAGCGTGGATGGCAGGCCGGCCGGGATCACGGGCAGCAGCGACGAATCGAGCAACGGGCTGGCGCTGGCCGTGAAGCCGGCCGCCGGCTTGCCCAGCAGGACGGCCAGCGCATGCTCGGTCGTCACGCGCTGGCGCTGCAGGCCGATGGCCTCGGCACGCGCCGTCGACAGTTCCGTCTTGGCGCGCGACAGGTCGAATTCGCCGATGTCACCCAGGTCGAAGCGGCGCTGGTTGACCTTCACGCTCTCCTCGCGCAGGCTGACGGTGCGCTCGAGCGTATCGAGTTCGGCGTCGGTGGCGCGCAGGCGGAAATAGGTCTGCGCCACGTCGGCCTGCACCGCCAGCAGCACGGAGCGGTAGGTCGCTTCCACCGCGGCGGCGTCGTTGCGGGCGGCGCTGACATTGGACGACACGCGCCCGAACAGGTCCACCTCGTAGCTGGCCGTCAGGTTGGCCGAGTAGGCCGTGCCCGGCGCCACCGGCGTACCGGCCGGCAGGCCCAGCGACAGGGCCGAGGCCCGGTTGCGCTGGGCACCCACGTTGACGCCCACCTGCGGGATGCGATCCGCCTCGGCGATGCCGGCGATGGCGCGCGCCTCCTTGACGCGGGCCGCCGCCACTTCCAGGTTGGCGTTGGCCTTGGTCGCCTCGGCGATCAGCTCATTGAGGGCCGTGTCGTGGAAGGCCAGCCACCATTCGCCGCGCGGCTGGCGCTCGGCCGGCTGGCCCAGCTTCCAGGTGCTGCCGTCAGCGGCGGTGCGTACTTCGGCGGCCGACGGCGTCTGGGTTTCCTTGAACGCGGCCGGCACGTCCATTTTCGGCTGCTTGAATTCGGGCGCGGCGCAGGCGGTCAGCAGCAATGCCGCCACCAGCGGGGCCACGCCCTTGGCTATCAGGTTCGGTTTCATCAGTGGGTTCCTTCCAGTTTCGCCGCGACGACGTCGGCCGTCGCGGATTTTTTCTCCAGGCGCTGGGCCAGCTTGCGCAGCAGGACGTAGAACACGGGCGTCAGGAACAGGCCGAAGAAGGTCACGCCCAGCATGCCGGCGAACACCGCCACGCCCATCGCATGGCGCATCTCGGAACCGGCGCCGTGCGAGAACACCAGCGGCACCACGCCCATGATGAAGGCGATCGACGTCATCAGGATGGGACGCAGACGCAGGCGGCACGATTCCAGCGCGGCCTGCACCACGGTGCGGCCATGCAGTTCCAGTTCGCGGGCAAATTCCACGATCAGGATCGCGTTCTTGGACGCCAGCCCCACCAGCACGAACAGCGCGATCTGGGTGAACACGTTGTTGTCGCCGTGGGTCAGCTTGACGCCCGTCAGCGCGCACAGGATGGACATCGGCACGATCAGGATCACGGCCAGCGGCAGGGTCCAGCTTTCGTACTGGGCGGCCAGCACCAGGAACACCAGCAGCACGCACAGCGGGAACACGTAGATCATCGTATTACCGGACAGGATGTCCTGGTACACCAGTTCCGTCCATTCGTAGCTGATCCCCTTGGGCAGCACTTCGTTGACGATCTTGGTCATCTCGGCCTGCGCCTCGCCGGACGACACGCCAGGCGCGGGGCCGCCGTTGATCTCGGCCGACACGTAGCCGTTGTAGCGCTGCACCCGGTCCGGACCATAGCTGTCCTTGACCCGCATCAGCGACGACAGCGGGATCATCTCGCCCTTGTCACTGCGTACCTTGAGCTGGGCGATGTCTTCCGCATGCGAGCGGAACTTGGCGTCCGCCTGCACCCGCACCTGGTAGGTACGGCCGAACTGGTTGAAGTCGTTCACGTACAGCGAGCCGAGATTGATCTGCAAGGTCTGGTAGATGGTCTGCAGCGGCACGCCCAGCTGCTTGGCCTTGACCCGGTCCACGTCCGCGAACAGCTGCGGCACGTTGATCTGGTAGCTCGAGAACACGCCGGCCAGCTTGGGATTCTGCCAGGCCTTCATCTGCACCGCCTGCACCGCCTTGTTCAGCTCATCGTAGCCAAGGTTGTCGCGGTCTTCCAGCATCAGCTTGAAGCCGCCCGTGGTACCGAGGCCGTTGACGGGCGGCGGCGGCAGCACCATCACGAACGCGCCTTCGATGGCGCCCATGCGCTTGTTGATCTCGGCGGCGATGGCCTGGGCCGATTCGCTCGGCTTGGTGCGCTCCTCGAACGGTTTCAATGGCGTGAACACGATGCCGGCGTTGGGCGCGTTGGTAAAGCCGTTGATCGACAGGCCGGGGAAGGCAACCGACGCTTCCACGCCCGGCACGTCCTTGGCGATGTCCGACATCTTGCGGATCACAGCGTCGGTGCGGTCCAGCGAGGCGGCGTCGGGCAGTTGGGCGAAGCCGATCAGGTACTGCTTGTCCTGGGCCGGCACGAAGCCCGGCGGCACCAGCTTGAACATGAAGCCGGCGGCCGCGGCCAGCACGGCGTAGATCACCAGCGAACCGCCCTTGCGCTTGAGGATGCTCGTCACGCCGGTCTCGTAGCTGTCCGAGGTGCGGTGGAAGAAGCGGTTGAACCAGGCGAAGAAGCGGCCGAACACGGCGTCCATCAGGCGCGTCAGCTTGTCCTTGGGCGCGTCGTGCGGCTTCAGCAGCGAGGCGGCCAGGGCCGGCGCCAGCGTCAGCGAACTGAAAGCGGAGATCACGGTCGAGATGGCGATGGTCAGCGCGAACTGCTTGTAGAACTGGCCCGACAGGCCCGACACGAAGGCGATCGGCACGAACACGGCGCACAGCACCAGCGCGATGGCGATGATGGGGCCACTGACTTCCTTCATGGCCTGGATGGTGGCGTCGTGCGGCGACAGGCCGTTGGCGATGTTGCGCTCCACGTTTTCCACCACCACGATGGCGTCGTCGACCACGATACCGATGGCCAGCACCAGGCCGAACAGCGACAGCGTGTTGATCGAGAAGCCGAAGCCCAGCATCACGGCGAAGGTGCCGATGATGGACACCGGCACGGCCAGCAGCGGAATGACCGAGGCGCGCCAGGTTTGCAGGAACACGATCACCACCAGCGCCACCAGGATCACCGCTTCGACCAGGGTGTGGATGACGGCACGGATCGATTCGCGCACGAATTGGGTCGGGTCATATACAACGCTGTACGTGACGCCTTCCGGGAAATCTTTCGACAGACGGGCCATGGTCTCGCGCACGTCATGCGACAGCTGCAGCGCGTTCGCGTTCGGTGCCTCGAAGATGGGGATGGCCACCGCCGAATTGTTGTTCAGCAGCGAGCGCAGGGCGTAGGAATTGGAGCCCATCTCCATCCGCGCCACATCCTTCAGGTGCGTGACGGCGCCGTCGGCGTTGGTCTTGATGATGATGTTGCCGAATTCCTCTTCGCTCTGCAGCCGGCCCTGGGTGTTGACGGTCAGCTGGAAGTCCGCATTCTTGGTGGGACCGGCGCCGATCACGCCGGCGGCCACCTGCACGTTCTGCTCGCGGATGGCGGCCACCACGTCGCCCGCCGTCAGGCCGCGCGCGGCCACTTTCTGCGGGTCGAGCCAGATGCGCATGGCGTAGTCGCCCGAACCGAACAGCGACACCTCGCCCATGCCGGGCAGGCGGGCCAGCTGGTCCTTGATGTTGAGCACCGCGTAGTTGCGCAGGTACAGGTCGTCGTAACGGCCGTTGGGCGACTGCAGGTGCACCACCATGGTCAGGTTGGGCGAGGACTTGACGGTCGTCACGCCGATCTGGCGCACTTCTTCCGGCAGGCGTGGCAGAGCGCGTTGGACGCGGTTCTGCACTTGCGTTTCGGCCTGCTCGACGTTGGTGCCGATCTTGAAGGTGACGGTCAGCGCCAGCGCGCCGTCCGAGGTGTTTTGCGAGGACATGTAGAGCATGTTCTCGACGCCGTTGATCTGTTCCTCAAGCGGCGCGGCCACGGTTTCGGCGATGATCTTCGGATTCGCGCCCGGATACTGGGCCCGCACCACGATCGATGGCGGCACCACGTCCGGGTACTCCGAGATCGGCAGCTTGAAGATGGCGATCAAGCCGGCGACGAAGATAATGATCGACAGTACCGCCGCAAAAATCGGCTTGTCGACGAAAAATCGAGAGATATTCATAGTTTTTTATTCCTTGGAAGTGCCGGTCTTCGCAACGACCGCCGCTACTTTTTCATCTTTTTTCACTTCAGGTTTCGCCACGTTGGCGGCCAGCGGATCGGAATCCATGGCGACCACGGTCGGCGTGATCGGTGCGCCGGGACGTACCCGCTGCAAGCCGTTGACGACGATCTTCTCGCCAGCCTTCAAACCGTCGCGCACCACGCGCAGGCCATCGATCGCAGGTCCCAGGGTCACAGGGCGGTACTCGGCCTTGTTGTCCTTGTCGACCACGAACACGAACTTGCGGTCCTGGTCGGTGCTGATGGCGCGGTCATTGATCATCAGCGCCGACTTGGCGCCGGTGGAGCCGGCCAGCTGCACGCGGGCGAACAGGCCAGGCACCAGCATGCCGTCGGTGTTGGTGAAGGTGGCGCGCATGCGCACCGAACCGCTGCGTGGATCGAGCTGGTTGTCGACGAATTCCAGCTTGCCCTCGTGCGGGAAGCCGGTTTCATTGGCCAGGCCGATCTTGACGGTGGCCGGCTTGCCCTGGTGGGCGGCGGCGCCGACGCGCAGATAAGTCTCCTCGTCGCCGTCGAAGGAAGCGTAGATGCGCTCCAGCGAGACCACCGAGGTCAGCACCGCCGAAGCGTCGACCAGGTTGCCCAGCGTGATTTCCGCTTTCGACACGCGGCCGTTGATCGGCGACGTCACCTGGGTGTAGCTCAGGTTCAGCTTGGCCGCTTCATACTGCGCTTGCGCGGCGCGGGTGTCGGCGTCCAGCTGCTTCAGGCTCGATGCCAGGGCGTCGTATTCGCGCTGGGCGATGGCTTTGTCGGCCAGCAGTTTCTCGGCGCGGGCCAGCTCCAGCTTGGCCAGGTCGGCCTTGGCGCGGGCCGAACCGGCTGCCGCTTCGGCGCGGTTGGCTTCAGCCTGGAACGGACGTGGATCGATGACGAACAGCACTTCGCCCTTCTTCACTTCGCTGCCCGGCTTGAAGTTGATGGCGGTGATGAAGCCGCCGACGCGCGGACGGATCTGCACTTGCTCGATCGCTTCCAGGCGGCCCGAGAACTCCTGGGTCTCGGTGATGGTTTTCTCGACGACCACGGCGGCCGAAATCGGAGGACCGCCGGCTGCCGCCGGTGCTTCAGCCGTCTTGCCGGTGGCGTCTTCGCAACCGGAGAGGCCGAAAGCGGCCAGTCCCGCCAGCGCCATAGCGGCGGCCAGCGGCCGGGCTACGACGGTGAGTTGTTTAATGGTTTTCATGTTTATTCCCTTTTATATGAAAATAATTAATAGAAATGGCGGCACCGGTTGCCCTCAACGAATTGCGAGAAAACACGGTACTAGCGCCCCGCCGGCAAGC
>JAZJZQ010000174.1:0-530 GCA_040389625.1 Pseudomonadota bacterium | reverse complement strand
ACAACCGGCCCCTATGGCGGCGTTGCAAATGCTCGCGATAGCCCGCTATCGCTCCGCTTTGCGCCTTGCCCTAGGAGCCGGCCGTGCGCCCTTCGCACCCAATTTGGACACCACAGTCCACTCGCCCCTCCGGCAAGCCAGTGGGGACGTGATTGCAGATACTGCTTAAAGGTTGGGGAACCCTATTCGGCTGGCGGTGTCTCGGACCGTTCCAGGCCAGCGATGAAACTGGCGATTTCTCCCAGCGCGTAACACTTGCACGCGCATTCGTTGCGCGCCCCGGCTTCGTTCAAAGCCGCGGCTGGCATTCGATTGACGGTGGTCTTGACGCCGCAGGCGATCAATTTGGCACCGTATTGTTCCGCTTCGTCCCGCAGCGGGTCGTCTTCGGCCGACAGGATCAGTGCCGGCGGCAGGTTCTTCAAACGACTCGACTGCAAGGGCGAGGCGTATGGATGGGTTCGGTCGGCGGCGTTCGGCAGGTAGCCGCGGTAGGCCGCCGCGCAGGCGTCGGCCACGTCCAGCAGCTC
>JAZJZQ010000173.1:0-12268 GCA_040389625.1 Pseudomonadota bacterium | reverse complement strand
CGCCGGCGACCTGAGGCCAGAAGTCCGTTTTGTGCGCGCTGACTACTCAGCAATGAAGGCGCGCAGCCTGGCAAACGCGGCATCAGGCGCGTCGCGCCAGACGCCGTGACCGCAATCGTCAAATGGCGCGAACTGCACCAGATGTTGGGGCAAGGCGTCCGCGATATCGCGCGCATCGTCCAGCGGACAGACGGGATCGAGCGCGCCGGCCAGTACCAACACCGGGCATTGTGCGCGCCCCAGTCCGGGCAGCAGATCCATGGTCTGCTGTTCCGATCCGGCCCAGGCGAACAGGATTTCCTTGTTGAGCGTGGAGCGACGGGCCGCATTGCCATCGGCGGCCGGGGTCCGCGCGTACAAGGGCTTGCAGATGCGCTGGTAGGGCGCATAGGTCGCCGCACTGGGCGCGCGCCAGAAACGTTCGGCCGCCTCCCGTGCTTCCGGACCGCCGAGGCGTTCGAACATGGCCAGCTTGCGCGCCAGCCCCAGCCGCGCCGACGTACTGGACAGGACCACTTTCGCCGGGTGCGCCGGATGACGGGCGATGTAACGCTGGGCCACGAAGCCGCCGAACGACTGGCCCAGGACGATGGGCTTGCTGATGCCGAGCGCATCGCACAGGCGCACCACGTCATCGGCCAGGGTGTCGAGCGTCACTTCGCCCATGGGCCGGGGATCGCTGCGGCCATGGCCGCGGTGGTCGTAATAGATGATCTGGGCCAGGTCGGCCAGCCGGGAAAACGCCGGCTTGAAGCTGGCATGGTCGTAGCCGGGGCCGCCGTGCAGCAGCACCAGGGCCGGCTTGTCGCGCATCGCCGGCCCGTCCGGCACGAGGCCGGCACCTTCAATGTCGACAAACAGGCGCACGCCTGGCGCAATACTGATCCGCATCGTTGCCTGACCGCGGCTATCAGTAGTGCGGCGGCCGCTCGTGCGGCATGCTGCCGCCGTTGCCTTGCGGCTGTTCGCGCACACGCTGGGCCAGCGCGGCGCAGATCTGCTCCAGCTTGTCGATCTGCTTTTGCTGCTCGTAGACGCGCTGGTTCAGCGATTCCACCAGGTCTTCCTGGTGCGCCAGTTTGATTTCGATATCGATGAAGCGGTCTTCGGTACTCACGGCATACTCCTGCATGAAAGCACGCATTCTACCGCTCGCCGCCCCTATTTCAGGTAAATGCCGCCGCACACGATCAACACTTCCTCCGGCACGCAGTACATGGACTTCGGTTCGATCTTGCCGCTGACGGGATTGGTGAACTTGTAATCCTGCCAGAACGGCACTTTCTTCTTGGCCAGTTCGATCCGCTCCTTGATGAAGGCCTTGCCGTCCACGTCCTTAATTTCCATCAGGTTCTTGCCTATCATCTTGGCGTTGGCGCCATGGGCGTGCACCACGCCGTCCAAGCCATAAATCACCAGATACAGGTCGCGGTCGACGAACTGGCCATCGTGCCTGTCGATCTCGGCATAGGTCTTGTCCTTGCCGTTGGCCTTCAAAAAAGCCAGGCCCTTGCGTACCATCGCTTCCGCTTCCGGCCTGGTGGCAAATTCCGCCGCCTGCGCCTGGCCCAGCAAGCCGGCCAGCGCCAGCGCCCAGGGCGCCGCATCCTTCCAACGTAGTGACATGGCCACCTCCAACGGTAGATGCCGAATTGGCATCATTGGATGCTAGCACCTTCGCCAGATCAAGGTACACGATTTTCTTGCACTAGACAAAACGCAGCGACCAGCCCTTCAACCGCTGCCAGATCAAGCCTTGGGGGTGTTGAGCAGTTCCTTCATGCGGGCCAGACGTTCCTTGGGCGTGAGCACTTCGGACTCGGTGGGCACGGCCGTGCCCACGTCGAGTTCCATTTCCTTGATGAAGCGCGACGGGTCGCAATGGACTTGCTCGCCGGCCCGCTTGCGCTTCTTGCACCAGGTGATCTGCAAGGTGCGCTGGGCCCGCGTGATGCCCACGTACATCAGGCGCCGCTCTTCCTGCACCCGGGCCGCGATGCTCTCGGCCGGCGCATCCGGATCGCCCTTGTGCGGCAGGATGCCTTCCTCGCACCCCACCAGGAACACGTGCGGATATTCCAGCCCCTTGGACGCGTGCAGGGTGGACATGCGCACCGCGTCCGGATCTTCGTCCTGGCCTTCCAGCATGGACATCAGGGCCACCATCTGGGTCAGTTCCAGCACGTTCTTTTCGTCGCCGTCGCGTTCCTTGCCGCCGCGGCCACGCTCCTTGAGCCAGTTGGTAAATTCCAGCACGTTCTGCCACTTGCCCTGCGCCGCCCGCTCCTCGAACATGTCGTACAGATAGGACTCGTAGTTGATCGCCTCCAGCAAATCATCGAGCACCTGGGCTGCGTTGTCGCCGCTGCCGGACGGGCCGGGGCGGCTGGCGCGCGCTTCCAGGTTGTTGATGAAGTTGCAGAAGTCGCGCAGCGGATTCAACTGACGGTCGTTGAGCTTGCCCTCGATGCCGCCCTTGAACACGGCCTCGAACAGCGAGCACTGCCACTGTCCCGAGAACGTGCCCAGCACTTCCAGCGTGGACTGGCCCACCCCGCGCCGTGGCGTGGTGACGGCGCGGATGAAGGCCGGGTCGTCGTCCGTGTTGGCCAGCAGGCGCAGATAGCTGATGATGTCCTTGATCTCGGCCTTGTCGAAGAAACTCTGGCCGCCCGAAATCGTGTACGGGATGCGTTCCTTGCGCAAGGCTTGCTCGATCACGCGGGCCTGGTGGTTGCCCCGGTACAGGATGGCGTAGTCGGACCACTTGTTCTTGCGCTCGAAGCGGTCGGCCGAAATCATGATGGCCACCTGCTCCGCTTCCTGGTCGTCGTTGGCCATGCCCAGCACCTTGATCGGCTCGCCCAGCCCGTGCTCGGACCATAGCGACTTCTCGAACAGCTTGGGATTGTTGCCGATCACGGCGTTGGCCGCCTGCAGGATGCGGGTGGTGGAGCGGTAGTTCTGCTCCAGCTTGATCACTTCCAGGTTGGGGAAGTCGGTCTGCAGCGTCTTCAGGTTTTCCACCGACGCGCCGCGCCAGGCGTAGATGGCCTGGTCGTCGTCGCCCACGGCCGTGAACATGGGCTTCTTGCCGATGCCCGTCACCAGCAGCTTGACCAGCTCGTACTGGCAGGTGTTGGTGTCCTGGTACTCGTCCATGAGCAGGTAGCGCAGGCGGCGCTGCCACTTGTCGCGGATAGGCTCGTTGGTGCGGAACAGCTCCACGGGCAGCCGGATCAGGTCGTCGAAATCGACCGCCTGGTAGGCCGACAGCGTGGCCACGTAGCTGCGGTAGATGCGGGCCGACTGGGCCTCGTCCTCGTCCTTGGCCTGCTGCAGCGCCACCTCGGGCTCGACCAGGCCGTTCTTCCACAGCGAAATATCGGTCTGGACGCGGCGGATCAGCTGCTTGTCGGTGGTGATGGCCAGGTCCTGCACCAGCGAGGCGCAATCGTCGCTGTCCATGATGGAAAAGCGGTCCTTCAAGCCCACGCCGTTCGCTTCCTGGCGCAGGATCTTCACCCCCAGCGAGTGGAAGGTGGACACGGTCAGCTGCTTGGCCTGGCGCGGCTGCTTGAGCAGCTTGGCGATGCGCTCCTGCATCTCCAGCGCCGCCTTGTTGGTGAAGGTGAGGGCGGCGATGGTGCGCGGATCGTAGCCGCGGTCCTCGATCAGGTGGGCGATCTTTTGCGTGATCACGCGCGTCTTGCCGGAACCGGCGCCGGCCAGCACCAGGCACGGACCGTCGAGATAGGTGACGGCGGCGCTTTGCGGGACGTTAAGGCCGAATTGTGGTGCTTTGGACATCGGAGTGGCAGACAGGCAGAGGTGAGCCGGTCATTGTAGCAGCCTGGCGCGCGGCTGACGCGGCGCATGAAGGCGGTGGCCATTTGCGTTACCATGCACGGATAGCGGCGCACCACGCGCCCGAACTGAAAATGGCAGCGCTATGAAATTTGAACATTTAATTGAAATTAACGATCCCCTCAACCCGCTGATCGATACCCTGAGCGCAGACCAGCTGTGGCGCGGCCTGGTGCTGCGGGCCGAGGCGCCCAAGCTGTTCGTGCCCCACCTGGACGATTGCGTGATCGTCGAACGCAGCGAGCATATGTTCCGCCGCCGCCTGCGCTACGGCGAGCTGGTGATCGAGGACCAGGTGCTGCTCATGCCCATGCACCAGATCCGCTACGACGTGGCGCCCCAGCAGGACATCGCCGCCTCCAGCCTGACCATGACCATCGAACGGCCCGAGCCGGACGTGCTGTTCGTGCGCTTCCAGTACGAGGACGCGCACGACGCGGCCACCGACGCGGCCAACGCCATGTACGACGAGTTCCGCCGCTCGGCCTACCAGGAGTCGGACATCGACACCATCCGCGTGCTGCGCGACCTGGCCGCCGTCGGCCGGCTGGACGCCATCCTCAACTGACGCGCAGCCCGCGCCGGCAAGGGCCAACCATCGCCCGACGGCAGGCGCGCCCTGCCCGGTCCGCGCAGGCAACCGCCACCGGCCGTCACGGGCTGGCCAGCCGGCCCCACACCTGTTCCATCCGCAGCGGCTGGCCGCCCAGCGCCAGCACCTGGGCCGCCGCCAACACTTCGCGGATGGCGTGCAGCTCGCCGCGCGTATCGCGCCGCAGGAACACGTCCAGCGGCGCGCCACGCGGGCCGATCACCGATTCCACGTGGGGCGTGGTGGTACGCAAGCCCTTGCGCGACACCACGCCGACCTCCCCGTTCAGCAGCTTGACCCAGGTGCCGACGGGATAGATGCCCAGCTCCCGTATCATGACGGCCGCCAGTTGCCCGTCCAGCACGCTGCGCCCCTCGACCAGGATGTCGCGCAGGGCCGCGTTCGGCAGCAGCGGTTGCAGGTAGTGGCGGCTGACCACGCGCGCGCAATAGCGGTCGGCCAGCGCGATCAGCTTGGCGCCCACGGGAAAGTCGGCCCCCTTGCGGCCGGCCGGATAGCCGCTGCCATCCTCGTTCTCATGGTGGTGCAGCACGCAGGCCAGCCAGTCCGGATCCGTGATGCCGGCATGGCGCAGCAGGGCCACGCCGCGCTGCGGATGCTGGCGCACCCGTTCCAGGTCCTGCTGGCTCAGCTTGCCCCGGCTCTCGTGCAGGCGCAGATATTGTTCCTGCATGCCCACGTTCATGGTCAGCGCCGCCAGCGTGGTGGTGAAGATGGCCCTGGCGTCATGGCGCAGCGCGCGCGCGGCCAGCTGGGCCAGCACGGCCGTGTCCACGCTGTGGCGCACCGCGTACGGCGCCGCCTGCTGGTTGTGCAGGATGCTGGCCACGGCCACGTCGGCGCTCAGGTCCACGGCCTGGGTCACCAGCAGCGCCACCTGCTCCAGCCGGCGCTGGATATCGTGCGGCGCCAGCCTGGCCGCCACCAGTTCCAGCGCCTGCTGCAACTCCAGGCAGGCCGTGTTGAGCTTGCGCAGCACGGAGGCCCGCTCGGGCGCCGGCGCCACGTCCTCGTCGCGCTCCTCGTAGGAGCCGCGCTCGACCAGATAGTCGATCTGGTGGGCGCTGGCGATCATGTGACCCTTGCGCACCAATAACATGCCGTTGGCCGCATACACATCCCATGGCACCAGCATGCCCAGCTTCAGGTCCGCCCGGCTGACTCTGCAAATCCTCACTCATACCCCCGCGCGGGCCGGCGGCGCCGCCATCGTCTGTTGATAAATTATCACCGGACAGTAGCATAACGGCATCGGCCGGGCGGGCCGTAGTATTTTCTGGCACGGCACGGTGGAATGGGGCCTCCAGCTGTTGTATTTTTGCTTAATGACACTTATTTTTTCCAGATTGCAATGGAAAACTGCAAGTGTCCGACATGGCCGCGCCTCACTCGCCGGGGCAGCAGGGCACGCAATCCTGCCCTTGCCCCGCGCCCTGTTCCAGCTGGCGGGCCAGGTCGCGCAGGGCCGTGCGCACGCCCTCCTCCACCACGGGATGGTAGAACGGCATGTCCAGCATGGCCGCCACCGTCAGCTCCGCCTGGCAAGCCCAGGCCAGCAGATGGGCCAGGTGCTCGGCCCGCGGCGCCACCATTTCCGCTCCCAGGAAGCGGCCCGTGCCGAACTCCCCGTACACCCGCAGCAAGCCCTGGTTCTGCAGCATGACGCGGCTGCGGCCCTGGTCCTCGAAACTCACCTGGCCGATGGCGAAGCGGCCCGCATGGGTCGCGCACAGCTCGCGGTAGCTGGCGCCGGCGGCGGCGATCTGCGGTTCGGTAAAGGCCACCGCCAGCGGCGTGCGGCGCAAGCCCGGCGCGACCTGCGGATGGCGGGCCGCGTTGTGGCCGGCGATCTTGCCCTGGTCGGCCGCTTCCGGCAGCAACGGGCGCTCGGCGTTGGCATCGCCGGCGATGAAGATGGCGCTGCCGCCGCACTGCATGGTGTGCTTGTCATACAGGGGGATGCCGTGGCGGTCCAGGGTCAGCCCCGTCAGCTCCAGCCCCAGGTGGTGCACATTGGGCTGGCGGCCGATGGCGCACAGCACATAGTCGTAACGCTCCTCGCGCAGGGCGCCGTCGCCGTCGCGGCTGCGCAGCAGCAGCTGGTCGCCCTCGGGCACGATGGCCTTGACGGCCGTGTGGAAGCGGATGTCGAGCTCGCGCGCCAGGGCCTGCGCGGCGGCGCTGCGCACATCCGGGTCGCCCAGCTGGGCCATGCTGTCGCCGCGCGCGTACAGGGCCACCCGCACGCCCAGCCGGTGCAGGGCCTGGCCCAGCTCCAGGCCGATGATGCCGGTGCCCACCACGGCCACCGAGGCGGGCAGGCCGGTCCAGTCGAACACGGCGTCGCTGCCGATCACGCGCGGGCCGGCCGCCACCCAGGCCGGCGGCAGGATGGGGCTGGAGCCGGTGGCGATCACGATGCGCGCGGCCTGCACCAGTGTGTGCTGGTCCACCTGCAGCCGATCGGGCGCCACGAAGCGGGCATGGCCGCGCAGCTTGTCGGTGGCCGGCATCTGCTCCACCGACTCGAGCACGAAGCCGACAAAACGGTCGCGTTCGCTACGCACGCGGGCCATCACGGCCGCGCCATCAATGCGCACGGCGCCCGGGTGGATGCCGAACGCGGGCGCGGCCGCCAGCCCGTGGGCCGCCTCCGCCGCCGCGATCAGCAGCTTGCTGGGCATGCAACCGACGCGGGCGCAGGTAGTGCCGTACGGCCCGCCTTCGATCAGTACCGCCCGGCTGCCGGCCGCACGGGCCGCCCGGTAAGCGCTGAGGCCGGCCGTGCCGGCGCCGATCACGGCCACATCCGTCTCTATGGTCTGCATGGTGTCCTCCCTGGTCGGCGGCTAGCCGGCATGGCCCGATGTTACGCCAGTTTGCGCTGGCGCACAGGGCGCGCGCCCGCTGTGGCGCGGGCCGCCGCACGGCACACTTTGCGTTTTACTTTGCGGCAAAACAGCATTAGTATTACTTATCCTTCCTAACTTTTATAAGTGCAGCTTATGGGAAACCTGGACTACCGCGCCCTGGCCGTACTCGACGCTGTCGCCAGCCATGGCAGTTTTGAAAAGGCCGCACTGGCCCTGGGCATCAGCCAGTCGGCCGTGTCGCAGCGTATCAAGGCATTGGAAGACACCAGCGGCCGCCTGCTGATCGTGCGCGGCCAGCCGGCCGTGCCCACGGGGCTGGGCCAGCGCCTCGTTTCCCACCACCGCAACGTCAAGCTGATGGAAGCGGCGCTCGACATTGACCTGGGCAACCCGGTCAGCATGCCGGAAATCGCGCTGGCCGTGGACGCGGCCAGCCTGGCCACCTGGTTCCCCCTCAGTTTGCAGCCGCTGCTGTCGCCACCGCGCTGCCAGCTGCACGTGCAGGCGGCGGCGCCGGAGCTGGCCCTGCACCTGGTGCATGAAGGCAGCGTATTTGGCTGCGTGGCGGCCAGCGCCGACCCGGGCGCCGACCAGCCCAATGGGCCCAATGTCACGCCGCTGGGCCTGATGCGCTACGTGTGCGTGGCCACGCCCGTGTTTGCCGGCCACTGGTTCGGCGACGGCTTTTCCGCCGAGGCGGTGGCGCTGGCGCCGGCCGTGGTCAGCGAGCCCGAGCTGATGGCCCGCTACCTGGCCCAGACGGTCAAGGTGGAAGGGGCCTATCCCCATCACCGCATGCCGCTGTCGCCGGCTCACAGCGAATGCCTGCACGGCGGGCTGGCCTACGGCCTGGCGCCGCTGCCCCAGGTCCGTTCGGCGCTGGCACAGGAGCGGCTGGTGGACCTGGTGCCGGGCCAGTACGTGGACGTAGCCCTGACCTGGCACGCCTGGAACCTGGACACGCCATTCACGCGCGCGCTGTCGGAACAGGTGGTGACGACGGCCCGCCGCTACCTGGTGCAGCCGGAGTAGAAAAAGCAGAATCAAATATCGAGCGGATCCACTTCCAGCGACCATTTGACGCGGCTTTTCAGCTCGCGCAGGGTCGCCATCCAATACTTGAGGAAAGCTTGCAGGGCCGGCCGCGACGGCGACTCGACCAGCAGCTGGGCCCGGTCCACGTTGTGCACCCGCGTCATGCTCATGGGGATGGGATCGTTGATGGTGATGCCGGGATGCTCGACGCAGTCGCGCGCCGTCTGCAGGAACTCGATGGCCGTGGCCAGTTCCGGCGCCTCGGCCCGCAGCAGGGCCTGGAACAGATAGGGCGGCAAGGCGGCCTGCTCGCGTTCCTCCAGCAGGGCCGTGGCGAAGTGGTCGTAATCGTGGTTGACCACGGCCCCGTACAGCGGATGCTGGGGATAACGGGTCTGGATCAGCACTTCGCTGGCGCTGCCCCCTGCCGTCTGGGCCGCCCGGCCCGCGCGGCCGGCCACTTGCATCAGCTGCGCGAACAGGCGCTCGCTGGCCCGGTAGTCCTGCGAGAACAGGGCCGTGTCGGGATTCAGGATGCCCACCAGCGTCAGCTTTTTGAAGTCGTGGCCCTTGGCCACCATCTGGGTGCCGATCAGGATGTCGACTTCGCCCCGGTGCACGGTGTCGAACGCTTCTTGCGCGCTGCCTTTCTTGCGAGTGGAATCGGCGTCGATGCGCAGGATGCGCGCCTCGGGGAACAGCTGCTGCAAGCCTTCCTCCACGCGCTGCGTGCCCCGCCCCAGCGGCTGCAGGTCGACGTTGCCGCAGGTGGGGCAGTGGCGCGGGATGCGCATCTCCAGGCTGCAGTGGTGGCAGCGCAGCCGGTGCTCGGGCTTGTGCAGCACCATGAACGAGGTGCAGCGCACGCAGTTGCTGATCCAGCCGCAGGACTCGCAGCAGATCACGGGCGCATAGCCGCGCCGGTTCAGGAACAGCAGCGACTGTTCGCCCCGCTCCATGCGCAGCCGCAGCGCGGCCACCAGCTGCGACGTCAGGCCATCCTTCGGTTTGTCGCGCTCCATGTCGAGCAGCTTCACCTGGGGCAGGGTGGCGTTCTTCACGGCCCGCTCGCGCAGTTCCAGCTTGCGGTAGCGGCCGCACTGGGCGTGGTGCCAGCTCTCCAGCGACGGCGTGGCCGACCCCAGCACGATGGGAATGCCGAGCTGCCAGGCGCGCCACACGGCCAGGTCGCGCGCCGAGTAGCGCAAGCCTTCCTGCTGCTTGTACGACGGGTCGTGCTCTTCGTCGATCACGATCAGTTTCAGTTGCGGCAGCGAGGCCAGGATGGCCAGCCGCGTGCCCAGCACGATGCGGGCCTTGCCTTCGTGCGCGGCCAGCCAGTGCAGCATGCGCTCGCCTTCGGACAGGCTGCTGTGCAAGGTGGCCAGCATCACGCCGGGGAAGCGGGCCCGGATGTTGCCTTCCAGCTGGGGCGTGAGGTTAATTTCCGGCACCAGGATCAGGATCTGGCCATCCTGCTCGCGTGCCAGCACCTGGGCGCACGCTTGCAGGTAGACTTCCGTCTTGCCGCTGCCCGTCACGCCGTACAGCAGGGTGGGCGCAAAGCCCCGGGCGCCGCCGATGGCGTCCGCCGCCTGCTGCTGGGCAGGATTGAGGCGGGGCATGTCGAGCGGCGTGCCGTCGTGCGGCACGTCATGCTTGGCCAGTTTCTTGAGCGCCCGGTCCAGCGCCACCGTGGTCAGCACGCGCAGGTTTTTCGGCAAACCGGGCAGCGCCACTTCGCCCAGCGGACGCTGGTAGTAGTCGGCCGCGAAGCCGGCCAGCGCCAGCCACTGGCGCGACAGGGGCGCCAGCTGGCTGCGCACGGCCAGTACATCCTTGAGCTTGGCTTCGGGCACGTCCGTGCGCTGCGCGATGCCCACGATCAGGCCCATCACTTCGCGCCGGGCGAACGGCACCAGCGCCAGCTGGCCGACCTGGGGCGGATTTGCGGGATCGCAAGCCCAGCGGTAATCGAATACGGCGTTCAGTGGCGTATCCAACACAATCTGCAGGATGCAGTGGGAAAGTTGCTCCTGCGCGCTCATGGTGTGGCTGCACAATTCACGCTGTTTTCCCCGCGCTGCGCGCCACGGCCGGGGCGGCTGAAAGTATCCACAGTTTTTGTGGATAACTTTGTGGACAAGGGAAAATTAATTCACGGAAACCGATGACTTCCGCCTTGCCAGCGTCGTAAACCGGGCAAAAAATCAAAATTTATTCCCTTATAAATCAATGACTTGAAAAATGCTCCCTAGGGGAGGAAAAAACCGCGCCGGTTACGCGCCGCTGTGTATAAGTGAAGTATTTAGAGTGCTTTCTGGCACGAAATCAAGCACTTTTTTGGCCCGATCATCACCTAAATCATGTTTGCGGCAGGGCAGCATCGGCTGGAAGCCGGCGCCAAGACGCAGCGCATTCTACACAGACTGCAACGGCAACGTTTGCGCCCGAACAAGGCCGTTATCAGGCTAAAAACATTGCCCATTTTTCGTGCAGTGCAACATGCACTTGAGCCGGAATGGCGGCAAACGGGCTAAGTTACGGTTTACTAAGTACTTTTCATTTTTATCCACAGTTTTAGTGGATAACTTTGTGGACAATGAACTGACAAGCCCGTTTCACGGTTGGGATAAGGTTTACCTAACGTCAACCTTGTCACTGGGGAGAGCAAAATAAATCTATAATAATCAACCACTTATAGAACCGTCCCCAGCAAGGAAAAAGGCACTGCCTGATATTTCAGCAGCAAATAAAATTGTGCATAAGTCGGTATCGGGCGAACGCCAGCAGCATGAAAAAAGGGGGCGTTTCGCGCGAAACGCCCCCTTTATGCGCTGGACTACATCAGGCGCGCAGGGCGCGGCTGTGGCTGTGTACCGCTTCCACCATGGCCGCCACGTGTTCCGGCTGGGTGAACTGGGAAATGCCGTGGCCCAGGTTGAAGACGTGGCCGCTGTTGGCGCCGGGCTTGCCGAACGCATCCAGCACCTTGTGCACTTCGGCGCGGATCTGGTCCGGGCTGGCGAACAGGATGGCCGGGTCCAGGTTGCCCTGCAGGGCCACCTTGTCGCCCACCAGGGCGCGCGCCTGGCGCAGGTTGACGGTCCAGTCCAGGCCCACGGCGTCGGCGCCGATGCCGGCGATGTCCTCGATCCACTGGCCGCCGCCCTTGGTGAACACGATGGCGGGAATGCGCACGCCATCCTTTTCACGCTTGAGCTGGGAGACCACCTGCTGCATGTAGGCCAGCGAGAATTCCTGGTAGGCGCCGTCGGCCAGCGCACCGCCCCAGGAATCGAAGATCATCACGGCCTGGGCGCCGGCGTCGATCTGCGCGTTCAGGTATTCGGCCACCGCGCGGGCGTTGGTGGCCAGCACGTGGTGCATCAGGTCCGGACGGTTGTACAGCATCTTCTTGATGGTGTGGAATTCGCGCGAACCTTGGCCTTCCACCATGTAGCAGGCCAGCGTCCACGGGCTGCCGGAAAAGCCGATCAGGGGCACGCGGCCGTTGAGCTCGGTGCGGATCTGGGTCACGGCCTTGAACACATAGTCCAGCGAACCGGGTTCCGGGATGCGCAGGGCCAGCACGTCCTCTTCCGTTTTCAGGGGCCGCTCGAACTTGGGGCCTTCGCCTTCGACGAAGTACAGGCCCAGGCCCATCGCGTCGGGCACGGTCAGGATGTCGGAAAACAGGATGGCCGCGTCCAGCGGGAAGCGGTCCAGCGGCTGTATCGTCACCTCGGTGGCGTAGTCGGGATTGGTGGCCAGGCCCATGAAGGAACCGGCCTTCTGGCGCGTGGCGCGGTATTCCGGCAAATATCGCCCGGCCTGGCGCATCAGCCACACGGGGGTGTAGTCGGTCGGCTGGCGCAGC
>JAZJZQ010000172.1:1683-5940 GCA_040389625.1 Pseudomonadota bacterium | reverse complement strand
TTTTTTCAGTTATTTCAGGTTGCGGGCGATGATGGCGTCGGCGGCGCTGGCCGCTTGGGCCAGGGGCTGGGCCAGCGCGCGCGTGGCGTACACGGGGGCGGCGGCCGTCGCGCTACCCAGCATGGGGCCGTCCGTGTTGCTGATGTCGATCACCACCGTCGTCGAGAGGCCGACCCGCAACGGGTGCCGCGCCAGTTCGTTCGGGTCGAGGGCGATACGTACCGGTACCCGCTGCACGACCTTGATCCAGTTGCCGCTGGCGTTCTGCGCCGGCAGCAGCGAGAACGCGCTGCCGGTGCCGGCCGACAGCCCCAGTACCTTGCCGTGGTAGCGCACCTTGTTGCCGTACATGTCGGCCGTGACCGTGGCCGGCTGGCCGATGCGGATGTGGCGCAGTTCCGATTCCTTGTAGTTGGCGTCCACCCACAGCTGGTCCAGCGGGACGATGGACAGCAGCGGCGTGCCCGCCGCCACATGGGCGCCCACTTGCACGCTGCGCTTGGCGACATAGCCCGTCACCGGCGCCAGGATGGCGTTGCGGCGGGCGGCCAGCCAGGCCTGGGCATAGTCGGCCTTGGCGGCCTGCACGGCCGGATGCTGGGCCAGCGCGACGCCGGCCACGCCGGCCTGCGTGGCGTCGGCCTGGCGCTCGGCCACGGCGAGAGCGGCGCGGGCATTGTCCACGGCCTGGCGCGCGTGTTCCACGTCTTCGCCGGAGACGGTGTGGTCGGCCGCCAGCGGCTTGCGGCGGGCCAGGTCGTCTTCCGCGTTGCGCAGGGCCAGGCGGCGCTGGGCGATGGCGGCGTCGTACTGGGCCACGTCGGCATAGCGCTGGCGTTGCTGGCGTACGGTGGCGCCCAGGCGGGCTTCGGCCTGGTTCAGGGCGACGTCGGCGTCGGCCGCGTCCAGCTGGACGATGGGGCTGCCCGCCTGCACCAGCTGGGTGTCGTCGGCGCGGATTTCCTGTACGTTGCCGGCCACTTGCGACGACAGGGTGACGAGGTTGCCGCCCACGTAGGCGTTGTCCGTCTCCTGTTCCTTCGATCCCACCAGTTCGTAGTAGGCCGCGTAGGCCGCGCCGCCCAGCAGGAAGACGGCGCTAATGGCCAGCAGTACGCGCTTGCGCCGGCCGTCGTTGTGGGTGTTGTTGTTTTCGGTGCTCATCTGTATTCCGTGTCGGTGCGTGTCAGTGGGTGGGGGATGCGGCGTCGTTGCGGTAACCGCCGCCCAAGGCCTGGGTGAGGGCCACTTCGGCCTGCAACTGGGCCTGCTGCAGGGCCAATGCGCTGTCCTGCTGGCGCAGCAGGGCCAGCTGCGCCGTCAGTTCGCTGCGGCGGTCGGCCAGGCCGTGCGCGGCGCGGGCGCGCATGCTTTGCAGCTGGGCGTTGGCCGCCGCCGTCGCTTCGGCCTGGCGCGCCAGTTGCTGTTCCGTGCCTTGCAGCGCGAGGCTGTCCTGCGCCACGTCGCGCACGGCTTGCACGACGGCCTGGTTGTAGGCCGCGATTTTTTCGTTGCGCTGGCTGCGTGCGCCCGCCAGCTGGGCGTTCAGGCGTTTGCTGTCGAACAGGGGCAGGGTCAGCGTGGGCGCCACGTACAGCGTGCGGCTGGCCGCTTGCAGCAGCTGGTCGAAG
Source organism: Pseudomonadota bacterium (assembly GCA_040389625.1). Taxonomy (GTDB): domain Bacteria; phylum Pseudomonadota; class Gammaproteobacteria; order Burkholderiales; family Burkholderiaceae_D; genus Rugamonas. The sequence continues at coordinate 4,309 of JAZJZQ010000172.1, read as the reverse complement.
GAGATGGAGTTGAGACCGACCGATGCGCCCAGGTTGATGTCGGGGTAGAAGGATGCCTGTACCGCTTCCGTCTGGCTCAGGGCCGATTGCACCTGCCAGCGGGCCGCCTGCAGATCGGGGCGGCGCGCCAGCAGTTCCATGCCCAGATGGGCGGGCACGGCGTGCGGCGTGGCGGTGAGCGGGCGCGGTTGCAGACCGGTCAGCGCGCCGGCGTCGGCACCGAGCAGGGCGCGCAGTGCTTCGCGCGCGGCGCCGGCGTCGGCCCGCAACTGGGCCTGCTGTTTTTTGAGCTGGGCCAGTTCCACCTCGGCCGTGCGCGCCGTGTCGTTCGCGGCCAGGCCGCGTGCCATGCGCCTGGCCTGGTCCTGCACCAGTTCCGCCTGGACGGCGATCTGGCTATCCGTGTTGGCCAGCCGCGCCCATGTCCCTTGCAGACGGAAATAGGCTTGCGCGATGGCGGCGGCCAGTGCCTGTTCGGCCTGGGCGTAGCTGGCGCGGCCCGCGTTCAATTCACCGACGGCGGCGGCGATCTGCGCCCGGTTCTTGCCCCACCAGTCGAAGTGGTAGCGCGCTTCCAGCCGCAGGTTCTCTTCCGTGAAATAGTTGCCGCCGATGGGGGCGGGGAACAGGCCGGTGCCGGAATAGCGCTGGCGGTTGACGTTGGCGTAGCCGTCCACGTCCACGCCCAGTTGCGCGCTGCTGCTCTCGAGCGCGGCGCGTGCGCTGCCGATGTGGGCGGCCGCCACTTCCAGGCTGGGGGAGCTGGCCAGCGCCTGCGCCATCAGGGCGTCGAGCTGGGTGTCGCCGTAGCCGGTCCACCAGCGGGCGGCGGGCCAGCCTTCGTGCGCGAGGCGGATGTCGGCCGCCAGGCTGGCGCCGGCCACATCGCGCTGGGGCAGTGGCGCCACGTCTTGCGGGATGTGGGCGCAGCCAGCCATGGTCAGCGAGAGCAGCGCGGCCAGCGCAGGGCGCACGGCCGCGGCATGGGCGCCGGCAGAAGCGCCAACGGCAGCACCGGCGAAGGTGCGGGCGCTACCCGCGGCAGTGGCGCCGGCCGAGACGGTGCGGGAGGGATGAGGCATTCGGGTTTTCATTGGGTTCAACGTTATTCCATGGCGGCGTGGTCGGGCGCGGGCGCGGCGGCGGTCTTGGCGGGCGGGCGTATCAGCAACAGCAGCGGGATCACCAGCAGGGTGAGCACCGTCATCAGCCAGAAGTCGTCCACGTAGGCGACCATCGACGCCTGGCGCGTGATTTCGTTGTTGAGCGCGTTGGCCGCTTCCGGCGTGGCCAGGTTGTAGACGGGGCTGTCGAGCAGGGCGGGATTGCCGTAGCTGATCTTCTCGGCCAGGGCGGCATGCATGGTCTGGGTGTTGCGCACCAGCAGGGTCTGCACCAGGGCGATGCCGATGCTGCTGCCGATGTTGCGCACCAGGCTGTAGATGGCCGTGCCTTCGGCCCGCATGTCCGGCGCCAGGGTGGCGAAGGTGGCGGCGCTCAGGGGCACAAACACGAGGCCCAGCCCCAGGCCCTGGATCACGCCGGGCCAGACGATGTCGCTGCGGGTCAGCACCAGCGTGTAGCCGCTCATCTGCCACAGCGAGAAGGCGGTGATGGCGAAGCCCGTGCCCAGCAGCAGGCGCAGGTCGAACTTGCCCACCAGCCGGCCCACCACCAGCATGGCGAACATGGTGCCCAGGCCACTGGGCGCCGTCACCAGGCCGGCCACGGCGGCCGGATAACCCATCAGCCCTTGCAGCATGGTGGGCGTGAGCGCCCGCGTGGCGAACAGCACCATGCCGACGATGAAGATGAACAGCAGGCCGCTCACGTAGTTGGCGTTCTTGAGCAGCCGGTAGTCGAAGAAGGACTTGCCGGCCGGGCGCAAGGCCGTGTGGGCGGCGAAATACGCGAAGCTGAGCGTCATGACGACGGCCTCGGCCCAGGTTTCCCTGGCGGCGAACCAGTCGTTCTGCTCGCCCCGGTCCAGCAGCATCTGCAGCGCGCCGATGGCCAGGCTGAGGGTGGCGAAGCCGAAGCCGTCGAAGCGCATCTTGCGCGCGGCCGGCGATGGGCGGATGTATTTCCAGATGCCATAGAAGGCCAGCGCGCCCACCGGCACGTTGATGAAAAACACCCAGCGCCAGTTGTAGCTGTCGGTCAGCCAGCCGCCCAGGGTGGGGCCGAGGATGGGGCCTATCATCACGCCCATGCCCCACACGGCCATGGCCGAGCCATGCTTTTCGCGCGGGTTGATGTCGAGTAGTACGGCTTGCGACAGCGGCACCAGGGCCGCGCCGAATACGCCCTGCAACAGGCGGGCGGCGACGATCTGGCCCAGCGAGCCGGACAAGCCGCACAGCACCGAGGCTGCCGTAAAGCCGGCCACGGCGGTGAGGAAGATGTTCTTCTGGCCGTAGCGGTCGCACAGCCAGCCCGTGAGCGGGGTGGCGATGGCGGCGGCCACGATGAACGAGGTCAGCACCCATGTGATCTGGTCCTGGGAGGCCGACAGGCTGCCCTGCATGTGGGGCAGGGCGACGTTGGCGATGGTGCCGTCCAACGCCTGGATGATGGTGGCCAGCATGATCGAGATGGTGATCATGCGCCGGTTCAGGCCGTCGGC
>JAZJZQ010000172.1:0-1583 GCA_040389625.1 Pseudomonadota bacterium | reverse complement strand
CCGTCAGGCTCACCAGCTTGACGCGGCGGTCGGTGGGCGAGGGCGTGCGCAGCGCGTAGCCGCCTTTGACGAGGCGGTCGATGGTGGCCACCATGGTCGGGTCTTCCACGCCGACCAGGGCGGCCAGCCGGGTCTGCGGCAGTGGCGTCTCGGCCTTGGCGACGATGGCGATGGCCATCCAGCTGGCCTGGCTCAGTCCCAGGTGCTTGAGGCGGCGGTCCACCACCTGGCGCCAGCCGCGGGCGGATGTGTGCAGGGCAGCGGAGAAGCGGTCTTCGATAGAGGACAAAAGGTTTGCTCACAAATGGTTAGGTATCTAACGATTAGCTTAGCAGTATTTTTGCTACGCAGCAAGTTGCTATGGGTGCTTGGGGACGCCGGCAAACGGTGTTAGGCTGCTGGCTATGCGGCAACTCATTCAGAAGGAATAACTATGATTAAACGACAAGTCACCTGCCTGCTCGCGCTGGCCGTCCTGGCCGCGCTGGCCATGGTGGCCTTGCCCGGCGAGGCCGAAGAGCTGCAGGCCGTGACGCCGTACCGGCCGTCCGTGTCCAGCCCGGCCCAGTTGCCCTATCCGGGCCAGCTGGAGCTGGAACTGGGCGGCCTGAGCACCAAGGCCGACGGCGGCCACCGCAACAGCCTGCCGTACACCTTCAAGCTGGGCTTTAACGACAGCTGGGGCGTGGTGGTGGGCGGCGAGGCGTGGGTTTCGGCGCCCGACGGTGATGGCGGCCGGGCCCGCGGCGTGGGCGACACGACCGTGGTGCTCAAGCGCGCCTTCCTGGTCGACAGCGCCACCGCGTTTGGCCTGGAGCTGGGCGCCAAGGCACCCACGGCCAAGGACAGCATCGGCAGCGGCCGCGCCGACTACAGCGTCAACGGCATCTACAGCCGCGATTTCGATACGGTCCACATGGACGCCAACGTCAACCTGACCCGGCTCGGCGCCTGGGAAGACGGCAGCAGTCGCACACAGACCGGGCTGTCGGCCTCGTTCTCTGTTCCCGTGGCCGAGCGCTGGGGCGTGACGGGCGAGCTGTCGGGCACGCGCCGCGGCGGCGCCGACCGCACGGCCCAAGCCCTGGTGGCGGCCGCCTACAGCCCCAGCAAGTTGGTGACGGTGGACTTCGGCATGGCCAAGGGCCTGAACCGGGCGTCGGCCGACTGGTCCGTGTTCAGCGGCGTGGTATTGCCGCTGGCGCGTTTGTGGTGAAATGTTCGCTAGCGAACGGTGCGGGCCATGTCTGGCAGTTAAAATGTCATTCTCGCCGGCATTATGCGGCTGATTTTCATTTTTACAACAACGAGAGAACCTTGATGAAATCCCTGATTCTTGCCGCCAGCCTGCTGGCTTTGTCCTCCACCGCCATGGCGACCGATGTGGGCGTGTCCATCAGCGTCGGCGAGCCCGGCTTTTACGGCCGCATCGACCTGGGCAACTATCCTCAGCCGCAAGTGCTGTACCGCGAACCGGTGATCGTGGAGCGGACCACGCGTTACGTGGAAGCGGCGCCGATCTACCTGCGCGTGCCGCCCGGTCATGCCAAGCATTGGGACAAGCACTGCCGCGAATACAACGC
>JAZJZQ010000171.1:0-2104 GCA_040389625.1 Pseudomonadota bacterium | reverse complement strand
GGCCAGTCGAGATTGCACAGTCTGGCGCTCAGATCATCGAGTTTGCCCGAGGCAAAGACGGCACCGATGACCGCCCCCATGCTGGTGCCGGCCACCAGGTCGATCTCGATGTTGGCCTCTTTCAAGGCGCGCAGCACGCCGATGTGCGCCAGACCGCGCGCCGAACCGCTGCCCAGCGCCAGGCCGATCCGGGGCCGAGCTGGCGGCGTCAGTCCCGCCGCCGGGGCCTGGTTGGTTTGTGGCTCGTTCATCCTATTTTCCTCAGTTAACCCGTCGGCATGGCAGCCGGTGGTGAGCCTCGCGGCCCCTGGTGGGCGAGCATTTCGGCCACGATGTAGCGCAGCATGGCCGGCCATCGCTGGGTTTTGTCCAACTGCGGCGCGGCTGAGCGAATGTGGCTCAGGCCGGCGCGGACATTGGCGATGAGCACCTTGATCTGCGATGCCGCCTCGTGGGTCAGCGCCAGCACCAGCTTGGTCACGCGTGCGTGTCGCGTCATTCGCCCCACTGCCGCCAGCAGCTTGGGGCGGCTCGTGATGGCCTCCAGCCGGGTCTTGGGATGAGCCAGCCGCACGTACCAGCTCCACCAGTTGTAGATCAGCGCCACCGCGCGTGCGCTCAGCGCGCAGCGCTCGATGTCGTGCGTGGTGTAGCCGCCCCAGCCCCATTGGTTCTTGATTTCGTCGAAGCCGTTTTCGCAGTCCGCCCGGTCGCGGTAAAGCTGGCCGATGTGCTGCACCTCGTAGTCGGTGTTGCACACCAGCACGGCGTACTCCCAGCTTTTGACCGGCTGGTTCTCGTCGATGAAGTGCAACTCGGCCTGATCGGGCGGGCTTTTGCGCGGGCGGCCTCGTTTGAGCGCGGCAGGCTTTTCCACAATGAGATCCATCGGCCGCTGCCGCCGCATGACCACCACCCGTCGCTTGCGGGTCCATCCCATCAGCCGCAGTTCGTCCTCGCAGGCCTGCCAGCCTTGACCCACTGGGCTCCAGTCGTCGCGTTGCCAAAGCTGCTTGATGAGCTTCTTCACGCCCACGCTTTGGCGCAACTTGAACAGGTACGGCTGCTCGAGTTCTTCCAGAGCGTTCATGTCGCCTTCGTTGCCGAACGCGCAGTCGCCGCGCACCAGGCGCGGCCTTTGCTCCTTCGGCAAACCCTCGAGCAAGGCCACCAGGCCGGCTCGCGAGTGCTTGGGTGCGTGGCGGTCGCCGGATTCGAGCGCGGCGTCCAGCACCATGCGCAGGTTGCCGACCCAGTAGGTGTGGATCGCATGGCTGGGCCGCCCAGGCTTGTGCGGGTTGTAGCTGACCACCGCACCGGCCTGCTGGCGCCCGTACAGCACCTTGATCGTGGTGTCGCAGTCCAGGATCCACGGCGTGTCCAGCGCGGCCTCCACGCTGCGGCGCAAGTGCTGCTGCATCCACTGCACCGAGCGCGCCACCTGGCCCTGCTGCGCCTGGCGTTGCTCGTCGGTGTGCCGCGCCCGTGGCTCGGGCGCAATGGCGCCCAACGCGCGGCGCAGGCTGTCGTCGCCGATGACTTTGCTCATGCCCAGGATGTGCGTGGCCACGCCGTCGCCGCGCAGCGCGCCCACGTGTGCGTAACGCCAATGCCCGTCCAGGATCGACAGCATCCACGTGCCCAGCACATCCACCAGCCCAGGCGCGTTCGGGCTGCTGTACTTCAGCGGGCACGTTCGAAGCCATCCTTCGAACAAACCCGTGGCTTCGAGATACTCCGCGAAGAACGCCAGTTGACCCATCGCCGTGGCCGTACCACGCTCGTCCCAGCGAACATCGACAACCCCTCCCGGCGTGCGTACTTGCATCGCCTCGCCCCTGATCTTGTGCTCACCCATCGGGTGTCCCCTCCCATCACGCCGCAACCCGCGCCAACTCTACCCATCGAGCCTTTCGATCAGGGGCAACTGAGGCAAATAGGTTGAACGAACATGCGCAGCTTGCGGGAAGCGCCTGCGCCTGGAAATCGGAACCCCATCGGACTTTGCGTCGGCACCGTCTGCTCCCGTCGGTGGATTTGTCCAGGGGCACGTTCGGAATTTTCCGAACGTGCCGATCGAACCGGTCTTGCGCAGACTCAATCG
>JAZJZQ010000170.1:0-3545 GCA_040389625.1 Pseudomonadota bacterium | reverse complement strand
CGGCAAGCTGCTGGCCGACGCGGACGTGTTCGCATGAAGATCCTGCTGACGGGAAGCACGGGCCAGGTAGGCTACGAGCTCGAGCGCAGCCTGCAGGGCATCGGCGAGGTGGTGGCCGTCGACCGCGCCCGCATGGACCTGGCCGACCTGGACCAGGTGCGCGACGTGATCCGGGCCGTGCGGCCCGGCCTGATCGTCAACCCGGCCGCCTACACGGCCGTCGACCAGGCCGAGCGCGAGCCGCAGCTGGCCCACCGCATCAACGCGGACGCGCCGGCCCTGATGGCGCAGGAAGCGAAGCTGCTGGGCGCGGCCATGGTGCACTATTCGACCGACTACGTGTTCGACGGCAGCGATCCCGCGCCGCGCCGCGAAGGCGACGCCACCGGCCCCCTCAATGTGTACGGCGCCAGCAAGCTGGCCGGCGAGCAAGCCATCGCGGCGGCCGGCATCCCGCACCTGATCTTCCGCACCAGCTGGGTCTACGGCATGCGCGGCAAGAACTTCCTGCTCACCATGCTGCGCCTGGCGCGCGAGCGCGACGAGCTGCGGGTGGTCAACGACCAGCATGGCGCGCCCACCTGGAGCCGCACCATCGCCGATGCCACGGCCCTGATGCTGGCCCAGGCCCAGGCCGGCGGCAGCCCGTGGTGGCAGCAGCATGGCGGCGTCTATCACTTGAGCAGCCAGGGCCAGACCACCTGGTATGACTTCACCCGCGCCATCCTCGACACGGCCGGCATCGCCTGCCGCGTGCTGCCCATCGCCAGCGCCGAGTATCCGGTGCCGGCCCGGCGCCCGGCCCATTCCGTGCTGTCGTCCGAGCGCCTGCTGGCCCATTGCCGGCTGCCGCACTGGCAGGAAGCGCTGCGCCTGTGCCTGCAATAAGCGCCCCATGTATCGAGACGTAAGGGATGGCCCCGGGCCGGCCGTCCCCAGCTAGAATCCCGGCCGCACGCCCTGATCCGGTACAATCGCCTGTTGTTGTGCTGCCAAGCCGGCTGGCCGGCCCGGTTGCGGCGTCCCGGCCGGTATCGGGAATGGTGTGCCCCGATATATTCGTATAGATAAAAATAATCAATGTTCTCCTTCTTACTGAGCTTCATCGCGTCCACGCTGTTGACTCTGCTGGTCATCAAAGAAGCCCGATTGCACGGGCCGGCGCTCGACACCGATTTCCTGGGCGTGCAGAAAGTCCACGTCCATTCCGTGGCCCGTATCGGCGGCTTGCCGATCTTCGTGGCGGTGGCGCTCAGTTCCTGCATTTCCATCTGGCGCGTGCCCATGATGGGCAACTGGCTGCTGTCGCTGCTGGGCTGCTCGGCCGTGGCGTTTGCCGGCGGTATCGCGGAAGATTACACGGGCCGCGTCAGCGCCGCCCGCCGCCTGGTGCTGACGATGGCGGCGGCCCTGCTCGGTTATTTCCTGCTTGACGCCCGCATCGACCGCATCGACTGGGCGTTTTCCGCCTGGCCGCTGCCGTTTATGTGGCTGACCTTGCCGCTGACTATCCTGGCCGTGGCCGGCATCGCCAATGCCGTCAACATCATCGACGGCTTCAATGGCCTGGCCAGCGTGGTCACCATTTGCATGTTGCTGTCGCTGGGCTACGTGGCCTTGCAGGTCAACGACATGTTCGTGCTGGTGGCGGCCCTGATGGTGGCCGGCGCCACGGCCGGCTTTTTGGTGTGGAATTATCCTGTCGGCCTGATTTTCCTCGGCGACGGCGGCGCCTATTTCATCGGTTTTATGCTGGGCGAGCTGGCCTTGCTGTTGGTGATGCGCAATCCCCAGGTGTCGACCTGGTACGCGGCCCTGCTGTTGATTTACCCGGCATTTGAAACCCTGTTTTCCGCTTATCGCAGAATGTTTGTGCGTGGAAAGTCTCCCGCCATGCCGGACGGTATCCATTTACATAGCCTGATATTCCGCCGCATCGTGCAATGGGCCGTGGGACGCAAGGATGCGCGCGCGTTAATGCGGCGTAATTCCCTGACTTCGCCTTATCTGTGGCTGTTTTCGCTGATGGCGGTGGTGCCGGCCACGATATTCTGGCGTTATACCTGGGTGTTAATGTGTTTCTGCATTTTATTCATTACCAGTTACATCTGGCTGTATGTCCGGATTGTCCGCTTTAAAGCGCCGCGCTGGATGATACGGCATAAGAAGCACTAGCAAATTTATCGTAATGTAGTATATTCCCTGCATGAGTGCAGTTTAAATTCTTTATTTAATTTAACAGGGAATAACTATGGATTTATCGAATCTGTCGGCCGCAGAACTGCGTCAATTGCAGGAACAGATCAAGCGAGAATTGAAACAGCGCGAACAGTCGGACCGGCTCAAGGCGCGGGAACAGATCCTGGCCATCGCCCACAGCGTGGGCGTGCCGTTGCAGGAATTGATCGGCAGCGGCGTGCGCGCCAAGACGGGCACCGTGGCGCCGCGCTACCGCAATCCGGCCGATGCCAGCCAGCAGTGGACGGGCCGCGGCCGCCAGCCCAAGTGGGTCAAGGATTGGGTCGACGCGGGCAAGTCGCTCGACCTGCTGCGCCTGTAAGCCTGTAAGCCCGCCCGGCGTCTGGCGCCCGGACTGCCCGGGGCCAGGCCGGCATCCGTGCCCGCGCCCGCGGCCATTCCTGCGCCGGGGCTTGCCTGGCGCGGACATCGCACTTAGTATGTCGGATGGCGCTCCCATCCCACCCGCCGCCCAGCCGGCCCCGGCTTTGGTATCATGGCGGCCATGCCGTGCCCCCCCTCCAATAACCACGCTCACCTACATTATGGTTTCCCTGTCAAAAACGATCTTCAAAGCTTACGATATCCGCGGCATCATCGGTAAAACCCTGGACGCCGGCGTGGCCCGGCAAATCGGCCAGGCCTTCGGCCAGGCAGCGCTGGCCAAGGGCGAGCGCACGGTGGTGATCGGCCGCGACGGCCGCCTGTCCGGCCCGGAACTGGCGGCCGCCCTGGCCCAGGGCCTGCAGGCGGCGGGCGTGGACGTGATCGACCTGGGCGTGGTGGCCACCCCCATGGTGTACTTCGGCACCCATGCGCTGGACGCACGCTCGGGCATCATGGTCACGGGCAGCCACAATCCGCCCGACTACAACGGTTTCAAGATGGTGCTGGCCGGCGAGGCCATCCACGGCGAGGCCATTACCTCGCTGTACCAGCGCATCGTCGAGCATGACGGCTCGCGCGCCGAGGTGGCCGGCAGCTACCGCACCCACGACATCGGCGCCGCCTACCTGGAGCGCATCGTCGGCGACGTCAAGCTGGCGCGCCCGATCAAGATCGCCGTCGACTGCGGCAACGGCGTGGCCGGCGCGTTCGCCGGCGACCTGTATCGCGCCATGGGTTGCGAAGTGATCGAACTGTTCTGCGAGGTGGACGGCAACTTCCCCAACCACCATCCCGACCCGGCCCATCCGGAAAACCTGCAGGACCTGATCCGCTGCCTGCGCGAGACGGACGCCGAGATCGGCCTGGCCTTCGACGGCGACGGCGACCGCCTGGGCGTGGTCACCAAGGATGGCCAGATC
>JAZJZQ010000169.1:0-3573 GCA_040389625.1 Pseudomonadota bacterium | reverse complement strand
TGGACGACGTGGTGCTGTCGGCCTTCCTGTCCGGCCCCGGCTCCTCGACCATGCCTATCGTGATCTTCTCGCGTGCCCGGCTGGGGCTTGATCCGCGCGTGAATGCGGTGGCGGCGTTGACCATCCTGGCCGTGTCGGTGGCCGTGATCGCGTCCAGTCTGTGGATGGCGCGTACCGAACGGCAGCGCCAGCGGCAGGTGGCTGCCGCGGCCAAGGCAGAGTAAGCGGCCCTGGCCACGGCATCGGTACGGGGAGGGACAGGGCGTCCTTCCCCGCGCCGGCAGCTTAGATGCCGCCCATGCAGATGTACTTGATGACCAGGTAGTCCTCGATGCCGTACTTGGAGCCTTCGCGCCCCAGGCCGGACTGCTTGACCCCGCCGAACGGCGCGATCTCGTTCGAGATCAGTCCCGTGTTCACGCCCACCATGCCGCTCTCCAGCCCTTCCGCCACGCGCCAGATGCGGCCGATGTCGCGCGAGTAGAAGTAGGCCGCCAGGCCGAACTCGGTGTCGTTGGCCATGGCCAGCACTTCCTCGTCCGTCTTGAAGCGGAACAGCGGCGCCAGCGGGCCGAAGGTTTCCTCCTTCGCCACCATCATGTCGGACGTCACGTCCGCGATCACGGTGGGCTGGAAGAAGCTGTGGCCGAGCGCATGGCGCTTGCCGCCGGCCAGCAGGCGGCCACCCTTGGACAGCGCGTCAGCCACATGCTCTTCGACCTTGAGCACGGCCTTGTCCTCGATCATCGGTCCCTGCGTCACGCCCGGCTCCACGCCGTTGCCTACCTTGAGCTTGGCCACGGCCGCCACCAGCTTGGCGGCGAACGCTTCGTACACCCCGTCCTGCACGTACAGGCGGTTGGCGCACACGCAGGTCTGGCCCGCGTTGCGGTACTTGGAGGCGATGGCGCCTTCCACGGCCGCATCGAGGTCGGCATCGTCGAACACGATGAAGGGCGCGTTACCGCCCAGTTCCAGCGACAGTTTCTTGATGGTGGGTGCGCACTGCTGCATCAGCAGACGGCCCACGGCCGTCGAGCCGGTGAAGCTCAGTTTGCGTACCACGGGGTTGCTCGTCATTTCCCCGCCGATGGCGCGCGAGTCGCCCGTCAGCACGCTGAACACGCCGGCCGGCATGCCGGCCCGCTCGGCCAGCACGGCCAGCGCCAGCGCCGAAAACGGCGTCAGCTCGGCCGGCTTGACGATGATGGGGCAGCCGGCCGCCAGCGCCGGGCCCACCTTGCGGGTGATCATGGCCGACGGGAAGTTCCACGGTGTGATGGCCGCGCACACACCGATCGGCTCCTTGGTGACGACGATGCGGCGGTCCGGCCACGGCGACTGCATGGTGTCGCCGCTGACACGCTTGCCTTCCTCTGCAAACCACTCGATGAACGAGGCCGCGTAGCCGATCTCGCCCTTGGCCTCGGCCAGCGGCTTGCCCTGTTCGCTGGTCATGATGAGGGCCAGGTCGTCCGCGTTTTCCAGCATCAGGTCGTTCCACTTGCGCAGCACGGCGGCCCGTTCCTTGGCCGACTTCTTGCGCCAGGCCGGCCACGCGTTGTTGGCCGCCTCGATGGCGCGCGCCGTCTCGGCCGCGCCCATGTGGGGAATGGTGCCGACCACCTGTCCGGTGGCCGGGTTGACGACGTTGACCGTGGCGCCGTTATCCGCGTCGCACCACTCGCCGTTGATGAAGCATTGCTGGCGCAGCAGCGCCGGATCTTTCAAAGTAAGCATGGCAGCCTTTCAGTGTTGGGCGGCGGCGCGCATGGCCGACTCCAGGATGTCGAGACCCTCGTCGAGCAGCGCGTCGCCTATGGTCAGCGGGAACAGGAAGCGCACCACGTTGCCGTACACGCCGCAGGTCAGCAGGATCAGGCCCCGCTGCAATGCCAGCGTCTGTACGCGCTTGGTGAAGTCCATATCGGGCGTACTGGTGCCCGGCTGATTGAATTCTACCGCGACCATCGCGCCCAGGCCGCGCACATCGGCGATCTGCGGCACGGCCGTGCGCAGGCTGCGCAGGCGGGCCTGCAGTTTCTCGCCCAGGGCCGCGGCCCGCTGGCACAGCTGTTCTTCCTCGATGATGCCCAGCACGGCGTGCGCGGCGGCGATGGCCAGCGGGTTGCCGGCATAGGTGCCGCCCAAACCGCCGGGCGCCGGCGCGTCCATGACGGTGGCGCGGCCCACCACGGCCGACAGCGGCATGCCGCCGGCCAGGCTCTTGGCGATGGTCATCAGGTCCGGCACCACGCCGCTGTGCTCCATGGCGAACATCTTGCCGGTGCGGGCGAAGCCGGTCTGGATCTCGTCGGCGATCAGCAGGATGCCGTGCTGGTCGCACAGGGCGCGCAGCGCGCGCAGGAACTCGGGCGGCGCGGCGTAGAAGCCGCCTTCGCCCTGCACCGGTTCGATGATGATGGCGGCCACCCGGGCCGGATCGACGTCGGCCTTGAACAGGGTGTTCAGCGCGTTGATCGAATCGGCCACGCTCACGCCGTGCAGCGGCACGGGGTAGGGCGCGTGGTAGATCTCGGCCGGGAACGGGCCGAAGCCGATCTTGTAGGGCGCGACCTTGCCCGTCAGGGCCATGCCCATCATGGTGCGGCCGTGGAAGCCGCCGGCAAAGGCGATAACGGCGCTGCGGCCGGTGGCGGCGCGGGCGATCTTGATGGCGTTTTCCACCGCCTCGGCGCCGCTGGAGAAGAAGGCGGTCTTCTTGGCGTGGCTGCCAGGGGTGATGGCGTTGATGCGTTCAGCCAGTTCCACATAGCTGGCGTAGGGCACCACCTGGTAGCAGGTGTGGGTGAATTTCCCCATCTGCTGTTCGATGGCGGCCATGATCCTGGGATGGCAGTGGCCCGTGTTGAGCACGGCGATGCCGGCCGCGAAGTCGATATAGCGGCGGCCTTCCACGTCCCAGATCTCGGAATTGAGGGCGCGTTCGGCGTAAAACTGGCACATTACGCCCACGCCGCGCGGCGTGGCTGCTTCTTTACGTTGCTGGAGTTCGGCATTGCTCATGGTCTGGTTTCCGTAGGCAGAGTTGGTCAAGGTGCAATACCGATACTAACCCCGGGATCGGAGCCTGGCCTAGTGCCACAATTGTTAAAACGATGGGACCACTTTTGCGGCCCCGCCGTGTTGATGTCACCAATGCCGCCAATGCGGTCAGCGCCGCACGCCGGACTGGATCACGGCCGCCAGCAGCTTGCCGTAATACGTGATCTTTTCGGGCGTGCAGTAGGCGTAGCCCACCAGCAGGCCGCGCCGCACGGGCGGCGCCAGGTAGTAGGTCGACAGGGCCTTGACCTGGATGCCCGATTCGGCGGCCAGCTTTTCCATCGCCACGTCGTCCACGTGATCGGGCAGTTCCACCACCAGGTGCAGGCCCGATTCCTCGCTGGAGATGGTGACGCCGTAGTCGTGCGTGCCCATCTGGTGCACCAGCGTGCGGCGCAGCATTTCGCGCCGCGCGCCGTAGATCTGGCGGATCTTGCGGATGTGGGTGGTGAAGTGGCCCAGCGCGATGAAGTCGGCCAGCGCCGCCTGCACCATCAGCTGGCCGGG
>JAZJZQ010000168.1:0-1765 GCA_040389625.1 Pseudomonadota bacterium | reverse complement strand
TCGGCGTTGGCCGTCGGCGCCAGCAAGTCTTCCGGCGCCGCGTTCGGGTTGAAGTCGGCGTGCTGGTAGTGCACATTGCCCACGTGCGGCTGCTGCATGGCCGCTTCGGCCGCGTCGATCTCTTCACGCGACTGGATGCGCACCGTCATGATCAGGCGTACCACTTCGTTCTTGATCATGTCCAGCATCTGGCCGAACAGCTCGAACGCTTCGCGCTTGTACTCCTGCTTGGGGTTCTTCTGCGCATAGCCGCGCAGGTGGATGCCCTGGCGCAGGTGGTCCAGCGCGGCCAGGTGCTCGCGCCAGTGGCTGTCCACGCTTTGCAGCATGACGTTGCGCTCGAAGCCGCCGAACGATTCCTTGCCCACGATGTCGATCTTGGACTGGTACAGCGCGTCGGCCGCGGCCAGCACGCGCTCGAGGATGTCTTCGTCCGTCAGGTTCTGCTCGGACTCGAGCATGGCGCGCAGCGGCAGTTCGATCTGCCATTCGGCCGCCAGCGCCGCCTCCAGGCCCTTGATGTTCCACTGCTCTTCCACCGATTCGGCCGGCACGTATTCGCGCACCATGTCGGTGAAGGCGCCGTGGCGCAGCGACTGGATCAGCTCGGAGATGTCCACGCTTTCCAGCAGCTCGTTACGCTGCTGGTAGATCACCTTGCGCTGGTCGTTGGCCACGTCGTCGTATTCCAGCAATTGCTTGCGGATGTCGAAGTTGCGTGCTTCCACCTTGCGCTGGGCCGATTCGATCGAACGCGACACGATGCCCGCTTCGATCGGTTCGCCTTCCGGCATCTTCAGGCGGTCCATGATGGCGCGCACGCGGTCACCGGCGAAGATGCGCAGCAACTGGTCGTCGAGCGACAGGAAGAAGCGCGAGGAACCGGGGTCGCCCTGGCGCGCGGCACGGCCGCGCAGCTGGTTGTCGACCCGGCGCGATTCGTGGCGCTCGGTACCGACGATGTGCAGGCCGCCGGCCGCCACCACCTGGTTGTGCAGCGCCTGCCAGCCGTCGCGCAGTGCCTGCGCCTGGGCGGCCTTGTCGGCGTCGCTCAGCTCGGCGTTCGCTTCGATGACCCGGATCTGACCTTCCACGTTACCGCCCAACACGATGTCGGTACCGCGACCGGCCATGTTGGTGGCGATGGTGATGGCCTTGGGGCTGCCGGCCTGGGCGATGATTTCCGCCTCACGGGCGTGCTGCTTGGCGTTCAGCACGTTGTGCGGCAGGCCACCCTTGGTCAGGATGGCCGACAGCAGCTCCGAGTTCTCGATCGAGGTGGTTCCCACCAGCACCGGCTGGCCGCGGTCGTAGCACTCGCGGATTTCCAGCATCATGGCGTTGTACTTCTCGGCCGACGACTTGTACACCTGGTCGTGGCGGTCCTTCCGCTGGGATGGACGGTTGGGCGGAATGACGACCGTTTCCAGGCCGTAAATTTCCTGGAATTCGTACGCTTCGGTATCGGCCGTGCCGGTCATGCCGGCCAGCTTGCCGTACATGCGGAAGTAGTTCTGGAACGTGATCGAGGCCAGGGTCTGGTTCTCGTTCTGGATCTTGACGCCTTCCTTCGCTTCCACGGCCTGGTGCAGGCCGTCGGACCAGCGGCGGCCCGTCATCAAACGGCCCGTGAATTCGTCGACGATGATTACTTCGTTGTTCTGCACCACGTAGTGCTGGTCCTTGAAGTACAGCGCATGCGCGCGCAGGGCCGCGTACAGGTGGTGCACCAGCGTGATGTTGGCCGAGTCGTACAGCGAGGCGC
>JAZJZQ010000167.1:0-2087 GCA_040389625.1 Pseudomonadota bacterium | reverse complement strand
CGGCGTAGGGGTCGGCGATGCCGAGGCGGGCCAGGATGTCCGTTTCCAGCCCTTCCATTTCGGCCGCTTCTGCGTCGTCCAGGTGGTCGTAGCCTTGCGCGTGCAGCACGCCGTGCACGATCAGGTGGGCCGTGTGCTGCTCCACCGTCTTGCCCTGCTCGGCCGCTTCCCGCTCCAGCACGTCCGTGCACAGGATGATGTCGGCCTGGGTGGGGGCGTCGTCGGGCAACGCTTCGCCTTCGTTGTAGGCGAAGGTCAGCACGTTGGTGGCGTAGTCCTTGCCCCGGTAGTCACGGTTCAGGCTGCGGCCTTCCTCGGCGTCGACGAAGCGGATGGTCAGTTCGGCCGGCGCCAGCAGCGCGGCCTGCACCCAGCGCCGCACCTTGGGCCGGGTGATGCTCTCTTGTAAACGGGAATCGGGATATTGCACCGACAGGCTCAGTTTATTTTTTTCGGACATTTTTAATGGCGGTGGCTTTGAGTAAGGGGGCGATTTCGGCGTGGTGCGCGTGCGCCGTCTCGTAGGCGTCGACGATGCGCGCCACCAGCGGATGGCGCACCACGTCTTCGCTGGTGAACTGGGTGAAGGCGATGCCGCGCACGTCCCTCAGCACCTGGACCGCGTCCACCAGCCCGCTCTTGACGGTCTTGTGCAGGTCGACCTGGGTCACGTCGCCCGTGACGACGGCCTTGCTGCCGAAGCCGATGCGGGTCAGGAACATCTTCATCTGCTCGACCGTCGTGTTCTGCGCCTCGTCCAGGATGACGAAGGCGTGGTTCAGCGTGCGGCCCCGCATGTAGGCCAGCGGGGCGATCTCGATCACCTGTTTTTCGAACATTTTTTGCGTACGGTCAAAGCCCAGCAGGTCGTACAGGGCGTCGTACAGGGGCCGCAGGTAGGGATCGACTTTCTGCGCCAGGTCGCCCGGCAGGAAGCCGAGCCGCTCGCCCGCTTCCACGGCGGGCCGGGTCAGGATGATGCGCTTGACGGCGTCGCGCTCGAGCGCGTCCACGGCGCAGGCCACGGCCAGGTAAGTCTTGCCGGTGCCGGCCGGGCCGATGCCGAAGCTGATGTCGTGTTCCAGCACGTTGCGCAGGTAGCGGATCTGGTGCGGGGTGCGCCCGCGCAGGTCGCTGCGGCGGGTCTTGAGCACGGGGCTGGCGATGTCCGGTTCCTCGAACGGGGCCGCCGCGTGCTGCTCGGCCACGCCGGCCAGGCCGGCGCGCTGTTCCACCAGGGCCAGCTGCACTTCCTCGATCGGCACCACCTTGTTGGCCACGGCGTAGAACTGTTCGAGGATTTGCACCGCCCGTTCGGCATTGCTGCCGCTGACGATGAACTTTTCGCCGCGGCGGAAGATGGTGACGTCCAGCGCGGCCGAGATCTGGCGCAGGTTTTCATCCAGCGGGCCGCACAGGTGGGCCAGCCGGGTGTTATCGAGCGGCTCGGGGACGAAGTATTGCGGCTGGACGGGGGTCTTGGTTTTCAATGGGCTGTTTCGTAGTGTTGCGGACTGGGCCGGGAGGCGCCGTGCGGGCCGGCCGCCAAAGCGCTAGTTTAACGTAAATCGGGCCACGGCGGCCCGGCCGGGGCCCCGGCTTGCGTGCGCCGCAATTTTGCTTTATGTGATGAAATGGCCATGTTGCTAAGTTTTCCTGCCGATGGTTGAGGTCAAACAAGCATCGCGAGGCCTCCGGCGGCCGGAATGCGCGGGTTTGGGCATAAGATTGTATGAAAGGCAAGCAGTCCGGCGCCTTTGGAACTTATGGTGCGCTAAGCCTACCTTAAGTTCATAGCAGCACTATTTCATCATCAACACAGACGAGGAACATCATGGCACACCACGCTCTCGCTTCCCAGGAAAGCTACAACCCCAACCATCTGCTCGATATCCTGCTGGGCAAGATGCAGCTCAAGAACGACGCTGCGCTGTCGCGCCTGCTGGAAGTGGCGCCGCCCGTCATCAGCAAGATCCGCCACCACCGGCTGCCGGTGGGCGCCTCGCTGCTGATACGCATGCATGAAGTGACAGGCATGAGCATCCGCGACCTGCGCGACTTGATGGGCGACCGCCGCACCAAGTACC
>JAZJZQ010000166.1:0-9675 GCA_040389625.1 Pseudomonadota bacterium | reverse complement strand
GCCATCGCGCTGTCGGTGATCTCGCTGGCGCACAACCTGAACCTGCGCGTGATCGCGGAAGGGGTGGAAACGCGCGAGCAGGTCGACTTCCTGGCCCAGCGCGGCTGCGACGAAATGCAAGGCTATTACTTCAGCCGCCCGGTCGGCGCGGACGCCTTTACGGCGCTGCTGCGCGAGAAGCGCTGCCTGCCGGACCTGTAATTGTTGTGACCTCTCCCAGGAGCACTATGAAGAAGAGTATCAGCGCCGCCGGCTGCTTGCTGGCCGGCCTGTTGTCGGCCGCCGGCTTGCCTGCACATGGCGCCACGGCGCCGGCGCGCGCGTCCGCCCCCCGTCCGGCCGCCGGCCCGGCCGACGCCCGCTTCAAGGCCATCTATACGGCAGAATGGAAATGGCGCCTGGGCCAGCGCCTGGAGGACGAGGAGGACGACGACAACGGCGTGCGGCCCGACCTGCCGCACGTCGATCCGGCCACCCAGCAGGCGCGCCTGGCGTACTGGCAGGGCGTGCTGAAACAGCTGGACGGCATCGCGCCGGCCCGGCTGTCGGCGCCCGAGCGCATCAACTACGCCGTGTACCGGGCCCAGATCGCGGCCCTGGTGGCCGGCCAGCGGTTCCGCGAATACGAAAAGCCGCTCAACGCCGACAGCGCCTTCTGGTCCAACATGGCCGACGAGGGGCGCAAGCACTTCACGACGGAAAAGGAATACCGCGACTACCTGAAGCAGCTGGCCGACGTACCGCGCTACTTTGCCGAGGAGACGGCCAACCTGCGGGCCGGCCTGGCGCGCGGCTTCACGCCGCCGCGGGTCACGCTGGTGGGGCGCGACAGTTCGCTGACTTCCGTGACGGAGGCGGCCACGCCGCAGGACACCGTGTTCTACCTGCCGTTCAAGGCCATGCCGGCCACCATCGCGCCCGCCACGCAGCAGGAACTGCGGGCCGCGGCCGTGCAGGCCATCGTTAACTCCGTGCAGCCGGCCTATCGCGCCTTGCTGGCGTTCATGCGGGAGCAGTACGTCCCCAACGCGCGTGTAGCGCTGGCGGCCGAGAGCCTGCCCGACGGCAAGGCGTACTACCAGTCCAAGATCGTGGAATTCACCACCACGGCCCTGAGCGCGGACCAGATCCACCAGATCGGCCTGGACGAAATGGCCAAGATCCGGGCCGAGATGCTGGCCACCATCGCGCAGACCGGTTTTGCGGGCGAGCTGCCGGCCTTCCTGCATTTCCTGCGCACCGATCCGCGTTTTTACGCCCGCACGCCGGAAGAGCTGCTGATGCGGGCCGCCTACATCGCCAAGAAGTTCGACGGCAAGGCCAGCCAGTACTTCGGCTACCTGCCGCGGCGCCGCTTCGCCATCACGCCCGTGCCGGCCGACCAGGCGCCGTTCTATACCTCGGGCCGGGGCGGGCCGGGCGTGTATCTGGTCAATACCTACGATTTGCCGTCGCGCGCGCTCTACAGCCTGCCGGCGCTGACGCTGCACGAATCGGCCCCCGGCCACGCCTTCCAGATGCCGGTGGCGCTCGAGCAGAAGGGCTTGCCGCTGTTCCGGCGCGCCTATATTTCAGCCTACGGCGAGGGCTGGGCCCTGTATTCGGAACGGCTGGGCACGGAGATGGGCATCTACGAGACGCCGTATGAAACCTTCGGCATGCTGAGCTACCAGGCATGGCGGGCGGCGCGGCTGGTGGTGGACACGGGCATCCACGCCAAGGGCTGGACCCGGGCCCAGGCGCAGGCCTATTTGCACGACAATACGGCCTTGTCCGAGCACGAAATCGAAACGGAAGTGGACCGCTACATTTCCTGGCCCGGCCAGGCGCTGTCCTACTACCTGGGCGAGATGGCCATCGTCAACGCCCGCAAGAAGGCCGAGGCGGCGCTCGGCGCCCGCTTCGACATCCGCCACTTCCACGACACGGTGCTGCAACTGGGCTCGGTGCCGCTGCCGGTGCTCGAGGCGCGCATCGACGCCTTCATCGCCGACGGTGGCAAGAGTCCGTACCCGCCGCAGGAATAAGTTCACGGCGCGCCCCGCGGCGGGGCGCTGCGCCTCACAGGTGGCGCAGCGTGCCCAGCAGGCGGGTACCCGCTTCGATCACGGTGGCCGCCGCCTCGGTGGCCACGTCGGTGCCGTGGATGGCCGCATTGCATTCGCGCAGTACGCCATTCAGGCTCTTGTCCTGGTCCGGGTCCAGCAGACGCGCCAGCAGCAGGGCGTCCACCAGCTGGTGGATGGGGGCGAGGCGGGCTTGCAGCGGCAATTTATGCATCTGGGCAATACGGCGCAACTCGCCTTCGAGGTCGATGCGCAGCTTGGCCAGCGCCAGGGATGGATCTTCCGCCAGCAAATCGTCGGTCGATGGACCCCATGGGGTGGCGCTCTGGCGCCGTTCGCGCCGGTCCGGCATGCCGTCCATGGCGCGCCCCTGGCCGGGCGGGGCCAGCCGCCTGTCGTTGGACGGGAATTGCACCAGCGGCGCGTTGGCGCTGCTTTCCACGGTGCCGGCAAAGCTGGCCAGGGCGGCCATGGCGGCCAAACCCAGCAACAGCATCGAGGCTTGCTGCAAGCCTTGTTCCAAGGGCAGGCGCCAGGCCGAGGTCAGTACAGCGGCCGCGATAGCGGCCAGCAAGATGCCGAGCGCCAGTTTGATCGGATCAGTCTTCATCTCATCCTCCTGTGGGAGCGGAATGCGCACCCTGCTTCATCTTAGCGCAGAAACGGGGCGCTGGCACATAACGCTGCCCCCCGGAGGTGACAATGCACGCATTTGTAGGGTGATTATTTCGTTAATATTGGCGCCTTGGCAGTAATGCGCCCCTGCATGGCGACACTGCGGCCATAACTGTCCCATCCCGACCGTGACACAGGAGCCGCATGCGCAGTCGATTTTTCCCTGTTCCGATTCCGGCGGCGTGCCCATGATCGGCACCGCCGTCCTGTTAAGCGTGGCTGGTGTCGCTTCGCTGCTGTGGGCCAGCCGCAGCGGCCCGCTGTTGCCGCTGCCGTTCAGCGCCCGCCAATCGCAGCTGCGGACGTGGCAGCGCCGTTTCCCGGACGCGCAGCGCGACGCTATCGATGACTTCCTGGCCTTGTTCTGTGCCGCGTTTGCGTTGCGTAATTACGAGAAGGCGCTGCTCAGTCCCGATGACAAGGTGCTGGGCATCCACCGTGCCCTCTATCCGGGGGAGCCCAGCGCCGATTCACCCGAGCTGGCGGCACTGGCCGTCGCCCTGGGACAGCACTTTGGCGTCGCGGCGGACGAGGACTGGGACGAGGAAGTGACGCTGGCCGCGCTGTTTGAATTGACCGGGCAGGGCGGGGCCCAGGCTGACCTGCCGCGTAGCGCCTGCGCCGTGGACTGGCGCTGAAACCGGCCGGGGGCGGCTCCCGGGCCGGTTTGCGCGCAGACGCCTGCGCTGCCGCGCGGCCAGACGCCAGTTCCCGCGCCGACGCTAAGGCTGCCCCTTGCCGCCCAGCCGGTCGATGGTGGCCGCCGTGAGCACGCCGGAATAGGGCGTGCGCCGCCCTTGGGCGTCGAACCAGTAACTGCGGGGCATTTCGCCATGCCACTTGGGATCGACCGCGTAGCGCAGCTGTTCGGCCGGCGCCGCGCCGAAGGCCCAGGCGTTGCCCGTCAGGGCCAGTTTGCGCAGGCGCTCCGCCACCAGCGCGTCGGTCTGCGCGTCGCCCATGCCGTCGGTGGACAGGGTGACGATGTCGAGCTCCGGATGCGCGCGCTTCTGTTCGGCCAGCGCGTTCAGGCTGGCCTGGCAGTACACGCAGTCGAGCGACCACAGGATCAGCACGAACGGCCGCCCCGCGTGCCCGCGCACGATCTGCGCCAGGCTGTCCGCCTCGAACGGCGCGACGGCCACGCGCGTCCCGGCGGCTTGGGCGCCGGGGGCGGAGTACATCAACGACATGGCCAGCAGTGCGGCCGCGATCCAGCGCTTCATGGTTTCTCCTCCGGTGGGACGGGCAGCACGCGCACGCCTTCGGCCTGGGTGCGCCATACGAGCACGATGCCGTGGCGCCCGCGCAGCAGTTGGGGGTGGTCCGACGCCTGCACCGTGCGGGCCAGTTCCATTTCGCGCCAGCTCTGGCCGCCGTCACGCGAGACGCGGGCCAGGATCGCCGTTGCCTTGCCGTCGAACTGGCGCCAGGCCAGCGCGATGGTGCGGCCGTCGACGGCGATGGCGGCATGGTCGGCCTGGTCGGAGCCCAGCTTGACGGGGCTGCCCAGCGGCTTGCCGGGCGGCGCGCTGGCGTAGTAGACGCCGCCATCTTCGCCCTTGATGGTGAACCAGGCCTGGTGGCGGGTGCCGTCGGCCCCGTAGGCCAGCGCCGGCCCCTGGTGCGGGCAGGCGTCGACATGCCAGTCGTCGAAGGTGGCGCGAACTGGCGCGGCCACGGCGCCGGACGGGGTCAGTTCGGCCAGCGCGTGGTCGCGCACATTGGCGCCGAATACGTGGCGCCACAGGGCCATGGCCTTGCCGTCCGGGCCGGTGGTGATGGCGATGCGGCAGCATTCGCAGCTGTGGTCGGCCACCTTGTAGTCGCCGCGGAAGCTGGCGCCCCCGTCCTCGGAAACGGCGTAGTAGACGGCGGCGCCCGTGTAGTCCTGCTGCTGGGCGCGCGCCTGTTCGACGTCGCGCTTGTCGATCCAGGCCACGTAGATGCGGCCCTGCGGGTCTATCGTCATGGCGTCGAAACGGTGGGTGATGACGGCGCGGTCGGCATGCACGGTGATGGGGGCCGAGAAGCTGCGGCCGCCGTCGAGCGAGCGGATGAAGCGCACCTCGCCCGTGTAGGGCTTGGCGAGCGGCTTGCTGTAGCTGACGTAGAACTCGCCGTGGGCGCCGAAGGCCAGCTTGGGGCGGCTTTCGCCGTCGGCCGCGATCGGTTCCGGCGCGGCCAGGATGCGTGCCGGCGCCGACCAGCTGGCGCCATCGTCGTCGGATTTTTGCAGGACGAGGAACTGGTCCGCCCCGTCCACCTGCTTGCCGACGGTCCAGATGGCGCCGCGCGCATCGATGGCCGCTGCCGTGCCCAGTTCGGCCGACCGTGCGGCCTTCATCATGTGGCCCGCAGGCGCGGTCTGCGCGCCGGCGGCGGCGCTGGCGGCGCCCAGTATCAGGGCCGCCATCGCGGGCCAGTGGCGCACGGCGCCGCGTTCAGTCATTTGCTGCATGGCGTCTGCCTTGAAAAATAGCGTTTGCATCGCGTGGTCCCGTTCAATAGTCGTATTTCAGGCTGGCGAACAGCGTGCGCTGTGGATAGGGGTTGGGGTTGACGTAGTACTTGAAATTGCCCACGTTGTTCACGCCCAGCGCGGCCGACCAGCGCTCGGTCACGTTGTAGAGCAGTTTGGCGTCGAACACGCTGTAACGGCTGACGGCGCCATACACGTCGGGATTGACGTCGTTGTACTGCCGGCTGGCCGTATTGTAAAGCGCGTTGTGCTGGCGCCCGCTGTAGCGGTAGCTCAGGCTGAGCGCCAGGCGTTCGGTGGCGTGCCAGGTCGCCACCAGCGTCGCGCGCCAGTCGGGAATGCGCGGCTGGTCGGTGCCCACCAGGCCCGGATTGCGGCTGTCGCCCGTGATGGTGGAGCGGGTCCAGGTGGCGCTGCCGTTCAGGTCCAGGCCATGTATGAGCCAGTCGCTGAGCCAGTCGCGCGCGTCGAACGCTTCCTCGATGCCGTAGGTGCGTACCTTGTCCACGTTCTGGATGCTGGAGATGTTGGGGATGACGGTGGTGTCGGACTGCGAGATCAGCGCGTCGCGCTTGGCCTCCCAGAACAGCGACGAGCGCAGGCTGGCGCGCTGGAAGGCCCGTTCCGCCACCAGTTCGCCCGACACCACGCGCTCCGGCTTGAGGTTGGGATCGTTCTGCTTGACGTTGTTGGGCAGGCTGATGACCTGGAAGATCTCGGCCACGGTCGGGTAGCGCACGGCCTTGCCCAGCGCGGCGCGCAGCGTCCAATCCGCGCTGGCCAGGTAGGACAGGCCCAGCTTGGGCGAGATGTCGTTGCTGCTGCGGGCGGCGTAGTTCAGCTGCCGGTAGGCCGGCGCGTAGGCGGCGTTGTAGTTGCTGCCGTCGAAGGCGCGCCAGTGTTCGGCGCGGGCGCCCGCCACCAGGCGCCAGGCCGGCGCCATCTGCCACGCATCCTGCAGGTACAGGGCCTGGGTCTCGGTCTTGCCGTAGGAATTGCTGCTGGCTGCGGCAGCCTCAGCGCCGTACAGCCAGTCCGACGGCACGGCCGACGTGACCGACTTGAGCGTGTAGCGGTCCACGTGGTAGCCGAAACTGAGCACGTGCGCGCTCCTGGTGGTGCCGTCGCCGCGCCACACGCCGCGCAGGTCGAGGTTGCGCCAGCCCGTGCCGTCGGCCACGGTGAGGGTGCCGGCCGGACGCAGCGCGCCCGTGCCCGAGTCGGTCAGGCTGCCTGTGTTGGCGGCGCTGCGGCTGCGGTCCAGGTCCTGGGTGTAGAGGCTGGCGATGGCTTCCCAGTCCCAGCTGCCGCCCGTGTCGGACTTGAGCGACAGGCCGTGCATCAGGTGCCGGCTTTCGCTGTAGCCGGGCGAGGTGCCGGCCAGCGTGTAGTAGTTGCCGTCGCCGGCGAACTTGACGTAATTGCCCGCGCCGCTGGCGGCCGTGTTGTAGACGGCATTGCCGGCCGCGTCGCGCAGGTAGGGGGCGACGTCGGTGCGCGATGTGCTTTGCCAGATGCCCAGCGTGTACATGGCGCGCACGGCGGGCGTGAGGTCGTAGGCCAGCTTGATCTTGTCCATGTCCTGCACCGTATGGTCGGCGCCGATGGCGCTGGTGACGATGCGCGGGTTGCCGCTGGTGTCGGTGTCGCGCAGTTCGCCGCTGACGGCCGTGTAGGCGGCGCCGGCGCCGGCATTGGCCTTGGCGGCGGTGCCGAAGGTCTGCGGCTGGCCGTGGTTGTCGAGGCGGTCGGCCGTGATCCAGTACGACCACGGGCCGGCCTTGTTGCCGACGGCGGCGCTCAGGTGGTGGCCGTTGTAATGCTGGCTGGTGCCGTACAGCTTGAAGTCCTGGCCGATCAGGTCGATGCCGGCGTGCGCCTCCATGCGCTCGGGCATGTGGGTCGTCATCAGCACCACGCCGCCGGCGGAGTTGCCGGGGTAGAGCGCGGAGAACGGGCCATAGAGCACGTCGACCCGGTTGATTTCGGCCGGCGCCACCATGCCCCAGCGTGGCGCCGTGCTGAAGCTGTTATTGAGGAAGTTGGACAGCAGCAGGTCGTCCGCATAGACCGTGGTCTGGGCGCTCGAGATCGAACTGTTGACGCGCATGACGAGCACGCCGTTGCGGTCGCCGACATAGCGTTCGCGCACGTGCATGCTGGGCAGGTAGTTGAGCACTTCGGCGGTGGTGACGGCGTTGATGCTCTCCGCGATCTGCAAGGCGGTGACAGCTTCGGTGGTGGCCACGGCGGCCGGGGCGGCGCGTTTTTCGCCCTTGACGACGACTTCCTGCAAGCCGCCGTCGAAGATGACGTCGTCGGCGATGGCGGCGCCGGAGACGAAGGCGGCCAGCAGGGCGGCGGCGATGGGCGTGTAATTGGGCGTGTATTTGGGAGTGTGATGCGACTTCATGAGACTAACCTTCTGCAAGATGACTGTCTTGTTTTTGTGGAGGACGCAGGCGGGCGCGCCGGTCCGCGGCGCGCAGGCCAGGCCTGCACGGAAGAGCGGAAAGGTGGCGCGAACGGGCGGCAGGCGGCAGCGCACTGCGTGCCATGCGGGCCGGCGTCCGGGAGACTAGAGCGTTGCGGAAGGTGGCGCGCGCGGCTGCGCCGCCGTCCAGATGGGCAGCGGGCGCGGTGCGTGGTAGAACAGGAAGGGGCGGGCGACCTGCCCGGAAAACGCGGGCAGCGTCATCTCGGCGCCGGGCAGGGCCAGCGGCGCGCCGCCATGGGTGGCGCAGAACGGACAATGGTCCAGGTGGGAAGTGTCGATGCCGGCGCCGCCGGACGCTTGTCCAGGGGGCTGGCCGCCATCCTGGCCGGCGTCGATCAGCACCATGCGGGCGCCGTCCGTGCTGCATACCTCGGCCCAGGCGGCACCGCGCGCGGCGGCGCGGGCATGGGAGATCGACGGCGCGAACGCGGCCAGCAGGATGGCGAGGATCGCTATCCAGGCGGCGAAACGGCGAGTCATACGTGTCATTCCCATCGCTCGATTATATCAGCGGCCACTTGCCGCCAGCGCCGCCGCAACCGGCGCCGGATCAAGCGCGCGCGAGTCAGGTGTTGCGTTCTTTCGTCATTTGGTGTGGCGCCGGGCCGGGACGCGCGGGCCGGCGGGGCGTGTCCGATTGCCCGCCATGGCGTTCTGTGGCAGTATCGCCGGAGCTAACGGACCCACGAAAGGCGCGCCATTACCGTGAAATCGATCCTGTCATTGAGGGCCGCCCCCTTGCTGCTGGCCCTGGCCTGCCACGCCGCCGGCGCCGCCCGGATCACTTCCCACGAGATGGCCAGGCCGGAAGGCGCGCGCCACTACCTGCTGGCCACCCCGGACCAGCCGGCGCCGGGCCTTCATCCGCTCGTCATCCTGCTGCACGGCCATGTCGGTTCGGCGGCCCAGGTGCTCGGGCGCGAGCGCATTGCGGCACCGCTGTCGATGTGGCTGCACATCGCCGACCGCGAGCAGTTGCTGGTGCTGGCGCCGGACGGCACCATGGGCAGCGACGGCAAGTCCGGCTGGAACGACTGCCGCGCCGACGCCGTCTCCAATCCCCACAACGACGATGTCGGCTTCCTCAACGCCGCGATCGACCAGGCCGTGGCCGAACATCATGCCGATCCGGCCCGGGTGTACGTAATGGGCATGTCCAACGGCGGCATCATGGCCTTCCGGCTGGCCACCGAGAGCGGCGCGCGGCTGGCCGCCTTTGCCACGGTGGGCGCCTCCATGCCGGCCCGCAGCAGCTGCGCCGCGCCCAAGGTGCCCGTGTCGGCCCTGATCGTGGCCGGTACGGCCGACCCCATCGTGCCCTACGCGGGCGGCGACATCAAATTCGTCATGCTGCACCAGCGCGGCTCGGTGGTGCCGGTGGAGGACGCGGCGGCCGGATGGCGCCAGCTGGCCCAGTTGCCCGCCGCCGGGGCGACGATGGAATTCCCGCACCGCGACGTGGCCGACGTCACGCGCGCCACGCGCACAGTATGGGGCGCCGATCCCCGCAAGCTGCAGGTGGAGCTGATCCGGGTGGAGAAGGGCGGCCACACGGAGCCGAGCAAGGTCAAGCGCCTGCAATGGATGTACCGCATGGTGCTGGGGGCGCAGAACGGCGACGTCGAAGTGGCCGAGGAGGCCTGGGCCTTCTTCCGCGACAAGCAGGCCGGGCTCCAGCCGTGACGGCCCGGGCCGGCCCGGCGCCGCGCCCAAGCGTGCGCCGGCATCCCGGTCGCGTGTCTGCTACTGCTACCACTACGTATTACTGCTGCCCATCGCGGAAGTTACCTGACTAACGAGGTTCGGCCAGGGGCGCCTATTAAAAGGTTCTTCACGGTGTGGCGCGCCATGGTGGTGCTCACGGAGAGGCGGTTTTATAAACGCAGCTAATCCCCCCGAAAGACCACTGCAACGCGCTATCGCGTACTAAAATAGCCATTGCGGCAACACTAAAT
>JAZJZQ010000165.1:0-1955 GCA_040389625.1 Pseudomonadota bacterium | reverse complement strand
CAGGCGCTTGTTGTAGACGATGGCGGCCGGCTCGAACGTGGTGCCGTAGGCCTGGTCGTCCCAGATGGCCCAGCCGGGAATCTTGGACGCTTCCACCGACTTGTACTTGAGCGCGTAGCCGTCCGAGGCCAGGCGCATCTGCAGGTCCATGGCCGAGGACCACATCACGTCGGCCGTGTTGCCGCCGGCCGCCACTTCGGAGATGAAACGGTTGTACACCTCGGTCGAATTCATGTCGTTGTATTCGATCGTGATGCCGGGGAACTGGGCGTTGAAGTCCTTGATCAGCGGCTGGGTGGCCTTGCTGTCGGTGGCGCCGTAGATCACCAGCTTGCCTTCCTTCTTGGCGCCGTCGATGATCTTCTGGTAGTCGGCCGGATAGCCGGACGGTACCTGGGCCAGGGCGGCCGTAGCAAATGCGGTGGCCAGGGTGGCGGCCAGGGTGGTTTTCAACATCATGTTTTGTCTCCGTCGGTTTATATACTGCTCGTTTGTATGCTGCTTTGCTTGCCTGCTGTTGCCTTGCCACTTGCCGCTAGCGCACCAGACCCAGCTCGCTGGCGCGCCTGCCATAATCATCGACCGCCTTCCTGACGTAGGCCGTCAGCGCCGGCCCCGTCAGGCTGAACGGATACAGGCCGTAGCCGGCGCGGGTCTGCGCGAACTGCGGGCTGGCCAGCACCCGGTCGAACGCGCCCACCCACTTGCGGTAGTCGGCCTCCGACACCTGCGGCCCCATCCACACGCCGCGGATCACGGGCCACACCACGTCGTAGCCCTGCTCGCGCGCCGTGGGCACCTTGGCCAGCACGCCCGGCAGGCGCTGCTCGGACAGCACGGCCAGCACCCGGGTGCTGCCGCCGCTCGAGTACAGCGTCGCCTCCGACGCGTCGCCCGACACCACCTGCACGAAGCCCGCATGCAGCGCCGTGAAGGCTTCGCCGCCGCCCTCCAGCGCCACGAAACGCAGCACCTTGGGATCGACGCCGGCCGCCTTGACCACCAGCGCGATCTTGAGCCAGTCCTGGCTGCCGATGGTGCCGCTGACGCCGACCAGCACCTGGTCCGGATGGTGCTTCAGTGCCGTCACCAGCTCGCCCAGCGTGTGGTAGGGCGAATCGGCGCGCACCGCGATCATGCCGTAGTCCGCACCCAGCGCCGCCACCCAGCGCACGTCGTCCGCCTTGGCCTTGCCGAACTTGCCCTGCGCCAGATTGAGCAGCGAACCGCCCGAAAAGGCCACCAGCGTGTCAGGCTCGGCGCGTCGCTGCGACACCAGCGCATGCCAGGCCACGGCGCCTATCCCGCCCGGCAGGTAGCTGATCCGCATCGCCGCCGCGCCATGCTCGGGCAAGCCTTGCAAGCCCTTTTGCGCCAGCTTGCAGGTCAGGTCCATCGCGCCGCCCGGTTTGGAGGGCACGATGCATTCCGCGCCTGCCGCCTGGAGCGCCGTGCCGGCCATCAGGACGGCCAGCCATGCCAGCAAAATTGTTTTCATCGATGTAGGTATGGTAGAGCGTGGAAGCTTTCAAAGCGCTTTCAGCACCCGGACTCTTTTCAGAAAAAAAAGAGCCCGGGTGCAGCCCGGGCGGAGCGGATCAGAAGCGGTGCTGCATGCCGGTCATGAAGCCGCGCTGGGTATCGGCAAAGCCGGCGTCGTCGCGCGACAGCCCGGTCAGCTGGCCGTTCTTGGCCTTGGCGTAGGCGGCGGTCACATACAGGTCGGTGCGCTTGGAGAGCGCGTAGCGGTAGCGCGCCACGTACAGGGTCGGATCGGCGTCCTTGCCGGCGGCCACGTTCTTGACGTTGACGTGATAGATGGCGCCCGTCAGCGTGGTGACGGCATTGGCCTTGTAGTTCACGCCGCCCCAGTAGGTGGTGGCCTCGATGTCGGGCGTCAGCGCCTTGCCGGCCACCAGCTTGTAGTCGCGCAGCACGGCCATGACCTTGACCGG
>JAZJZQ010000164.1:0-3850 GCA_040389625.1 Pseudomonadota bacterium | reverse complement strand
CGGCGGCGGCAACGGCAAGTGGCGCGACGAACCGGCCACCAGCGAGGAAGCGGGCCCCAGCACCCAGCAATGAACGGCGCCGGTGCAATTGGCGCAACCAGCGCAACCAGCGGCGCCGGCGCCACCGGCGCACAGTCACCCACCAAGGAGAGAGCAGGCATGAAGATACTAGCGACGGCCCAGGGCGGTTTTTCCGGCAAGGGCGAACACTACGAGATCGACACCAGCACCAGCGCCCAGGGCAAGGCGCTGGAGGCGGTACTGAGCCACGACAATTTCTTCGCCGCCCCGCCGGCCGCCACGCCCACCGTGGGCGCCGACCTGCTGCACTGGACCATTACGGTCGACGACCGGGGCCGGCGCCACAGCGTGTCGTTCTGCGAAGACGGCCGGCCGGCCAACCAGCGCTGGCAACAGCTGCTCAACCAGATCCGGGCCGCCGCCTGAGCCGCCGCCTGATCCCCAGGCCCGCCGCCTGATCGCGGCATTCTTGACCGGCATCATCGCCCCGTCCGCCCGGACGTGCTAATGTCGCCCTCCAGCAGAAAAAAGTAGCCGCTGTCGCGCCGCCGGCCACCGCGCCGGCGGCGCGCCGTCGCGCGTCAGCTAGCATCGGGAACGAATTTGCTTATAGGTATTGTATATAAGCGCAATTTGTGAGAAGCAGCGAATTACCTTAAAATACAGTGCTTTGCTGAAGTTGGCATGGCCGACTCGACGCCGCTGACGGACCAGCACACCAACATTGATAGGACTGTTATGACCCACGTTGTCACCGAATCTTGCATCAGCTGTCGTTACACCGATTGCGTCGATGTTTGCCCGGTCGATTGTTTCCGCGAAGGCCCGAATTTCCTGGCGATCGACCCTGACGAATGCATCGACTGCGCCGTGTGCGTGGCCGAGTGCCCGGTCAATGCCATTTTTGCTGAGGAAGACGTGCCGTCGGACCAGCAGCAATTTATCAAGATCAACGTCGAACTGGCCCGCAACTGGCCATCGATCACCAAGACGCACGCCGCCCTGCCGGAAGCCGAGCAGTTCAAGGACGTCAAGGAAAAGCTGCACCTGCTGGTACGCTGATACGGCGTTCCGTTTCCGCGTCCGGCACGCGCCGGCTGGCAGGCAGCAACAGGCAGTGTTCAGGCGTCTCTGCCGCGTGCGCGCGGCACGCCCTGTTGTTGCCTGACCAACATTGAAACAACAGGGAAAATCGTATGCAAAGCCTCACCGCCACCACCCCAACAGGCAGCGTCATCGAAGCCGATGCCGTCATCATCGGCGCCGGCCCGGTCGGCCTGTTCCAGGTATTCGAACTGGGCTTGCTGGAAATCAAAGCCCATGTGATCGATTCCCTGAACGCGGTCGGCGGCCAGTGCGTGGAACTGTACCCGGACAAGCCCATCTACGATATTCCCGCCGTGCCCTCGTGCACGGGCCAGGAGCTGACGGACAACCTGCTCAAGCAGATCGCCCCGTTCGATCCCACCTTCCACCTGGGTCAGGAAGTGACCGTCGTCGAACGGCGCGAAGATGGCCGTTTCAACGTTGAAACGAGCCTCGGCACCCGTTTCCTGGCCAAGACCATCTTCATCGCCGCCGGCGTCGGCTCGTTCCAGGCCCGCACCCTGAAAGTGGACGGCATCGAACAGTTCGAAAACAGCCAGCTGTTCTACCGCGTCAAGGACCCGGCGCTGTTCGAAGGCAAGAACCTCGTCATCTGCGGCGGCGGCGACTCGGCCCTGGACTGGGCCCTGAACTTCGTCGGCAAGGCCGAGTCCGTCGTGCTGTTGCACCGCCGGGAAGACTTCCGCGCCGCGCCCGCCTCGGTGGCCAAGATGAAGGCCCTGTGCGAAGCGTATGAAATGCAGCTCATCATCGGCCAGGCCACCGGTTTCGAAACCCGCGATGGCAAACTGTCCGATCTGAAGGTGACGGGCGCCGACGGCGTGACGCGCCGCGTGCCGCTCGACATGCTGCTGGTGTTCTTCGGCCTGTCGCCCAAGCTGGGGCCGATCGCCGATTGGGGCCTGGACATCGAACGGCGCCAGCTCAAGGTGCAAAGCACGGAAAAGTTCGAAACCAACGTACCCGGCATCTTCGCCGTGGGCGACATCAACACCTATCCGGGCAAGAAAAAGCTGATCCTGTCGGGCTTCCACGAAGCGGCTCTGGCCGCTTTTGGTGCAGCGCCATACATTTTCCCGGACAAGAAAATTCACATGCAATACACGACCACCTCGCCCAAGCTGCACAAGGTGCTCGGCGTGGAAACACCCGTCTTCGACTAGGATGCCGGCATCGGCCTGGCCGGTCGTCCTACATAAAAGCAGCGGAAACGCTGCTTTTTTTTATTCTGGCTGCGTTATGATGGCTTACGGAGCCAAAAATTCGCTCATTCCCACGCGGAAACAGCAGTATCATCTTGCAAGGTAGCCGCAAATCAAGGCCAGGTTGCCTTTCTTGCAGGAATCCCGAAATGCTTTACGACACGAACAAATATCCTATAATTGGTCTATGATGTAATAGTGTTGGTGCGCTGCACCATCCTCACTGCCGGGAATATCTATGC
Organism: Pseudomonadota bacterium; assembly: GCA_040389625.1. Lineage (GTDB taxonomy): Bacteria > Pseudomonadota > Gammaproteobacteria > Burkholderiales > Burkholderiaceae_D > Rugamonas. The sequence goes on along the minus strand of JAZJZQ010000164.1, from coordinate 1,278 downwards.
TCTACCAACTGCACGAAATGCAACGTTCGTTCCTGACGCCCTTGATGCATTGGGCCGATGCGTCGTCCAAACTGTTTACCAATCCCGTCTCGCCGCTGGCGCACACGCCGTTCTCGCAGCGGATCGCGGCCGGCTATGAGTTGATGTACCGTTTGGGCAAGGATTATGAAAAGCCGGCGTTCGAGATCGACAGCACGGAGATCAGCGGCGACCAGGTAGGCATCATCGAACAAGTGGTGCAGACCAAGCCGTTCTGCCGCCTGATCCATTTCCGCAAGGACTTGAGCGAGAAGGCGCTGCGCGCCCTCAACCAGCCCAAGGTCTTGCTGGTGGCGCCCCTGTCGGGCCACCACTCGACGCTGCTGCGCGACACCGTGCGCGGCCTGCTGGTCGAGCACGACGTCTACATCACCGACTGGACGGACGCGCGCATGGTGCCCGTGTCGGCCGGCCCGTTCCACCTGGACGACTACATCTTCTACGTGCAGGAATTCATCCGCCTGCTGGCGCCGGACCTGCACGTCATTTCCGTATGCCAGCCGACGGTGCCGGTGCTGGCCGCCATTTCGCTGATGGCGTCGGCCAACGATCCCAAGCTGCCCAAGACCATGACCATGATGGGCGGCCCGATCGACCCGCGCAAATCGCCCACCCAGGTCAACAACCTGGCCACGGAAAAGAAATTCTCGTGGTTCGAGAACACGGTGATCTACTCCGTGCCGCCGAACTACCCGGGCTTTGGCCGCAAGGTCTACCCTGGCTTCCTGCAGCATGCCGGCTTCATCGCCATGAACCCGGGCCGCCACGCCCAGAGCCACCGCGAGTTCTACATGCACCTGGTGGAAGGCGACGACGAGCCGGCCGACAGCCACCGCAAGTTCTACGACGAATATAACGCCGTGCTCGACATGCCGGCCGAATACTACCTGGACACCATCAAGACCGTGTTCCAGGAATTCAGCCTGCCGAAAGGCACGTGGCTGGTGGGCGGCAAGCCTGTGCGTCCGCAGGACATCAAGACGGTGGCCCTGTTTACGGTCGAGGGCGAGCTGGACGACATTTCCGGCGCCGGCCAGACCCAGGCCGCGCACGAACTGTGCAGCGGCATCCCGGCCGACATGCAGCAAGACTTCGTGGCGCCGCAAGCGGGCCACTACGGCATCTTCTCCGGCCGCCGCTGGCGCGAAGTGATCTGCCCCAAGATTGGCGAGTTCATCCGCAAACACGGCTGATCCCGTTCCCCACCCAGCCCCGGCCCGCCGGGGCATTTTTTTGTCC
>JAZJZQ010000163.1:0-2814 GCA_040389625.1 Pseudomonadota bacterium | reverse complement strand
ACCCGCGCCATCATCCCGGTCTACCTGTCCGGCCTGCCCGTCGACATGGACCGCCTGTACGCCATCGCCGCCAAGCACAACTTGCGCGTGGTGGAAGACGCGGCCCAGGCCTTCGGCTCGGAGTGGAAGGGCAAGCGCATCGGCTCGTTCGGCGACTTCGTCTCGTTCAGCTTCCAGGCCAACAAGAACATCACCACCGGCGAAGGCGGCTGCCTGGTCCTCAACAACGAGGCAGAGGCCCGCCTGGCCGAGAAATACCGCCTGCAGGGCGTCACCCGCAGCGGCGTGGACGGCATCGACGTCGACGTGTTGGGCGGCAAATACAATATGAGCGACATCATGGCCGCCATCGGCCTGGGCCAGTTCGCCAACATCGACGCCATCACGGCCCACCGCCGCGCGCTGGCGCGCCACTATTTCGACTGCTTCGGCGCCGATTTCGAAGCGCAGTCCGGCGCCCAGCTGCCGCTGCAAGCCTTCGACAGCAGCAACTACCACCTGTTCCAGATCATCCTGCCCGACCAGGGCCCGGACACGCGCGCCAACTTCATGCGCCAGATGGCCGAGCACAACGTCGGCACCGGCTACCACTACGCGCCCATCCACCTGTTCACGCTGTACCGCGAACGGGGCTTCAAGGAAGGCATGTTCCCCGTGTCGGAAAAGATCGGCCGCCTGACGGTGACGCTGCCCATGTTCTACGCCATGACCACGGCCGACGTCGAGCGCGCCGTGGCCGCCGTCAAAGCCATCCTGATCAAATAACCGCAATGACCGCAACGATTGCATCACCCATGAAACCAGAAATATCCGTCGTCATCCCGATCTACAACGAGCAGGCCGGCCTGCAGGCCCTGTTCGACCGTCTCTATCCCGCGCTCGACGCGCTGCAGGCGAGCTACGAAATCGTGTTCGTCAACGACGGCAGCCGCGACAACTCGGTCTCCATCCTGGCCGAGCAGTTCCGCGCCCGCCCCGACGTCACGCGCGTGGTGCTGTTTAACGGTAACTACGGCCAGCACATGGCCATCCTGGCCGGCTTCGAGGCGGCCCGCGGCGACATCATGATCACGCTCGACGCCGACCTGCAGAACCCGCCCGAGGAAATCAAGCACCTGGTGGCCAAGATGCGCGAAGGCTACGACTACGTGGGCTCGATCCGCCGCAAGCGCCAGGATTCGGCCTGGCGCACCTACGCCTCCAAGGCCATGAACCAGCTGCGCGAGCGCATCACCAACATCAAGATCACGGACCAGGGCAATATGCTGCGCGCCTACGGCCGCAACGTGATCGACCTGGTCAACCAGTGCGGCGAAGTGAACACCTTCGTGCCGGCCCTGGCCTACCGCTTCGCCCGCAAGCCGACGGAAATCCTGGTCGAGCACGAGGAACGGGCGGCCGGCGAATCGAAGTACTCGCTCTACAGCCTGATCCGCCTCAATTTCGACCTGGTGACGGGCTTCTCGCTGGTGCCGCTGCAAATGTTCTCCATGCTGGGCATGGGGCTGTCCATCGGCTCGGGCCTGCTGGTGTTCATCCTGCTGGTGCGCCGTCTGTTCCTGGGCGCCGAGGCCGAAGGCCTGTTCACCCTGTTCGCGATCGCCTTCTTCTTCATGGGCGTGATCCTGTTCGGCATCGGACTGCTGGGCGAATACGTGGGCCGCATCTTCCAGCAAGTGCGGGCCCGCCCGCGCTACGTGGTGCAAACCATCCTGCAGCAGACCCATGGCCATGAAGCGCTGGACACGGACGAGCTGGAAAAACGCTCGGTGGCGCGATGAGCGGCGCCCTGTCCGCGCGCCGTCCGCGCGCCGTCGTCTTCGCCTACCACAACGTGGGCGTGCGCTGCCTGAAGGTGCTGCTGGCCGGCGGCGTGGACGTGGCCCTGGTGGTCACCCATGAGGACAGCGAGAACGAGAACATCTGGTTCGACTCCGTCATCTCCGTCTGCCAGGCCGAAGGCATCCCCTACATCACGCCCGACGACGCCAGATCGCCCACGTTGCTGGCGGTGGTGCAGGCGGCCCGGCCGGACCTGATGTTCAGCTTCTACTACCGCCACATGCTACCGGCCGAGCTGCTGGCCGTGGCGCCGGCCTACAATATGCACGGTTCGCTGCTGCCCCAGTTCCGCGGCCGCGCCCCCGTCAACTGGGCCGTGCTGCATGGCGCCGACGTGACGGGCGCCACCCTGCACGAAATGACGGTCAAGCCCGACGCGGGCGCCATCGTGGCCCAGATGGACGTGCCCATCCTGCCCGACGACACGGCCTTCGAAGTGTTCGGCAAGGTCACCGTGGCGGCCGAACAGGCCCTGTGGCGCGTGCTGCCTGCGCTGCTGGCCGGCACGGCGCCGCGCCTGTCCAACGACCTGACCCAGGGCGGCTATTTCGGCGGGCGCAAGCCCGAGGACGGCCGCATCGACTGGAACCAGCCGGCCCAGGTGGTCTACAACCTGCACCGGGCCGTGGCGCCGCCCTATCCCGGCGCCTTCACCGAGCTCGACGGGGTGCGCTACGTGGTGCAGCGGGCCCGCCTGTACCAGCCGAATAATAAGCATAACTACAACATTGCCGCAGCAAGTTTGCGTCCGGGCTTGGCAGTAGTGGATAATTGCATCTTTGGCGTGTGCGGCGATGGCCGTATGCTGACGATTTCCGCCTTGACGGCCGACGGTGCACCCATCACGGCCGGGCAGTTGCACTCCCGCCTGGCCGCTTCCGCCAGCGGACAATGAACATTACCTAGAGAAGATCACATGAAAAAAGTCCTCATCCTCGGCGTCAACGGCTTCATCGGCCACCACCTGTCGAA
>JAZJZQ010000162.1:0-1938 GCA_040389625.1 Pseudomonadota bacterium | reverse complement strand
GCCAGGATCACTTCGGCCGCGCCCATGTCCAGCAGGCGCTGCTTGACGTGGGCCAGCGTTTCGCCTTCGTCGAGGATGTCGTCCAGTACGATGACGGTGCGGCCCGTCACGTTCGAGCGCGGCACCACTTTCCATACCACCTGGCCGCCCTGGTCCTCGTCGCCATAGCGGCTGACGTGGATGTAGTCGAATTCGAGCGGGAACGTCAGCTGCGGCAGCAGGTTGCCGGTGAAGACGACGGCGCCGCCCATCACGCCCAGCACCAGCGGGAATTCCTCGCAGCCGGGCGCGTTGAAGCGCGCGTTGAGGGTGTCGGCCATGCGCGTGACGGCGGCATCGACGGTCTCTTTGTTGAACAGTTCTTCTGCCGTTTCCAGCAGGGCGCGCGCGCGGTTGTGGTGGAAGTCTTGCATGATCTTCTAGTTTTTCTAAAAACGGGTGAACAATCCCGCTATTATCCGCCATATCCCGCCGCCCCGGGGGCAGTTGGATTTACACCACAGCAATTGGCCCTATCGGTAATCGCGTATGTCGTCGATCACCTTGCCGTCGCTGGGCAGGCTGCCGCGCGCGGCAAAACACACTTCGCCCCGCAGCTTGGTCAGGTCGCGGATCGAATCGACGACGGCGGCGCCCAGGCTGGCGCTGGCGCCCTGCGGATCGTCCACTTCGCAGTGCAGCGTCATCACGTCCTGCGCCATGTGGCCCGACACCACCAGCCGCGCCTTGAGGATCTGCGGATGGCGGCGCGCGATGTCGTGCACCTGCGAGGGATGGACGAACATGGCGCGCACCTTGGTGGCCTGGTCGGCCCGCCCCAGCCAGCCGCGGATGCGGGTGTTGGTGCGCGCGCCCACTACCGGCGCGTGCGTCAGTTCGGCCGACAGGTCGCCCGTGGCGAAGCGGATCAGCGGATAGTCGTGGTTGAACAGGGTGACCAGCACTTCGCCGATCTCGCCCGGCGCCACCGGCTCGCCGCTGCCGGGATGGACGATCTCCAGTATCACTTCCTCGTCCAGCACCATGCCCGGATCGAGCACGCCGGCGCTGGCCGTCTCGTAGGCGATGCTGCCGATGTCGGCCGAAGCGTAGGTCTGGAACACGTGCGGCACGCCGTTCTGGGCAAACCAGCTGCGCAGCGATTCGGGCAGCGCCTCGGCGCCCATCATGGCCTGGCGCACGCTGGAGATGTCGGCCCCCATTTCACGCGCCTTTTCGATGATGATCTTCAGGAACGACGGGGTGCCGATGTAGGTGTCGGGCCGCAGTTCGGCCATGGCCTGCACCTGCATTTCCGTCTGGCCGGCGCCGGCCGGGATCACGGCGCAGCCGATGCGGGCCGCGCCGCCCTCGACCATGAAGGCGGCCGGCGTGAAGTGGTAGGAGAAGCAGTTCTGTATCAGCCCGCCCGGCCGCACGCCGGCCGCGTACATGGGGCGCGAGAAGCGCCACCAGTCCTGGCCCCGGCCTTCGGGGTCGAAGATGGGGCCGGGCGACATGTAGACGCGCGCCAGCTGGCCGGCCGGGGTGGCATTGAGGCCGCCGAACGGCGCGATCTGGCGCTGCAGTTCCTTCAGGCCGGACTTGCGCGTGACCGGCAGCTGGGCCAGCGCGGCGCGGCTGGCGACGTCGCCGGCCTGCACCCCGTGCAGGATGCGCGCCCAGCCGGGCGTGCCCTGGGCCCGCGCCACCAGGCGTGGCAGGCGCTGCATCAGGTCGCGTTCGCGCAGGGCGGGGTCGCGCGTTTCCAGGCTGTCGAGCGTATCGGCCATGGTGTGATCCTTGTGTTGTATCGGTTGGACGGGAAGGGCGTCAGGCCAGCCAGCGCTTGCGGCGGCGGTAGAATTTCATGTCGCGGAAGCTCTTGCGCCCGGCGCCGGATACGCCCAGGTAGAACTCCTTGACGTCCTCGTTGCTGGCCAGGTCGGCGGCCGCGCC
>JAZJZQ010000161.1:0-1657 GCA_040389625.1 Pseudomonadota bacterium | reverse complement strand
ACGGCCACCGCCAGCAGGATGAACGGCAGCAAGGCGCGCATGAAATCGGGCGACACCTTGGTTACCGTGTAGGCGCCGGCGAAGGAGAACACGAGGGCGGCGATGGAAGCGGGTGCCGCCGTCGACCAGGCGATCTTGACCCGGCGTGCATAGCTGGCCGCCGCCACGCCGGTGCCGCAGATGCTGGCCAGCTTGTTGGTGCCGATCAGCGTGGCCGGCGCCATGTTGGGGAAGACTGAAAACAAGGCAGGAATCTGGATCAATCCCCCGCCCCCGACCACCGCATCCACCAGTCCCGCACCGAACGCCGCCACACCCAACACCAGATAATCGACCATCACCTACCCTATCAAATCAAGGAAACAAGGGCCATATTGTACGGAAGAAACGTCAAAACGATGGGCCAGCCCCCATGCCGATTACGCATAGTTGCGCGCATGGTGTAAGCTTCACGTGAAATCCATCACCTGCGGAAACAGCCATGCACGACATTCCAGCGTTCGCATTCAGCACCGTCCCACAGATCATTTCCGAACTGGGCGCCACCCGCAAACTGGGCGAGCTGCTCAGCCAGCGCTTCCCCGCCGCCCGCCGCGCCCTGCTCGTCACCGATCCAGGCTTCCTTAAAACCGGCCTGGTGGATGCCCCGCTGGCCAGCCTGCAGGCGGCCGGACTCCATGTCCGCGTGTATGCCGACGTGGTGGCCGACCCGCCGGAACAAGTAATCCTCGATGCCGTCGCCATCGCCCGCGCCGACGAGACCGACATCGTCATCGGCCTGGGCGGCGGCAGCTCGATGGATGTGGCCAAGCTGATCGCCGTGCTGGCCGACGATACCCAGCAGCTGGGCGCCATCTACGGCATCGGCAACGTACGGGGTGACCGGCTGCCGCTGGTGCAGATCCCCACCACGGCCGGTACCGGATCGGAAGTGACCAACATCGCCATCGTCACCACGGGCGCCACCACCAAGCTGGGCGTCGTGGCGCCCCAGCTGTACGCCGACCTGGCCGTGCTCGATGCGGAACTGACGCTGGGCCTGCCCGCCATGGTGACGGCGGCCACCGGCATCGACGCCATGGTCCATGCGATCGAAGCCTATACCAGCCGCCACAAGAAGAATCCCCTGTCCGACATGCTGACGCGCCAGGCGCTGGGCCTGCTGTCGGCCAACCTGATCCATGCCTGCGAAAACGGCCGCAACCTGGCCGCGCGGCAAGCCATGCTGCTGGGCGCCATGCTGGCCGGGCAAGCATTCTCCAACGCGCCCGTGGCGGCCGTGCATGCGCTGGCGTATCCGATAGGCGGCATCTTCCATGTCCCCCATGGCCTGTCCAATTCACTCGTGCTGCCACACGTACTGCGCTTCAACGCACCGGAAGCGGCCGGGCTATATGCGGAACTGGCCGCCATCGTCGTGCCCCAGGCCAGCGGCAGCGCGGAAGCGCGGGCGGAAGCGCTGGTTATTGCAATGCAACAAATTGCCATCATCACAGGCATCGAGCGTACGCTGCAGCAGGTCGGCATCCAGGAGGCCGATCTCGACCGCCTGGCCGACGAAGCCATGCAGCAGACCCGGCTGCTTGGCAACAACCCCCGTCCCCTCACCCGCAGCGACGCCCGCGCCATCTACGCCGCCGCCCTCTGAAAAACCAGC
>JAZJZQ010000160.1:0-5777 GCA_040389625.1 Pseudomonadota bacterium | reverse complement strand
TGCGCAAGAACGTGCTGGCCAAGTGCTACGGCGGCGACATCAGCCGTAAGAAGAAACTGCTGGAGAAACAGAAGGCAGGTAAAAAACGCATGAAGCAAGTGGGCTCGGTCGAGATTCCACAAGAGGCGTTCCTGGCAATCTTACAAGTGGATGAGAAATGAACCTGCAAGTCATTTTAGGAAACTTTGCTTTAATTCTGTTCGTGTTGATGGTGGTGACCGGGGTCATCTGGTTCCTGGACGTGTTCTACCTGGCCAAACAGCGCCGCCTGGCGGCCGACCGCGCCCTGGCCGACTATGACAGCCGCAATGCCAAGCTGACGGCCGATGGCATCAAGCTCGACAACACCAGCAGCCGCAGCGCTATCGAGCATGCGCTGCTGCGCCAGCCTACGTGGATCGAGTATTCGGGCAGCTTCTTCCCCGTCATCGCGCTGGTGTTCTTCCTGCGCTCGTTCCTGTACGAGCCGTTCAAGATTCCGTCCTCGTCCATGGTGCCGACCTTGCTGGTGGGTGACTTGATCCTGGTGAACAAGTTCACCTACGGCATTCGCCTGCCCGTGCTGAACCAGAAGATCATCGAAGTCAACAACCCGCAGCGCGGCGACGTGATGGTGTTCAAGTATCCCAAGGACATGACCCAGGATTACATCAAACGTGTGGTTGGCGTGCCCGGTGATAAAATTACGTATGAAAACAAGCGCTTAACGGTCAACGGCAAGGCCGTGTCGTACGCGCCGATGGACGATTACCTGGACGACGAGCACCTGGTCTACAACAAGCAGTACCTGGAGAACCTGACGGGCGTGTCGCACAAGATCCTCAACAACGAGCAGGCGCCGACCCTGAACCTGGCCGACGTCAAGCCGTTCCCGCACAGCGATGCGTGCTCCTACAATTATGAAGGGTTCACGTGCGTCGTTCCTGAGGGTAATTACTTCATGATGGGCGACAACCGCGACAACAGCGCCGACAGCCGTTACTGGGGTTTCGTGCCGGACAAGAATATCGTGGGCAAGGCCTTCTTCGTCTGGATGAACCTGAGCAACCTGCGCCGCATCGGCGGCATACACTAAGGAGCGAGCATGGTGGGCATCAAGCATAGCGGCAAGCGGCAACGCGGCATCTCCCTGGTGGGGCTGATCATCACCCTGGCCGTGCTCGGCTTCCTGGGCGTGCTGGCCATGAAGATCGTGCCCACCTACACGGAATACCGGGCGATCCAGAACGCCATCATCAAGGCCAAGAATGCCGGTTCCACCGTGCGCGAAATCCAGGCTTCGTTCGATGCCAATGCCGACGTCGGCTACATCACCTCGATCACTGGCAAGGACCTGATCATCTCGAAGGAAAACAACGAGATGGAAGTGAGCTTCGCCTACGAGAAGAAGATCCCGCTGTTCGGCCCGGCCAGCCTGCTGCTCGAATACGCCGGCTCCACCGCCAAGGGCGGCGCGCCGGCGGCTTCGGCCGACCAATAAAGCTTTACAGACACACACTTACTGAACCGACGATGAATCTTCAGCTCTTGCAAACCCGTTTAGGCTATACGTTCCAGGATGCTGGCCTGTTGCAGCAAGCCTTGACGCACCGTAGCCACAGCAGTTTGCATAACGAACGGCTGGAATTCCTGGGCGACTCCGTGCTCAACTGCGTGGTCGCGTCCATCCTGTACGAACGCTACATTTCCATCGACGAGGGCGACCTGTCGCGCCTGCGCGCCAACCTCGTCAAGCAGCAGTCGCTGTACGAAATCGCCCAGAAGCTGGAGCTGTCGCAGTTCCTGCGCCTGGGCGAGGGCGAACTGAAGTCGGGCGGCTTCCGCCGGCCGTCCATCCTGGCCGACACGCTGGAAGCGCTGCTGGGCGCCATCTTCCTCGACGGCGGCTTCAACCCCGCGCGCGACGCGATCCGGGCCTTCTACATCCCCATCCTGGACTCGGTTGATCCCCAGACGCTGGGCAAGGATGCCAAGACGCTGCTGCAGGAATTCTTACAAAGTAAGAAGATCTCGCTGCCGCTGTACAATGTGGTAGCCACCCATGGCGCCGCGCACAGCCAGGAATTCGAGATCGAATGCCTGGTGCCCAAGCTGGGCATCCAGGTCTATGGCCGGGGCGGCAGCCGCCGCGCCGGCGAACAGGCCGCGGCCAAGCTGGCGCTGGAAGTGGCCGAGCAGGCGCTGGTGAAAACGCCCGCGTCCAGCCGCAAGGCCAAGCCGCGCGCGGCCCAGCTCAAACTGGCCGGCATCGCCACCATCCAGAGCGACGCCGCCCCGGCCCAGCCGGACACCGCCGCCGCCACCACGGCCACGGGCAAGCTGGCCAACACGTAACACCTTGATAGAATCGACCAGCATGACTACCGCACCCACTCCCGCTCCCTTCCGCTGTGGCTATATCGCCATCGTCGGCCGCCCCAACGTGGGCAAATCGACGTTGATGAATACCCTCATCGGCGCCAAGGTCAGCATCACGTCGCGCAAGGCGCAGACCACGCGCCACCGCATCACGGGCATCCAGACCCTGGACGATGCCCAGTTCATCTACGTCGATACGCCCGGTTTCCAGACCCGCCATTCGAACGCGCTGAACAAGACGCTCAACAAGACGGTGACCAACACCCTGATCTCGTCCGACCTGATCCTGTACGTGATCGAGGCCGGCACCTTCGGCCCGGCCGACCAGGAAGTGCTGGACCTGCTGCCCAAGCAAGTGCCTGTGGTGCTGGTGATTAACAAGTCGGACCGCGTCAAGGACAAGGCCGTGCTGCTGCCGTTCGCCCAGAAAGTGGCGGCGCTGTTCGACTTCGCGGCCATCGTGCCGGTGTCGGCCAAGCTGCGCTTCCAGCTCGACGGACTGCAGAACGAGATCAAGAAGTTCCTGCCCGAGAACGATCCCATCTTCGGCCCGGACGACATCACGGACCGCAGCGAGAAGTTCCTTGCCTCGGAAATCGTGCGCGAGAAGCTGTTCCGCTTCGTCGGCGACGAGCTGCCTTACACCAGCACGGTGCTGATCGAGAAGTTCGAGCAAGAGGGCGATCTGCGCCGCGTGTTCGCCGCCATCCTGGTCGAGCGCAATACCCACAAGTCCATGATCATCGGCGACAAGGGCGCACGCTTGAAGGAAGTGTCGACCCAGGCCCGGCTGGACATGGAAAAACTGTTCGGCGGTCCCGTCTACCTGGAAATCTGGGTCAAGGTCAAATCGGGCTGGGCCGACAACGAGGCGGGCCTGCGCGCCTACGGTTACGAGTAAGCGCCAAGGAATCCCGGCACACGCATGTCCACGCTGACAGCAGACCACGATACGGCTGAGCCCGTGTCCACCGCGGCGCCCGGCGCCGGGGCGGACACGGGTTCAGCTGTTTTATCGGCCGCCGCGCCCGCCCGCCGCCCGCGCCCGCCCGCGCGCGAGCGCACCTTCGGCACCAGGGTGAGCGGCCAACCGGCGTTCGTGCTGCACAGCTATCCGTACAAGGAAACCAGCCTGATCGTGGACATGTTCACGCGCGACTACGGCCGCGTGGCCCTGATCGCCAAGGGCGCCAAGCGGCCCCATTCCCAGCTGCGCGGCGTGCTGCAGACCTTCCAGCCCTTGCAGGCGGGCTGGAGCGGCAAATCCGAGCTGCGCGTGCTGACCAGCGCCGAATGGGTGGGCGGCATGCTGCCGCTGGAAAAGACGGCGCTGCTGTGCGGCTTCTACCTGAACGAACTGCTGGTCAAGCTGCTGGCGCGCGACGACGCCCATCCGGCCCTGTTCGACCATTACGTGGCCACGCTCAACCAGCTGGCCCACAACGAGCCGGCGCCCATCGTGCTGCGCAAGTTCGAGCTGGCCCTGCTCAAGGAAACGGGCGTGGCGGCCGACCTGACGCGCTGCACGGCCAGCCGCGAAGCCATCGTGGCCGACCGGCTGTACGTGGTGGACCCGGAGCGTGGCCCCCGTCCCGAGCGCGCCAGCGACAGCTGGCCGCGTGTGGCCGGCAAGACCCTGCTCGACATGGAGCGCGCAGACTACAGCGACGCAGCCACCCAGGCCCAGAGCAAGCAGCTGATGCGCTTTTTGCTGGCGCACCACCTGGGCGGCGCGCCGCTCAACACGCGCCAGATCCTGATCGACCTGATGCAGCTTTAAACCGCTTTACACTACTGAAACTGCTTAAAACTGCCTTGAACTGTTAACCTGATAAACGGTATAAATCAATGAGCTTTCTCCAGCCTGCCGGCCCCGTCATCGACCTGGGCGTCAACATCGACCACGTAGCCACCCTGCGCAATGCGCGCGGCACCCGCTATCCCGACCCTATCCGCGCCGCGCTGCTGGCCGAGCAGGCCGGGGCCGACTGCATCACCCTGCACCTGCGCGAAGACCGGCGCCATATCAAGGACGCGGACGTGATCGCGCTGGCGCCCCAGCTGCTGACGCGCATGAACCTGGAAGCGGCCGTGACCCAGGAAATGATAGCCTTCGCCTGCCGCATCAAGCCGGCCGACGTCTGCCTGGTGCCGGAAAAACGCACCGAAGTGACCACCGAAGGCGGCCTCGATGTCGTCACCCACTTCAAGGCCGTGCAGGCGGCCGTGCGCCAGCTGCAGGGCGAGGGCATCCGCGTGAGCCTGTTCATCGACGCCGACGAAGCACAGATCGCCGCCGCCGCCGACATCGGCGCGCCCGTGATCGAGCTCCATACGGGCCGCTATGCCGACACGGAAGGCGCCGAGCAGGCGGCGGAACTGGAGCGCATCAAGGCCGGCGTGCTGTTCGGCGTGGGGCGCGGCCTCAAGGTCAACGCCGGCCACGGCCTGCACTACACCAACGTGCAGGCGATTGCCGCCATTCCCGAGATCGCCGAACTCAATATCGGCCACGCCATCGTGGCCCATGCCGTGTTCGCGGGCTGGGAAAACGCCGTGCGCGAGATGAAGGCCATCATGGTGTCCACGCGGCTGGGGCAGGGCGCAAAATGATTTACGGGGTCGGCACCGACATCTGCCGCATCCCGCGCATCGCCGCGGCGCTGGAGCGGCACGGCGACCGCTTCGCGCAAAAGATCCTGGGGCCGCAGGAGATGGAGAAATACCATGCCCGCAAGGCCAAGAACGCGGCGCGCGGCATCCGTTTCGTGGCCACCCGCTTCGCCGCCAAGGAAGCGTTCTCCAAGGCCATCGGCCTGGGCCTGCGCATGCCGATGACGTGGCCGGCGGCCCAGATGCTGAATGACCCCAGCGGCAAGCCGGTCATCGTCTGCAGCGGGGTGCTGCAGCAGTTCATGCAGGACAAGGGGCTGTCGGCGCAGGTAAGCATCAGCGACGAGGAAGAATATGCCGTCGCCTTCGTCATCGTCGAACAGGCCGGCTGAAACAGGTAACAGGTACCAGGAAATGAACGAAGCAAACGAACAGGCAAGCGTCCCCGATCCGCGCGCGCAGGTGCTGGCCACCGTGGCCAAGCTGCCCAACCTGCCGGGCGTGTACCGCTATTTCGACGCGGCCGACAATGTGCTCTACGTGGGCAAGGCGCGCGACCTGAAGAAGCGCGTGTCGAGCTACTTCCTGAAGAACCTGGCCAGCCCCCGCATCGCCATGATGGTCGAGCGCATCGCGCGGCTGGAAACGACGGTCACCCACAGCGAGGCCGAAGCGCTGATCCTGGAAAACAACCTGATCAAGACGCTGCACCCGCGCTTCAACATCCTGTTCCGCGACGATAAGTCCTATCCCTACCTGAAGATCACGGCCGGCGACGCGCCGCGCATGGTCTACTACCGCGGCGC
>JAZJZQ010000159.1:0-5680 GCA_040389625.1 Pseudomonadota bacterium | reverse complement strand
GCTCGGCCTTCCGCCGGCTCGAATACAAGACCCAGGTCTTCCTCAACCACGAGGGCGACCTGTTCCGCACCCGCCTGACCCACAGCCTGGAAGTGGCCCAGATCGGCCGTTCGCTGGCGCGCAACCTGCGCCTGAACGAAGACCTGGTGGAAGCCATTTCGCTGGCCCACGACCTGGGCCACACGCCGTTCGGCCACGTGGGCCAGGACGTGCTCAACGAATGCATGCGGCACCATGGCGGCTTCGAGCACAACCTGCAAAGCCTGCGCGTGGTGGACGAACTGGAGGAGCATTACGGCGCCTTCGACGGCCTGAACCTGATGTTCGAGACGCGCGAAGGCATCCTCAAGCATTGCTCGCTGACCAATGCCCGCCTGCTGGGACCGGTGGCCGAGCGCTTCATCAAGAAAAGCCAGCCGTCGCTGGAAGCCCAGCTGACCAACCTGGCCGACGAGATCGCCTACAACAGCCACGACATCGACGATGGCCTGCGTTCGGGCCTGATCACCATCACCCAGCTGGAGCAGGTCGATTTCTTCGCCCGCCTGTGGCGCGACGTGCAGGCGACTTATCCCGGCCTGGCCGGCCGGCGCGCCATCTACGAAACGCTGCGGCGCCTGATCACGGCCCTGGCCGACGACTTGATCGTCACCTCCGGCCAGCTGCTGGCCGACGCGGCGCCGGCCGATATCGAGGCCGTGCGGGCCAGTGCGCCGCTGATCCGTTTTTCCGACCCCATGCGCAAGGATGCCACCGAGCTCAAGCGCTTCCTGCGCGCCAACCTGTACCAGCATTACCAGGTCAACCGCATGCGGGTGAAGGCCAGCCGCATCGTGCGCGAACTGTTCGATGCCTTCATGGCCGAGCCCGTGCTGCTGCCGCCCGATTACCAGGACCAGTCGGGCGATCCTGACAAGCGGGCCCGCAAGATCGCCGACTACATCGCCGGCATGACGGACCGCTACGCCATCCGCGAACACCGCCGCCTGTTCTCGCTCGAGGAATTGTAAGCCTGCCTGATACGGCGCAATGGCTGCCCGTGCGCCGCTTGACCTTTGTCGCGTCGTGGATAAAGATGAAAGTCTCGGATGGGGGACTTGTCATGGATGAGCAGACCAGCGAACGTATCCATGTGATGGAGGAGCGGATCAGCACGGTTGAAACCGAGGTGGCCGTGATCCAGTCCAATTACGTCAAGCGGGATGAGTTTGCCGGGGCGGGCAACGAGATTAGCGCGTTGCGCGCAGAGATGGCGGACAATTTCCGCGCTGTCGAGCAGCGGTTCGGCGAGGTGCAGCGCCAGTTCGGCGAAGTGCGTGTCGAAATCAAGGAACTCGGCAACAGCATGCTGAAGTGGGTGGTGGCCACCCATCTCGCCTTCTTCATCGCCATCGTCACCGTCGTCCACTACATGCGCTAGAACATGCGCCGCTGCGCCGCAGCCCCATCCCCCAGCAATTCCACCAGCAGTTTCTTGACCGGCGCCGGCAGCGCCGCCTCGGCCAGCGTAGCGCCGTCGTGCCACTGGTGACCGTCGCCGGCGGCCAGCGCATGGCGCCGCGCCAGCGTCACCCGGTAGGGCGCGATGTGCAGCTTGTAATGCGTGAACACGTGGGTGATGGTCGACAGCCGTTCATGCGACTCCATCTCGCCGAACTGCGCCACGGCCGCCATCAACGCCGCGTCGGCGGCCGGCGCCACCTGGTCGTCTTCGGCCAGCGTGTGGCCGTCCAGTTCCGGCAGCGACAGCAGACCGCCCCAGATGCCGCTGGCGGGCCGCTGCTGCAACAGCACCTGGCCCTGGTCGATGATGGCCAGCAGGGTGGCATGCTTTTCCGGACTGGCCTTCTTCGGCTTGCGCACCGGCAGCTGCGCGGTGCGGCCCGTGGCCAGCGCCACGCAGCGCGCCTGCAGCGGACAGCGTTCGCACGACGGACTGCTGCGCGTGCACAGCGTGGCGCCCATGTCCATCAAGCCCTGGGTGTAGGCCTCGATGCCCTGTTCCGGCAGCAGCGCCTCGGCGCGCCGCCACATGGCTTCCTCCACTTTTTTCTCGCCCGGGTAGGCGGCTATGCCGAAGGCGCGCGCGAACACGCGCTTGACGTTGCCGTCCATGATGGCGGCCCGCACCCCGCCGGAAAACGCGGCGATGGCGGCCGCCGTCGAGCGGCCGATGCCGGGCAGCTCGGCCAGCAGGCGCGGGTCGGAGGGGAACACGCCGCCATGCTCGGCCACCACGCGCTGGGCGCACTTGTGCAGGTTGCGGGCGCGGGTGTAGTAGCCCAGGCCGCTCCACTGCGCCATCACGTCCTCCACCGGCGCCGCGGCCAGCGCGTGCAGGGTAGGGAAGCGCGCCAGGAAGCGGGCGTAATAACCGAGTACGGCGCTGACCTGGGTCTGCTGCAGCATGATCTCGGACAGCCACACCAGGTAGGCGTCGCGCGTGTTCTGCCACGGCAGCGCGTGGCGGCCGTGCTGGCGCTGCCAGGCGATGATGGCGGCGGAAAAAGTGGGGTCGACCAGTTGCTCCGGGGCCGGTTCCAGGTCCGCCGCGCCGGCCGGCGCGCACGGGTAATCCAAACGTTTCATGCTGTTCCTCAGGCGGCCGCGTCGAGCGCGACGAATTCCGCGTTGATCGCGATGCTGATGTTGCCCGCCAATTCGTTGAGACGCGCCTTGCGCAGTTCCAGCTCGCGCTGGCCCGCTTCGAAGGCGTCGATTTTCTGTTCCAGGCTGTCGGTCGCATCGTGGATGCGCTGGATCGATGCCAGCCGGTGCTTGAGCTGGTCCTTGTGCTGCCGTATCTGCGCCTCCAGCGGCGCCATGATCACCTTCAGCCACGCTTCGGCGTCGTTGTTGGCGGCCTTGAAGCAGGCCCGCACGCGCGAGGCGATGGTGTCGAAGAACTTCTCCATCAGCACCACGCGGCTGGTGGTGAGCAGGGTGGCCGTGCCGAACTGGCGGGCATAGATGGCCTCGATGGCGGCGATCTCGTTGCGGTAGCGCTCCAGCGTGAATGGCATGGGCATGGCCAGCGTCAGCCCGTGTTCATTCGAGAAGCGGCGGTACATCACGCCCATCATGTCGGCGATTTCCACCGTCTTGGCGTCGGCCGCGTCCAGGCTGGCGCGGATGCGTTCGAAGTACTGGCGCACCGCTTCGCGCACGCCCGTGAAGAAGCGGCTGCGCTGCATTTCCGCGCGCACCAGCTCGATGTCGTCGCGCACCAGGTCCATGCCCATGCACGTGTAGAGCTCGGTGGACAGGCGGGTGAACACGGAGCGCGTGGCCTGCAGCTTGAACAGGCTGGCATCGAACTCCTTTTTTTCCACGTCGATGCGGCGCATCATGTGCGAGATCACGCTCTGGTTCTTGCCGCGCAGGCTCTTGAGTTCATGCAGCTGCTCGACGATGTCGCGGATGCGGGTGGTGATCATGGACAGCTGGGCCGCGCTCAGCGCGTGCAGTTCGGCGCTGAGCTGCTTGCGCACGATATCCTTCTTGGCCGGGATCAGCTCGTTGAACAGGGCTTGCTCCAGCGCCGGCAGGCGGCTTTTGGCCAGCAGGGCCGGGTCGGCGTTGATCTTGGCCACCAGCGCCTTCTGGGCCGAGACGGGGAACACCTGGCGCGGCTCCAGGCCCAGCATGTGGGCCGCGTGGGTTTGCTGGCGCTCGATCTCGGCGTTCACTTCGGCGTCGCTGCGCAGCTCGTCCCACATGCTGTCGATCTTGTTGAGCACCACCAGCCGGCCCGCGCCGGCGCCGATGTGGTTGCGCCACACTTCGATGTCGCTCTTGGTCACGCCCGTGTCGGCGGCCAGGATGAACAGCACGGCGTGCGCGTTGGGGATCAGGTTCAGCGTCAGTTCCGGCTCGGTGCCGATGGCGTTCAAGCCCGGCGTGTCGAGGATCACCAGGCCCTGCTTGAGCAGCGGGTGGGGGAAGTTGATGATGGCGTGGCGCCACAGGGAAATCTCGACCAGGCCGTCGTTGTCGAGCGTGACGGGCATGTCCGGGTCTTCATCGTCGTACAGGCCGTAGCGCTTGGCTTCGGCCACGGGCACGTGGCGCGTCAGGCTGACCTGCTTGAACGCTTCGTGCATGTCCTGGCCCGCTTCCAGGTTGAGCGGGATCACGGTCCAGGCACCGGGCTGGTCGCGGTAGTCGCTGGTGGACAGGTTCTCGGCCCGGGTCTCGATCGGCAGCAGGCGGATCGAGGGCGGCCAAGCCGGGTCGTACATCAGCTCCGTGGGGCACATGGTGGTGCGGCCGGCGGCCGAAGGCAGGATGCGCTGGCCATAGTCGGCGAAGAAGATGGCGTTGATCAGTTCCGATTTGCCGCGCGAGAATTCGGCCACGAAGGCCACCGACAGCTTGTCGTCGGCCAGCCGCGCCAGCGTGCGCGCGATGCGCTGCTCGGTGGCCTGGTCCACCAGTTCGGCGCCGTTGACCCAGCCCTGGTAGTTCTTCAAGGCCGTGACGACCCCTTCGCGCCACGCACTGTATTGTTGGAAATCCCGCACCATGATGCTCCCTTTGCCCGGCTGGTCCGTTAATGTTTTTGCTATTTCTGGCATACGACGCAATAGAAGGTGGAACGCTGCCCCTGCTTGATCTGGCGTACGGGCGTGCCGCACACCCGGCACGGCACGCCAGCACGATCATAGACGAAATAGGACTGCTGGAAATAGCCGGACTGGCCGTTCACGCTAATAAAGTCGCGCAGGGTGCTGCCGCCCTGGACAATGGCCTCGGCCAGCACGGTGCGCACGGCCTGCGCCAGCTTGTCGTAGCGGGCCAGGCTGATGCGGCGGGCTGGCGTCTTGGGGTTGATGCCGGCCCGGAACAGGCTTTCCGACGCATAGATATTGCCCACCCCGACCACGATATCGCCCGCCAGCAGCACCTGCTTGACGGCGGCGCTGCGCCCGCGCGTGTGGGCGTACAGCAGCTGGCCGGAAAAGCCATCCTCCAGCGGCTCCACGCCCAGGCCCCGCAGCAGCACGTGCTGGGCCAGCTCGCCCTCGTCCTTGCCATGCCACAGCACGGCGCCGAAGCGGCGCGGGTCCGTCATGCGCAGGACCTGCAGTCCGTCCGGGCCGTCGACCACCAGGTCGAAATGGTCGTGCTTGCCCGGTGCGACATGCTCCGGCAGCACCCGCAGGTGGCCCGACATGCCCAGGTGGATGATCAGCGTGCCATGGTCGAAGTGCAGCAGCAGGTACTTGCCGCGCCGCCCGGTGGCGCGCACCGGGTGGCCGGGCAGCTCGTCGGGCAGGCGCGGCGGAAACGGCCAGCGCAGGCCGTCGCGGCGCTGCACCACGGCCCGCACGGTGCGCCCTTCCAGGTAGGGCGCCACGCCGCGGCGGGTGACTTCAACTTCTGGCAATTCTGGCATCGGGGATCAGGTCTCGCTGTTAAGGGGGAAGTCAGTCTTGGCCAGGCGGAATATTTCGTTACATTGTGTGTGATGTTGCACGCTTGTTGCCGCATAAAAATGCGCCTTTGCGTGCCATGCGTCGTTGCCAATCCTCGCGATAGCTGGCTATCGCTCCGGTTGGCGCCTAGCCTGGCGCGCAAACGCATCATTTTTATTTGCGGCCCCAAGCGTGCAACATCACACAGGGGCAGACGCGAGCGCCGCGTTGAGCGTAAAATCTGACCCAAGCGCTGCCGCCAC